>CAYGZV010000006.1:0-42096 GCA_964354425.1 uncultured Rhodoplanes sp. | reverse complement strand
CCCAGCTGAGCTACGGCCCCGCGCGTGCTCCCGATCCTGCGGGAGCAGCGATAACAGGCTCATTTAGGTGCGCGTTCCGGAGGGTGTCAAGGGAAAGGGCCGGCCCGCTTGCACCGGTGCGCGCCGCCGGCGACAGGCGCATCGCCCCGCGTGCGTCGATCCAAAGAGGATCATGCGGCGAGGTCGGCGACGACGGCGTCGAGCACGGGAAAGCCCGCGCGCGTCACCCGCAGCCGCCCGTCGGGCGCGGTCTCGACAAATCCATAGCCCATGAGATCGGCGATGCGGCTGAGATCGAGCGGTCTGCCGGCGATCTCGGCGTAACGCTGCGGATCGATACCCTCGGCGAGGCGCAGGCCCATCAGCAGGAATTCATCGGCCTGGGCGGCGCGCAGCAAGGCCTCGTTCTCGACCAACCCGTCTCCCTTCTCCTCGACAAGCGAAAGCCAGGCTTCAGGCCGCTTCTCGGTCGCGGTTGCGTATCGCTTGCCGGCAATATTGAGGCGGCCATGCGCGCCCGGCCCGATGCCGGCATATTCGCCATAGCGCCAATAGACGAGATTGTGCCGGCACTCGGCGCCCGGCCGGGCGTGGTTCGACACTTCATAGGCCGGCAAGCCGGCGCGGTCGCACGTCTCTTGCGTCACGTCGTAGAGCGTGCGCGCCGTGTTCTCGTCGGGAACGACAAGCCGGCCCGTGCGGTGAAGCGCCTCGAACGGCGTGTCCGGCTCGATCGTCAGCTGATAGAGCGACAGGTGCTCGGCGGCTTCCGCGATCGCGCGCGCAAGCTCGGCCCGCCATTGCGCGGGCGTCTGGCCCGGCCGCGCATAGATCAGGTCGAACGAGTACCGCGCGAACGCGCTGCGCGCGACGGCGACGGCGGCGAGCGCTTCCGCGACGCTGTGCGTCCGTCCGAGCGCCGCGAGCGCCGCGTCGTCGAGCGCCTGCACGCCGAGCGAGACGCGGTTCACGCCGGCGCTGCGGAACCCGCGGAAGCGCTCCGCCTCGACGCTGGTCGGGTTCGCCTCAAGTGTCACCTCGACATCGGGCGCCACCGTCCAACGCCGGGCGACGGCATCGAGAATGGCGGCGACGCTCGCCGGCTGCATCAGCGAGGGCGTGCCCCCGCCGAAGAAGATCGTGGAGACGGTCCTTCCGGGCGTCCACGCCGCCGTCGTCGCGATTTCGTCGGTATAGGCATGCACGAAACGCGTCTCGTCGACGCCGCCGTGGCGGACATGGCTGTTGAAGTCGCAGTAAGGGCATTTCGAGAGGCAGAACGGCCAATGGATGTAGACGCCGAAGCCCGGCGCGCCCGGGCGCGCGTTCCGACCAAGGCGTGTCACGAGGCCAGCCTCAGCGCCGCTCAAGACAAGCCTCCGCAAGTTTGAGAAACGCCCGGGCGCGGTGCGACAGGCCGCGCCCGTGCGGGGGCAGGCCGTGCTTCTCCTCGCCGGTCATTTCGCCGAAGGTGCGGTCATATCCGTCCGGCAGGAAGATCGGGTCATAGCCGAACCCCATGCCGCCGCGCGGGGGAAAGACGATCTGCCCGCTGACGCGGCCCTCGAACTCCTCCAAATGTCCATCCGGCCAGGCGACGCAGAGCGCGGAGACGAAATGCGCCCGGCGTGCGGCGGGCGCGTTCGCCTCGCACGCCGCAAGCTGGCGTTCGACGTCCGCCATTGCGCGCGCGAAATCCCGGTCTGGGCCGGCCCAGCGCGCCGAGTGGATGCCCGGCGCCCCTCCCAGCGCGTCGACGACCAGCCCGGAATCGTCGGCGAAGGCGGGCAGGCCGGAAGTCTGCGCCGCGCTCGTCGCCTTGATCGCCGCGTTCTCGCGAAAGCTCGTGTCCGTCTCCTCCGGTTCCGGCAGGCCCAATTCGCCGGCCGACGCCGCGATGACGCCGTAGCGCGCGAGCAGTTCCCGCATCTCCCTGAGCTTGCCGGGATTGTGGCTCGCGATCACGAGCCGCCCGACGATCGGACGATGCGCGCGCTCGTTCACATCACCGCCATCTTCTGCAGCTCGATCAGCCGGCCGACGCCCTTGCGGGCGAGCGCGAGCAGCGCCAGAAACTGCGTCTCGGTGAACGGTGTGCGCTCCGCCGTCCCCTGGATTTCGACAATGCCGCCTGTGCCGGTCAGCACGAAATTGGCGTCGGTGTCGGCGTCGGCGTCTTCGGCGTAATCGAGGTCGAGCACCGCGCTGCCATGGCAGATGCCGCACGACACCGCCGCGACGTGATCGCGGATGGGCTCGCCGCGCAGGATGTCGCGCGCCTTCATCCAGCCGAGGCAGTCATGCAGGGCGACCCAGGCGCCGGTGATCGAGGCGGTGCGGGTGCCCCCGTCCGCCTGGATGACGTCGCAGTCGATCGTGATCTGCCGCTCGCCGAGCGCCTCGAGGTCGATCACGGCGCGCAGGCTCCGCCCGATCAGGCGCTGGATTTCGACCGTGCGGCCGTTCTGCTTGCCGACGGCGGCTTCGCGTCGGGTGCGCTCGCTCGTCGCGCGCGGCAGCATGCCGTATTCGGCGGTGATCCAGCCGCGCGCCTGACCCTTGAGCCAGGGCGGCAGCCGATCCTCGAGGGTCGCCGTGACCAGCACATGGGTGTCGCCGAACTTCACGAAACACGAGCCTTCAGCATATTTGACGACGGCGCGTTCGAGCGAAATCGCGCGCAGCTCGTCAGGCTGTCGGTGGCTCGGCCGCATTGTTTTTCCTCTCCTGCGCGTGAATGTCGGATCGGCAGGTCGATGGCTCGTTGTAGGTTGGCCGACCGGAAGCGGCAAGTGCCCGCTTGAACTCGCGCGCGCGCAGGGACAATTCTGTAGGAGAAGAGCCAAGGAGAGGCAGCCAGTGCCCCAGGATGTGCCGATCGGGGCGAGCGAAGGAAGCCTCGTCCAATTGAACGAGCGCTCGCGCGAAATCTTTCGCCAGATCGTCGAGAGCTATCTCGCGACCGGCGAGCCCGTGGGGTCGCGCAACCTGTCGCGCCTCATTCCCATGACCCTGTCGCCCGCCTCGATCCGCAATGTCATGCAGGACCTAGAGCAGGTGGGGCTGATCTACGCCCCGCACACGTCGGCGGGCCGGCTGCCGACCGAGCTGGGCCTGCGGTTCTTCGTCGACGCCTTGATGCAGATCGGCGATCTCGCCGAAGAGGAGCGGCGATCGATCGACGTGCAGGTCAAGGCGGCCGGCCAATCGATGGAAAACGTCCTGATCGAGGCCTCCGGCATGCTGTCGGGCCTCACCCGCGCCGCCGGCGTCGTGCTCACCGCCAAATCCAACCTGCGCCTCAAGCATATCGAGTTTGTCCGGCTCGAGCCGGAGCGCGCTCTGGTGGTGCTGGTCGCCGAGGACGGTCAGGTCGAGAACCGCATCGTCATGCTGCCGCCCGGGCTGCCGAGCTCGGCGCTGACCGAAGCGTCGAACTTCCTCAACCGGAATATCCGCGGCCTGACGCTGATGGAGGCCAGAGGCGAGCTGGAAAGGGCGTTCGAAGCCAGCCGCGCCGAACTCGACCAGCTTACCCAGCGGATCGTCGCAGCGGGTCTTGCGAGCTGGTCGGGAGGCGACAGCGACGAGCGCAAGCTGATCGTGCGCGGGCACGCGCATCTCCTCGACGACCTCCGGGCGCTGGAAGATCTCGAGCGCGTGCGCCATCTGTTCGATGATCTCGAGACCAAACGCGGCCTCGTCGATCTGCTCGGGCGGGCGGAGCAGGCCGACGGCGTGCGCATCTATATCGGATCGGAGAACAAGCTGTTCTCGCTCTCGGGCTCCTCGACCATCATCGCGCCCTATCGCGACGCCGCCGGCCGCATCATCGGGGTGATCGGCGTGATCGGGCCGACCCGGCTCAATTATGCGCGCATCGTTCCCATGGTGGACTACACCGCCAAGATCGTCGGCAAGCTCCTAAGCGGCTGAGGAAGCAGGGTTATGGAGAAGGTCGCGGGCGCCGCGGGCTTTGCGCCGGCTTGATTTTCCCGGTTCGCGGGGCGATATCGAGGCGGATCATTCCCAGAAGACGGACAGGACCGATGACGGAAAACAAGGCCCGCAGACCCGAGTCCGCCAACGGCGAGCCAAGCGCCGCCGCGGCCCGCACGCGCGCGGCAGAGTCGAAGGAACACGCCGCCGCCGGCGAATTCGAAGACGCCGCGGGCGCGGAACCGGCCGAAGCCACTCAGGCGCTCGCCGCCGAGGTCGCCGATCTGAAGGATCGGCTCCTGCGCACGCTCGCCGAGATGGAGAATTTGCGCCGGCGGACCGAGCGCGAGGTCGCCGACGCCCGCGCCTACGGGATCGCGGCTTTCGCCCGCGACACGCTCGCCGTCGGCGACAATCTGCGCCGCGCGCTCGACGCGATCGCAGGCGAGGGGCGCGAATCCCTCTCGCCCGCCATGACGTCGTTCGTCGAGGGCGTCGAGCTGACCGAGCGCGAACTGCTCAAGGTCCTCGAAAAGCACGGGATCAAGCGGTTCGACCCGCTGGGCGAGAAGTTCGACCCCAATGTGCATCAGGCGATGTTCGAGGTTCCCGATCCGTCGTCGCCGGCCGGCACGGTGGTCCGCGTGATGCAGGCGGGCTTCATGATCGGCGAGCGCATGCTGCGCCCGGCCTTGGTCGGGGTGGCGCGGGGCGGACCGAAGGCTGCGCCGCGCGAGCCCGGCCAGGCGAACGACAATTCGGCGAGCGAGGAAGCGCCGCAGGGCACGATCTGACCGGCGTCACCCGCGCGGATTGACGCCGTCGCGCACGGCGCGGAAGCGCGGAAAGGCGTCGCCCCAGTTGTCGGAGCGCGCGATTCCGACAAAGCGGACATAGGCGCCGGAGCCGAAGCGGACCCATTGCACGAGCTTGATGGGGGCTTCGGTCTTGACGTCGCGCGCTTCCGCGAAGAGCTGGTGGGTCTGCAATCCTCCGCCGAGCCGCAGCATTTCGGTGCCGATGATTCGCAGCTCTTTGAAATTGCCCACGCCGGCGAACAGGTTTCGGGCGAAGATCTCCCGCGCGGTCGCTTCCTCCGGGCTGCCGCGGCCGATCGAAACGATCAGCACCGGCTGTTCGCTCGGCTCGAGCGTGTCTTTCGGCCCCTCGGTCAGAATAGCGCCGGTCGCGGCGATCACCCGCACCGGCCGCATCCCGGAGAGCTCGTTGAAGCGCAGCGGCAGGAGCTTCATCTGCTCCTCCATCGGAACGCTCGCGCGCATGGTCAGCGAGGACAGCATGGCCCGAACATCGGCCTCCGAATAGGCATTCGCGGCGTCGTCCGGCACCTCGACGACGATCAGCGCCGTCGAATCGAAAATCGAGGTCAGCAGGATCCATTTCTTTGACTTCCGGTCGCCGTCCTGGCGGCCGGCGACGAGCGTGCCCTTTCCGCTCCGGTGCGGGAAGCCCTCGCGGGTTTCCTCGACGATGCCCTGCTGCTTCAGCGCGTCCTTGCCGATCTGCTTGGCGGCCTCGGAAAGGGCTTGCGCGGCGAGATCGAGGATGAGAACCGACGCCCCGGTGCTCTTGTCTTCGAAACCAGGAAAACGCTCGGTTTCCGCAAGTCCGTTCGCCGGCACGAGGCCGATCCTCGATCCGGTCGGATAGACCGCATCGGCCGCGTGGCCGGCGATCGCACCGAGCGCGCCGAAAATCACAGCAGCAACCACGCGCAGGCTGAACGTCCTGATCATTGAGAATCCTCGACTTGTCAGGCAGGCAACGCCCAGATCCGAAGCCCGGTCGGCGGCTCCTTGTGGGGCCGATCAGGCGGCCTTGATCGCCCCCGATGATATTCGGATATCGCTGGAAACGATACGCCCTTTCCCGGGCTTGGCGCCTGCTCTCGCGCCCAGGCGCGCTTTCCGCGAGGTCCGGGCCAGGCCATGCTCGGTCTTGTCCCAGCGATAGGGGTCGCGAACGAGCTTGAAGGCGGCCTGCCAGGCGGCGAGAGACAGGAGCAGCCAATGGATCGGCACGAGCAGCAGAACCCAAGCGGTCGACAACAGCCGCCGGCGCGCCAGCCCGACCAGCCCGAGCATCACCGACGTGAAGTAGCCCCCGATGAAGGCGCCGCCATAGAGCGCGGATAACAGCCTGCCCCTCGAGTCTTCGCCGGGCGAGGACTCGATCGCCGTGAATTCCAGCACGATCGCTGCGAGAAACCGGGGGTGCACCAGGGCGGCGAGCACGGTGCCGCCGACGACAAGCTGCAGCGTGATGAACCCTGCCGGGCCGAGATCGCGCAGCAGGCGGATCGGGGCGCGCATATGGACGAGCCAGGTCTGCATCCAGCCCTGGAACCAGCGCCGGCGCTGCTTGAGCCAGGCGGAGAATTGCGCCGGGGCCTCCTCGTAGGTCGTCGATGCGATCACGCTGCTCACATAGCCGAGCCGGGCGAGCCGCATGCCGAGATCGGCGTCTTCGGTGATGTTGTGCGGGTCCCAGCCGCCGGCCGCCCGCAGCACGGCGGCGCGGAAATGGTTCGACGAGCCGCCGAGCGGCAGGGGCAGGCGGTGGCGCGCGAGGCCCGGAAGGAGCACGTCGAACAGACCTGCATATTCGGCGGTGAACATGCGCGTGAGCCAATTGTCCTTGGTGTTGTCGATGGTGAGTTGCGCCTGCACGCAGGCGAGCGAGTCGTCATGCGACAGGAAGGCCTCGAACGCGCGGCGCAGCTGGTCGGGCTCGGGCCGGTCCTCCGCGTCGAAGACCGTCACGAAGACGCCGCGCGCGAAAGGAAGCGCGATGTTGAGCGCCTTCGGCTTGGTGCGCGGGCCGACATCGGGCGCAATCACGAGTTCGTAGGGCCGGCCGAGCCGCATCGCTTCCAGCGCGGCGCGGGTCGCCTCGTCGTCCGCTTCGAGGACGAGCTTGACGTCGAGCTTTTCCGGCGGCCAGTCCAGCGCGTCGAGGGACGCAATGAGCTGCCCGACCGCAGCCGCCTCGCGATAAAGCGCGACGATCACCGTGTAGACCGGCAAGCAGGCGTCGGGCCGGCGCGGCAAGGGCGGGGGCGGCCGTGTCGCCGCAAGCATGCCCAGCAGCCGCAACGCGATCCAGGCGATGAAGACCACGGAGAAGAAAACGCCGAGTCCGGTCGCCATCAGCGCGGGCGCCGCGATGGTGGCGGCGAACGCAATCATCGCTGCGGCGAATAGTCCGATTAGCGGCCAGGTTTCTTCGCGCGGGCTGCGGAGAGATCGGGGCGTCTGGTCAACAGGCCGAACGCCGCGCGCCGGCCGAGCGGGGCGGCGGCGTTGCGATCGATAAATCGAGCCAGCCGTTCGGCGGTGGTCAGGCGGATTCGCCGGCGCAGCTCGGGCGAGCCGTTTGCCGCCGTGCAAAGCCGCCGCGCGGCGACCCCGCGCGGGGCGACGACGAGCGCGAGCTCACCCTCCCGGATCATCAGCGGGAGAAGGCCGGCCGCGCTCGCCTGAATGAGGCGCTCGTCGCTCACCGGGCAGGCCGCGCGCGGCGGCGTTTCGAGCGGCTCGAACGCCATGCCGAGGCTTTGCGCAAGCGCGCGCATATACGTTTCTTCCGTCAGCAGGCCCGAGGTGATGAGGACGCGCTCGGCGGTCACGCCGATCGCGCAGGCGCGGCGTTCGGCGGCGGCGATGGCGCCGGCCGGCAAGCGATGCCGCACGCAGTCGAGTTCCGGACAACGACCGGCCGGTTCATGCACAAGGGCGCGGCCGGCGCCGCGGCGCGGGTGCAATCCGTCCGCAAAGCGAGGGCCCAAGCTCTCGATCCAGGCGTGCTCGCGCCGCTCAATGTGCGGCCGGAGGTCGGCGTGCTCGGACATTCCAAAAGCCCCGGGCTTAAGCGCTGATCCGGCGCGCCGATTAGGTTATAAGGCTCGTGCTTTGCGAAAGCGGCCGGACACAACCTCAGATTAGAGGAGTATCGTTGAACATGCGACTCGCAAAAACCTGGGGTCGTCTCGCGCGGCGTGAAGGCCGGCTGATCGCGATGCTGCTGCTCGGTTTGTCCGGCCTGGTTGCGCCTGTTCCGCTTGGATCGACGGCAGCGAACGGACAGGCCGCGTCGCCCGGCGTGCCCGTCCCGAGTTTCTGGGACCCGCGCCGCCGGCCGGAGCGCCCCGATCTGCGGCTCACACTGATCCGCTTCGTCAGCGAGGTCGATTACCCGCCGTTCAACTATGCCGGCCCCGACGGCAATCCGGCCGGCTTCAATGTCGAACTGGCGCGGCTGATCTGCGAGGAATTGAAGGTCGATTGCACCGTGCAGATGCGCCGGTTCGACACCTTGATCGAAGCGCTCAACGAGAATCGCGCGGACGCGGTGATCGCCTCGATCGCGGTCTCGCCCGAAGCGCGCCGACGGGTCGATTTCAGCGATCCCTACTACCGGCCGGTCGCCCGCTTTGCCGCGCGGCGCGCCGCGATGCGCGATCCCGTGACGCCGGAGCGGGTGGAAGGCAAGACGGTGGCGGTGGTGGCGGGAACGTCGCACGAGGCCTATCTGCGCACCCTGTTCACCGAGGCGCAGGTGAAGACCTATCCGACGTCCGACGAAGCGCGCTCGGCCTTGCAGCGGGGCGATGTCGATCTCCTGTTCGGCGACGGGTTTTCGCTTGCTTTCTGGCTCAACGGAACCGAATCCGGCGATTGCTGCGGCTTTGTCGGCGGGCCCTTCGTGGAGAGCCGGTATTTCGGCGAAGGCATCGGCATCGCCGTCAAGCGCGGCAACGACGTGCTGCGGCAAGCCATGAACTGGGCGCTGTTCCGGTTATGGGAGAAAGGCAAGTTCGCCGACCTGTGGCTGAAATACTTTCCCATCAACCCGTTCTGACCGGCGAGGCGCGACGAAGCTGATCGTTGCAGGGCGGATGATGTTTCCGGGAGATGACAATGTCGGCGGTTGAGCTCCAAGACGCCGCGCGGCTGCTGCGCGAACTCGCCGAAAAGTCGAACGCCTGGCCGTTCGAGGAGGCGCGCAAGGTGGTCGCGCGCCTGAACAAGCGCCCGAAGGACGCGGTGATCTTCGAGACCGGCTACGGGCCGTCCGGCCTGCCGCATATCGGCACGTTCGGCGAGGTCGCGCGCACGACGATGGTGCGGCACGCCTTCCGCGTGCTCACCGAGGACAAGATCAAGACGCGGCTGATCGCGTTTTCGGACGACATGGACGGGCTGCGCAAGGTGCCCGACAACATTCCCGACAAGGACATGGTGGCGCGGCATCTGGGCATGCCGCTGACCAAGGTGCCCGACCCGTTCGGCACCCATCCGAGCTTCGGCGAGCACAACAATGCGCGGCTGCGCGCCTTTCTCGACGCGTTCGGGTTCGACTACGAGTTCCTGTCCTCGACCGAGTGCTATCTCTCCGGCCGCTTCGACGCAGCCCTGCTGACCGTGCTGGCGCGCTTCGATCAGGTCATGAACATCATGCTGCCGTCGCTGCGCGAGGAGCGCGCGCAGACCTATTCGCCGTTTCTCCCGATATGCCCGCGCAGCGGCGTCGTGCTGCAGGTTCCCATCGTCGCGCGCGACGTCGATGCGGGCACGATCTCCTACGACGATCCGGACACGGGCGAGCGCATGACGACGCCCGTCACCGGCGGGCGCTGCAAGCTGCAATGGAAGCCCGACTGGGCGATGCGCTGGGTCGCGCTCGGCGTCGATTACGAAATGGCCGGCAAGGACCTGATCGATTCGGTCAAGCTGTCCGGCGCGATCTGTCGCGCGCTCGGCGGCGCGCCGCCCGAAGGCTTCAATTACGAGCTCTTCCTCGACGAGGAGGGGCAGAAAATCTCCAAGTCCAAGGGCAACGGCCTCACCATCGACGAGTGGCTGCGCTATGCGAGCCCGGAGTCGCTCTCGCTGTTCATGTATCGCGAGCCGAAGGCGGCGAAGCGGCTATATTTCGATGTGATCCCGCGCCATGTCGACGAGTATCAGCAGAATCTCGAAGCCTATGCGCGGCAGGACGCCCGCGCGCGGCTCGCCAATCCGGTGTGGCATATCCATGCCGGCGACCCGCCCGCGGCCGACGTCCCGATCTCCTTCACCATGCTGCTCAATCTCGTGTCGGCGTCGAACGCCGAGAGCGCCGAGACGCTGTGGGGATTCATCGGGCGCTACTGGCCGGGCGTGACGAAGGAGTCGCATCCCAAGCTGCGCGATCGCGTCGAATACGCGATCCACTATTTCCGCGACTTCGTGCTGCCGGCGAAGCGGTTTCGCGAGCCGACCGATCCGGAGCGCGCGGCGCTGATCGATCTGCGCGACGCGCTCTCGCAACTGCCGGAGGATGCGCCGGCGGAGAGAATCCAGGAGGTCGTCTACGAGGTGGGGCGGCGCGAGCCGTTCCTCGACACATCGGGCAAGAGCAAGGCGAAGGACGGCAAGCCGGGCGTGTCGCTCGACTGGTTCAACATGCTCTACCAGGTGCTGCTCGGGCAGGAGAAGGGGCCGCGCTTCGGCTCGTTCGTCGCGATCTACGGCCTGAAAAACACCATCGACATGATCGACGGCGCGCTCGCGCGGAGCGCGTGAGCGGCGCTGCGGCGGAGTTCATTCGCCGCCATTTGTGTATGCGTGCAAGCGGCAGCGGCCGTCACCCCGACCGCAGCACGAATCGGCGATTGTCCATCTGCGCCGGCCGCGCATTCATCGGATACAGCTTTGCGAACGCGGCGACATCCGCCTCGGCGACCTCGACCGGCTCGGTGAGCAGGAGCCACTCGACCGTTTCCGCGCAGGGCGGCGTCGTGAGCGACCCGGCATAGCGGTAGTAGGCGAGATCGCCGGGCAGCAGGCCGTTCGGATCGATCGCGGGATCGGCCTTCACCGCGGGCCCTTCCTTGTCCGGCATGGTCGTGACCACCTTGTTGAACGCCGGATTCGCGCGGCCCGTCGCCATCAGCACGCCGATCACCGCAAGCGCGCCGGATGTGTGCTGGTGCACGAAATGCGCTTCCATCGGGAAACGCTTGCCGTCGATAAGATGCTCGCTCGGCCGGTGGAAATGGAACTGCACCAGCCGGTACTGCTCCTCGCCGAGGGACAGCGTCGAGCCCGCCCCGGCATTGAGCTGGATCGTGTGGCCGTTATTGACGATGGCGTCGACGCTGTTCGCCCATTCGATCTTCAGCGGCGGAAGCTCGGCGCGGATGGTGGCGCCGATGTCGATGGGCGATTGCTGCGAGCCGATGGAACAGACGCGGCTCGCGGCGTCGAGCGCGCCCCAATGCGCGGGTCCCTCCGCGCCTTCGTAGCTCCAGTGCGCGCCCTCGCCGGCGAGCACGCCGGACGCGCACAATGGGCAGGCGGCAAGTCCGGCAAAGAACGTCAGCGCGCGACGCCGATCCAGTTCCATTTGCGATCCTCCTGCTGCAAGCGCGGACAGCGCCGCTCCTCTAGCCCAGTTTCGCCGCAAGTTGAATGGCGCAGAAAACGCCGGCGGCGGCGTCGGTCAGGTCGTCGCCACCGCCTTGAAGAAGGTGTAGCAGAAAACGCCGTCCGGTTCGGTCGTGCGGTCGAGATCGCGAATGCCTTGCTCCCAAGCGGCTGCGTCGATGAGCCCGCCGGCGATCGCCGCCGCGCGCACGCCTTTCACCATGGCGTTGAACGTGTTCCTGGTGAAACCGTCGACGAGCTGCGGCCGGCTGGCGTCCACATAGACCATGCGCGGGGACACCGTGACGGCCTCAAAGCCCGCCGCGCAAAGCAGCGGATAGAGCCGCCGCCCGATCAGCGCGTCGCCGCCCATGCGGGCCTGGAGATCGACCAGACACCGGACCGTGCGCTGCGCGGCCGCGCTGTCCGGGTGGAAATAAGTCGAGCCGTGGTCACCTTCGATCGCGGTGATCGAGCCGCCGGGCTTCAGCAGTCCGCGCAGCCGGACGAGCGCGTCGCGCGGATCGCGCAGGTGCTCGAGCACGAAGCACACGAAGACATGGTCGAAGCTGTGCGGCCGGAACGGGAGATTGAACAGATCGGCCTGGAGAAACGCGACATTGCCGATGCCCGCGCCGTCGATGCGCATCTTCGCGGCCCGCAACGATTCCGCCGAAATGTCGACGCAGGTAAAACGCGCGCGCGGGCTCGCCGGGGCGATCGTGACGGTCTGCGCCCCGACGCCGCAGCCCGCTTCCAGCACCGCGCTCCCTTCGGGATAGACCGTGTCCCAGTGCAGCAGCTCGGCGAGGGTCGAGGCCTGGTCGAGCAGCCGCTGGCTCTCGCGGCCGGAATAGCCGTGCACATAGCCCTCGCCCGCGGCGGCGACGTCGCTCATTGACTGGCCCACACGATGCGGGCCACCCATAAAACCTCCTCGGCCGACAGCGCGCGGTCGGTATGTTCCGGATTGAGCGATTTCAGCTCGAGCGTCTTCGCCGTCTTGCGCTTCAGCTCCTTCGCCATCACCTCGCCGTCCCTCGTCTTGACCACGACCCGGTCGCCGCGGCGGATCGGGGCGGAGGGCGAAACGATGATCACGGTCCCGTCGCGATAGGCGGGCTGCATCGAGTCGCCGGAAATCTCCAGCGCATAGGCGTGCTCGTCCTCGACCGCGGGGAACGGAATCTCGTCCCAGCCCTTGCCGACCGGAAAGCCGCCGTCGTCGAAAAACCCGCCCGCGCCGGCTTCCGCGAAGCCGATGAGCGGCACCGCCTGCTCGGCATGGCCCGACGCGTCGGTGATCAGCTTGACGAACTCCTCGACCGTCACCCCGGTCGCGGCGAGCGACTTCGCCACCGACTCGGTCGAGGGCCAGCGCGCCCGCCCATCCGGCGTGACGCGCTTCGACTTGTTGAACGTCGTCGGGTCGAGGCCTGCGCGCTTGGCGAGCCCGGAGGCCGAAAGGCCGGACCGGGCGGCCAGGCGGTCGAGCGCCGTCCAGATTTGGGCGTGTGTCAGCATCGGGCGACCTCCCGCGCAGCGGCTGCGCCAAGGGGGGTTAGGCGATGGTGGGGATTATAGGAATTTTAGCCTGAGCGCGCCAGATATCCACACCCCCTGATCAACAACAATCCTGCCTGGGCGAGAAGCGCCCGGGCGGCCGCTTCCTCACCGGCTCACGCTCCTGGTCAGCCGCACCACCAGCCAGATCGGGATGACCAGCACCGCGCCGAGCAGGAAATAGCGCCATACCCAGATGATCGCGTCGAAGCCCATGTCCCAGGCGGAGCGCACCAGGGCCTCGATGCTGTGGACGATGTCCAGCGGATCGAGCCCGATCGTCGACAGGATTACGCCGACGAGGATCGACAGAAGCACGAGCCGCACCCCGACGGACAAGGGCGATCCGCCGAGGAAACGGGCGAGATCGCGATGGGTGGCCTGGCGTTCGGGACTGGAGAGCTGGCGTTCGGGGATGGACATTGCACGGCTCCGGCGAATCTGAGCGGGAGCTTATAGCATAGCGCGGCTCACCCGCGCTTGCGCCGCCCGGTGCGCGCCGCCGCCGCGTCGGTGACGCGCCCGCCCGAAGAGGGCGTCCGCTCGGCCGCCTCCAGCATATGCAGCAGCGTTTCCAGCCGGTCGGCGTCGCCCGGCTCTTTGTCGAAGCGCAGCCGGCTGATGCGCGGAAAGCGCATCGCGATGCCGGAGCGGTGGCGCGTCGAGCGCTGCAGACCCTCGAAGGCGACTTCGAAGACGAGCCCGCGGCCGCGCTCATGCGCGACCTCGCGCACCGGGCCGAAGCGGTCGACCGTGTTGCGCCGGACGAAGCGATCGATCTCGGCGAGCTCGGCGTCGGTGAAGCCGAAATAGGCCTTGCCGACCGGCACGAGTTCCTCGCCCTCCTCGCCTGCGGTCCACAGGCCGAAGGTGTAGTCGGAATAGTAGGACGAGCGCTTGCCATGGCCGCGCTGCGCATACATCAGCACGGCGTCGATCACGAACGGATCGCGTTTCCATTTCCACCATTGGCCTTTCGGGCGGCCGGGCAGATAGGGCGCCTCGCGGCGCTTGATCATCACGCCTTCGATCGCGTCGGCGTCGATGCCGGCGCCGGCGGCGGCCGGGCTCGCACGCGCTTCGGCGAGCGCTTCCCAATGGGCGAACGGGATGAGCGGCGAGAGGTCGATGCGCGGCGAGGCGAGCCGCGCGACAAGCGCTTCGAGCCGGCTTCGCCTGGCCGAAAGCGGTTCGCCGCGCAAATCCTCGTCGCCTTCGGCCAGGAGGTCATAGGCGCGCAGATGGGCGGGAAACTCGGCGAGGAGCTGCGCGGTGACCGTCTTGCGATTGAGCCGCTGCTGCAGCACGCCGAACGACTGCACCTCGCCCTCGCGCATGATCAGCAATTCTCCGTCGAGCGCGCCGTCGAAGGCGAACGCGTCGACGAGGTCGGGAAAGGCGTGCGAAATGTCTTCGCCGGTGCGCGAATAGAGGCGCGCGATGCGCCGTCCGTCCGGGCGCGTTCCGGCGACCGCCTGGATGCGGATGCCGTCCCATTTCCATTCCGCGACATGGTCCGCCGGGTCAAGCTTGGCGAAGTCGCCCGCCTCGATCGCGTGCGAGAGCATGGGCGGGCGGAACGGGGCCGGATCGGCGACGAGCGGTTTTTCCGTGCGGCCTTCGACCCAGGCGAAGAGATCGAGATAAGGCGGCGTGAGCGCCGGCCAGAGAATCTCGATCTCGTCGGGGTCCCTGCCGCCGAGCGCGGCCACCGCGGTTTTCGCGAGCCGCGCCGAGACGCCGATGCGCAGCGCGCCGGTGACGAGTTTCAGGAGCGCCCATCGCCCCGTTTCGTCGAGGGCGTCGAGCCAGCGCGCGAGCTGCGCCGGCAGCTCGGCCTTGCCGAGCCGCGCGAGCGTCGTGACCACCTCCGTAAGGGAGGGCGTTTCCTCGACCTCTCCCCAGCGGGGAGAGGTGGTCCGAGCGTCAGCGAGGTCGGGTGAGGGGGCGCTGACGTCGGAAAGCGTCGCGCTCTGAGCCCCCTCCTGCTCGCATCGCGCGTGCGCCGCATCACCCTCCCCTGAAAGGGGAGGGTCGGACCGCGCAGCATTCGCAGTCTGATCGGCATCCGCATTCTCGTTAAGGAAGCGCCGCTCGGCCTCATCCTCCCCCGTGAAACGGGGGAGGGGAACCGTGCGCAGCACGGTGGAGGGGGCGCTCTCGGGGCGAACATCATTTGCCCCCTCCACCGCCCCATGGGCGGTCCCCCTCCCCCGCGAACCGCGCGGGGGAGGATGGAATCCAGGTTGAGACGGGGCTTTCACGGGCCACAGCAGCGCGACCGTCTCGGAGAGGTCGCCGACATAGTCGTAGGACATGGCGAACAGCACCGGGTCGGAGCGTTCGGCGATCAGCGTGCGGATCAGGCCGGGCTTGGCGTGCGCAAAGGACAGGGCGCCGGTGAGCGCCGCGAGCGCATAGCCGCGTTCGGGATCGGGCGTCGTGCGGAAGAATTCCGTCATCAGTCGCAGCTTGGCGTTGCGGCCGTGCTCATAGGCAAGGCGGTCGAGCAGTTCGGCGAAGCGGTTCATGCCGCACCGCCGCCGGATTCCGAGCCGTCATTGCCGTCATTCCGGCCAAGCGAGCGTAGCGAGTGCGAGCCGGAATCCATCAACCCTGCATCACGAATGGCCGCGCCATTCGTGATGATGGATTCCGGGTCTCGGCCTTCGACCTCGCCCGGAATGACGGTCGAGGTTTCCTCCTCCTCTCCGTAGCCGACGAGATGCAGCGGGCGGGCGCGCAGACCTTGCGTCTCGCACCAGTGCACCAGCGCCTCTTCCGCGCCGTGCGTCACCCACACCTCGGCTGCGCCCGTCGCGGGGATCACCCGCGTGAGCCCGTCCCAGTCGCAATGATCGGAGATGACCAGCGGCAGCTCGACCCCGCGCTGGCGGGCGCGCGCCCGCACCCGCATCCAGCCCGAGGCGAAGCAGGCGATCGGGTCGGGGAACCGGCGCGTCCACAGGTCGTTCAACGCCGAGGGCGGACAGAGCGTGATCGCGCCCGCAAGCTCCCCCCTCTTCGCGTCGCGAACGAGCCGCACGTCGCCAAGGTCGAACCGCGTTGCATAGTAGCGCGTGATCGTCTCGATCGCGCCATGCAGGTAGACCGGCTTGTCGTAGCCCGCGCCGCGCAGAAGCGCGATCAGCCGCTGCGCCTTGCCGAGCGCATACACGCCGACGAGATGCGCGCGCTCGGGAAACAGCGCGAGCGAGCGCAGGAGCTTGGCGATCTCGCCGGCGGGATCGCCGTGCCGGAACACGGGCAGCCCGAACGTCGCCTCGGTGATGAACACGTCGCACGCCACCGGCGCGAACGGCGCGCAGGTCGGGTCGGGCTGATCCTTGTAGTCGCCGGAGGCGACGATGCGCAGTCCCGCGCGCTCGACCAGGACTTGCGCCGAGCCGAGCACGTGTCCGGCGGGATGGAAGGTCGCCGCGACCTCGCCGAAGCGCACGATCTCGCCATAGCCGATCGCCTGGGTGGAGCCGGCGAACGCATCGCCGTAGCGCAGCCGCATCAGGTCGAGCGTCTCTTGCGTCGCCAGCACATGGCGGTGCCCCGCGCGCGCGTGATCGGAATGCGCATGGGTGATCAGCGCCTTGTCGACCGGGCGCAGCGGGTCGATATGAAACCCGGCCGCGGGGCAGCACAGCCCGCCGCGGGTCGGCGTGAGCAGTTCTTCCGGACGCATGGATGTGAGATAGGCCCTTACGACGCCATTGCGAGGCCTGCGTGCGCTCCGCTCGGCTGGGACGCGGCCGCTCGATCTTTGCGGCGCGTCGCCGCCGCCGCGCGTGAACGCGGCGCAGGCCGGGATCTTTGACTTTCTGCGGGGCTCCCTCGATCTCGTCTTATTTGGTCCTAAACTCCCGCCGTGTCGAAAACCCACCGCGCCGAAACCCTGTTGCCCGAGGCGTTCGCGCGCTGGTTCGCCGCGCGCGGGTGGACGCCGCGCCGGCATCAGATCGAGCTGCTCGCCGCGGCGCAGGCCGGCCGCTCGGCGCTGCTGATCGCGCCGACCGGCGCCGGCAAGACGCTCGCGGGGTTTCTGCCGACATTGGTCGAGCTGGCGGGATACTCACCCCCCTCCCGCCGATCCCAGACTGCGTCAGTGATCGGCGACCTCCCCCTCAAGGGGGGAGGCAACAGCGTCGTCAACGCAGCCAAAAGGAGCTCCGGCGCCGCTTCGCGCTCGCTGACCCGCGGCCTCCACACGCTCTACATTTCGCCGCTGAAGGCGCTCGCGGTCGACATCGCGCGCAATCTGGAACGGCCGGTCGCCGAGATGGGCTTAGCCGTCCGCATCGAGACGCGCACCGGCGACACGCCCGCGAGCAAGCGCGGCCGGCAGCGGCGGTATCCGCCCGACATTCTGCTGACGACGCCCGAGCAGCTCGCGCTGCTGCTGGCGAGCGCCGACGCGCCGTTTCTGTTCGGCGGGCTGCGCCGCCTCGTGCTCGACGAGCTGCACGCGCTCGTCACCTCGAAGCGCGGCGACCTGCTCGCGCTCGGGCTCGCCAGCCTGTTCCGCATCGCTCCGGAACTCACCACGATCGGCTTGTCCGCCACGGTGGCGGCGCCGGACGAATTGCGGCGCTATCTCGTGCCGCAGCCGGCCGGCGGACGCGCACATGCCGAACTGATCACGGCGGATGCGGGGGCTGCGCCGGTCGTCGTCATGCTCGACACCGCCGAGCATCTGCCCTGGGCGGGACACTCGGCGCGGCATGCGCTCGGCGAAATCTACGCGCTGATCAAGCGCCACCGCACGACGCTCGTTTTCGTCAATACGCGCAGCCAGGCGGAGCTGCTGTTCCAGGAGCTGTGGCGCATCAACGACGATGGGCTTGCGATCGCCCTGCATCACGGCTCGCTCGACGTCGCCCAGCGCCGCAAGGTGGAGGCGGCGATGGCGCAGGGACGCCTGCGCGCCGTCGTCTGCACCTCCTCGCTCGATCTCGGCATCGACTGGGGCGATGTCGATCTCGTCGTCAATGTCGGCGCGCCGAAGGGCGCGTCGCGCCTGACCCAGCGCATCGGCCGCGCCAACCATCGGCTCGACGAGCCCTCGCACGCCGTGCTGGTGCCGGCCAACCGCTTCGAGGTCCTGGAATGCCGCGCCGGCATCGATGCGGTCGCGGAGAACGCGCAGGACACGCCGCCGCTGCGCACCGGCGCGCTCGACGTGCTTGCCCAGCACGTGCTCGGGGCCGCTTGCGGCGCGCCCTTTTGTTCCGACGATCTCTATGCCGAGGTGCGATCGGCCGCGTCCTATGCCGGGCTTTCGCGCGCCGACTTCGACGCGGTGGTCGACTTTGTCGCGACCGGCGGTTATGCGCTGAAAGCGTATGAGCGCTTCGCCAAGATCAGGCAAGGCAAGGACGGACGCTGGCGCATCACCCATCCGCGCGTCGCCCAGCGCTACCGGCTCAATGTCGGGACCATCGTCGAAGAGGCGATGATCAAGGTGCGGCTCGTGCCCTCGCGCGCAGGCGGGAAGGGTCCCGCAGGGCCGGTCGGGCGCGGCGGACGCGTGCTCGGCGAGGTCGAGGAATATTTCATCGAGACGCTCGCCCCGGGCGATACGTTCGTCTTCGCCGGCGAGGTCTTGCGCTACGAGGCGCTGACCGAGGACGCGGCCTATGTCTCGCGCGCCGCGGCCGAAGACCCCAAAGTGCCGGCCTATGCCGGCGGCAAGTTCCCGCTGTCGACCTATCTCGCGGAGCGCGTGCGCAGGCTTTTGGCCGAGCCGAAGGCCTGGGCGAAGCTCCCGGACCAGGTGCGCGAATGGCTCGACCTGCAACGCGCGCGATCGCGCGTGCCGCAGGCGGGCGAACTCCTCGTCGAGACATTCCCGCGCGCCGACAAGCACTATCTCGTCTGCTATCCGTTCGAGGGGCGGCTCGCCCACCAGACCCTCGGCATGCTCCTGACAAGGCGGCTGGAGCGCGCCGGACTGCGGCCGCTCGGCTTCGTCGCCAACGAATATGCGCTCGCCGTGTGGGGCCTGCGCGATCTTTCGCGCGCCGTCGCCGACGGCGCGCTGTCTCTCGCCGCCTTGTTCGACGAGGACATGCTGGGGGACGATCTCGAAGCCTGGCTCGCCGAATCGGCGCTGATGAAGCGGACATTCCGGCAATGCGCGATCATCGCCGGCCTGATCGAGCGCCGCACGGCCGGCGAAGAAAAGACGAGGCGACAGATGACGGTGTCGACCGATCTTCTCTATGACGTGCTGCGCCGCCATCAGCCCGATCACGTCTTGTTGCGCGCCGCCCGGGCGGAGGCCGCCGCCGGCCTGCTTGACATCCGCCGGCTCGGCTTGCTGCTCTCGCGTGTCCGAGGTCGAATCATCCATGTTGCTCTCGCGCGCGTATCCCCGCTGGCCGTTCCGGTCATGCTGGAGATCGGCCGGGAGTCCATTGAGGGGGAGGCGTCCGATGCGCTGCTTGCAGAGGCGCAGGAGGAGTTGGTGCGCGAGGCGATGCGGTGACGGCGGCGCATTCGCCGCCTCTGTCCATCGGCGCCGCCATGTTCAAGTCCGGGCCGTAGAACCGGTCGAGGGGCGCTGCTGATGGAGGCGAGAGCGCAGCCGTCGGCGGCCGTGTCGCTTGCTTGCGCATGCGAGCCACCCTCGCTTGTCGCGGAAGCGAGCGCAAAGCCGCACAAGCGCCAGGACAGCACGATCGCCATCGACGGAATCGACCTGCTCGCCGATCTGTCCGGCGCGCTCTACTGGCCGGACGAGGGATTGCTGGTCATAGCCGACCTCCATCTCGAGAAAGGCTCGGCCTATGCGGTGCACGGCCTGCTGCTGCCGCCCTACGACACAGCGACGACGCTCGAACGGCTGGCCTGGGTGATCGCCTTCTACAATCCGCGCATTGTCGTCGCCCTCGGCGACAGCTTCCACGACCGGGGCGGGGCGTCGCGTCTCGGCGACGAGGACCGCGCCGCGCTCATCTCGCTGCAGCATGGGCGCGATTGGGTGTGGGTCGCGGGCAACCATGACCCCGATCCCGCCCGCGGCGTCGGCGGGGAATTCGCGCAGTCGGTCGCCTGCGGCAGGCTGCAGTTCCGCCACGAGCCAAGCGCGGAGCGGCGCAGCGGCGAAATCGCCGGGCACCTGCATCCTTCGGCGCGGGTGAGCCAGCGCGGGCGCACGCTGATACGGCGATGTTTCGCTGCGAACGAGCGCCGGCTGATCCTGCCGGCCTTCGGCGCCTATGCGGGCGGCTTGAACGTGCGCGATCGCGCATTTGCGAAGGTGTTCCGCGCGCTCTCCTTCACCGCGCATCTGATCGGCGACCGGAGCATCTACGCGCTGCCCGCGAGCCGTTGCCTGCCCCGGTGAACCGCAGCCCCGGCCGCCGGTCCGTCCGTCAATCCCGCCGGAATACGATCGACGCGAACCAGCCGGTCGAAAGCGCCATCATGGCGGTGAAAATCCCGTAGAGAAGCCCGTATTCGCGCGCTGCGGTCACCACGAACCGCTCGAAGCCGACTTTCAGGATTTCGAAAGCCGACGTGGTGCGGGTGATCAGGGCGCCGTCCGCGAACAGCATGACGTCGACCGAATAGCTGCCGACCGGCGCCTCGGCCGGCAGCGGAACCGAGGCGCGGAACAACGTCGGCGCGAGGAAGGTCACTTCCCGCGCCGATTCCAGATAAAGCCGCCGCTCCACCTTCAGGCGCAGAAACGCCTGGCGGAAGGCGTCCTCGCGCACGACATCGGCTACGTCCGGACCGATCTGCTGGCGCAGGATCGTGTTGTCGAAGCCGATCTGCAGACGGCGCAGCGCCTCCGGATTGGTGATCTGATCGAACGGGCGGTTGGAAAAGATGGCGAGATAGGACGGCACATTGACGAAGGTGCGCGACTCGACATTGACCCAGATGCCGGCCACCTGCTCCTTGCGCAGCGTGAGCAGGCTCTGCCGCGGGCCGGAGATGATCGCGGTGATGTCATAGCCGAACCGCCGCTCGGGCGCGGTTCCGTCACGCTCGATCGCGCCGAACAGGACGAGCTCGGCGCCGGAGAAAACCGAATTGATCAGCACGCGCTGCGTCGACAGCGAGACGACGAGCCGCTCATTGGCCATGGCGGCGGATAGGCTCGCCGCCACGAGCAGGAGCAGCGCGGCGAAGGAGACGGCGCGCCTCATCGCTCACCCGCCAAGAGACGGAACGAATACACCTCGCCGGGCGGCAGGAAGAGATTGATCGCGAACCGCAGGCCGACCAAGAAGACCAGGAGCCCGAGCAGGAGGCGCAGCCGCTCCGAGCGCATCTTCTGTCCCGACTGAGCGCCGAACTGAGCCCCGATCACCCCGCCGACCATCAGGATCAAGGCGAGCACCGCATCGACCAGATGGTTCGTCGCCGCATGCAGCACGGTTGCAGTCGCCATCGTCACGAGGGTGAGCACCATCGAGGTCCCGATCACCACATTGGTCGGGACGCGCACGAGATAGATCAGCAGCGGCACGAGGATGAAGCCGCCGCCGATGCCCATGACGGCGCCGAGAAACCCCATGAGCCCGCCGATCAACCACACCGGAATGACGGAGATATAGAGGCGCGACTGCTTGAACCGCACTTTGATGGGGAGCCCATGCAGCCAGGTGTGGCTGCCGGGACGGCGCGCGCCGTCCCGCTCGCCTTTCTGCAGACGGATGATGGCGCGGACGCTTTCCAGGATCATCGCCCCGCCGACCGAGCTGAGCAGGATCACGTAGGACAGGGCGATCACAAGATCGAGCTGGCCGATCGCGCGCAACTGGGTGAACAGCCACACGCCCAAGCCGGTGCCGATCAGTCCGCCGACGAGGAGCATGAAGGCAAGTGCGAGGTCGAGCGCGCGGCGTCGCCAATACAACAAAGCGCCCGAGAACGACGAGGCCGCGATATGGCTCGATACGGTGGCGACGGCGACCGCCGGCGATACGCCGATGAAGATCAGCAGCGGGGTCATCAGGAAGCCGCCGCCGATCCCGAACATCCCGGAAATGAAGCCGACCGCGAGGCCCATCGCGAAAACGACAAAAACATTGACCGGGAGGTCGGCGATCGGAAGATAGATTTCCAAGGCGCGTCTTCCGCCGGCGCGCTTTCGTCGACGCGCGCCGCAAAGGAGCTGCGAAGCTAAAGCGTGATGATGTCGCCTGGGATCGTCCGACCCTCAGTGGTCATGCCCCGCGCAGGCGGGGCATCCAGTAATCACCGAAAGCGTCCTGTTTACTGGATCGCCCGCTTGCGCGGGCGATGACGCGGGAGATTGGTCGATTCCACGTCAATTCATCCTGCTTTAGTACCTGATGCCGCGATCGGTCGAAGCCGTACAGGCTTGAGCAACAAACTCAAGCGGATTCATCCCGATCCTGGCCGAAGTCGTGCGGGAGCAGAAACGTCGATCGGCCGGATCGAACCCGCCGCGATCGGCGCGCCCCGGCGCGCCTACCGCTGACCCTGGCCTTCCGCGCGGGGCTTCGGGGAGCCGCCCTCGTCGTCCCATCCGCCCGGCGGGGCTTGCACCGTGATCGCTTGTTCGGGCTGCGGCTTTGCGACAAAGGCGCTGGCGGCCCGGCGCGCTCCGGCTTGCGTCTGCGGATCGAGGCGCGCGGCGATGTCGTCGCGCTTCTGGCCCGCGTCCTTGTCGCCTTTCGCGGCGGCGATCGAAAACCATTTGAGGGCTTCGGCGAAATTGCGCTCGGTTCCGACGCCGCGGGCATGGAGGATGGCGAGGTTGTACTGGCTGTCCACCACGCCGTGTTCCGCGGCTTTTCGGAACCACTCGACGGCCGCCGCGTGATCGGGTTTCGCGTCGGCCCCTTCGGCGCACAGGACCGCGACATTGTGCATGGCGGTCGCGTTGCCCTGGGCGGCTGCCGCGAGATAGAGCCTGCGCGCCTCCGCCAGGTCCTTTCGGACGCCGGTCCCCTTCTCGTACAGGCTGCCCAGCCGGAACTGGGCGAGCGCAAGCCCGCCTTCCGCCGCCCGGGAAAACCAGCTTGCGGCCGCGGCGATGTCGATGGTCACGCCCCGCCCCTCGGCATAGCGCAGCGCGATTTCATAGGCGGCGGCGGGGTTGCGCTCGGCGATCCCGGCGAGCAGCGGCCTGGTCGCGATTGCCGGCGGAAGCGGCTCGTCCAGCCAGGGTCGGTTCGGGTCGGGCGCAGGCCTGGCCGGGGGCTGCGCGGCAGGTTTCGCGCTGTTTCGCTGGGTTCCGACCGAGCCGGTGGCTTCCTCCCCAGCGGCCTGCGGCGAGCCGCCCTCGGAGGGCGGTGCAGGCTGCTGGGATGCCGCCGCTGGGTCGGACGACGCGAGCGTGGTCGCGAGTCTGGTCGCCTGGTCGTCCGGCTCGGCGGAGCGGGGCTCCGGAAGCTGGGCGACGGCGGCAAGGGAATCGGGCGGGGCGGCGGGCGCCGACGCGGTCTCGGTCGGAGACGGGGGCGACGCGGCCGGGGTTACGGTCTGGGCGAGCGCGGGCGGCCGCAAACGGTCGGCCAGGCGTTCGCGACCCGTGCCGAGGAGATCGGCGGACGAAAGCGCAATCCCGGCGGCGCCGAGGCCGACCAGGATCAGGCTCGTCGAGACGAACATCGACTTGACGCGATCGGTGAGCTGGGCGCTCGCCGCTCCGGGGCCGGCCTCCCCCAAAACTTCTGCAACAATGGCGGGCGGGTGTTGCTGTTCGCTCGCGGCCTGGGCGGCGCGGCGCGCAGCGACGATGAAGTTCGGCCGGACCGACGCCAGGCCCGGGCGATCGGACGCTGTCGCGTCGCGCGCGGAAGGCTTTGCTGCGGCCTTGCGGCCGGCTGCGCCGCGTCCGCCGCGGCTGCGCGGGGGTCCGGACCCAGGCTCGATCGGGGCGTCGGGAGGAACGCTCGTCTGCGCGCTGATGGACGGAAGGGGCGCGGTTCCGGGCGCGCCCTCGGCCGCTGGCGCAACGCCTGTAGCCAAGGCCGCGGTCCCGGCGGACGTCTGCTCCGTCTGCGCCAGCGCGGGCGCCGGCGTGCGTGGTGGTTCTCCCCGCAGGTCGGGCTCGCTCGCGACCCCGGCGGCATCGTCGCGTTTACGCGGGTGTTCTTCGAGCCGATCGAGCTTCTGGGCCAGGCTTCGGAGGCGATCCTCGAGCGGCGCCAGCGGCGGCCATTGCCCGCCCGGCCTGTTCATTTGCTCGATCAGGTCGGCGAGATGGCTGAGGCGCTGCTCGATCGGACCGAACGCTGCCTGGTCGTTCGGCGGTTGCAGGCGATCGATCTTTTCTCCGAGCTGACCGATATGCCGCTTGATCGGCTCGAGCGCCGCTTCGCCGTCGGCCAGCAGGTCGAACCGATCGAGCTTCTGCGCCAGCGCCTCGATCAGAGCGGCCGAGTCGGGCGGGGCCGGCGTCGTCGACTGATCGATCTTTTCCGCGAGTGCGCGGACTTCCTTGAGGAGCGCGGCGAGCGCATCGCCCGAGGCGATCTGGTTCACTATGCCGCGCAGCGCATCGATGGCGTTGTCGAGCTGGCGGAAGATCAACGGATCGGGGCCGAGATCGCCGATCTGATCGATCTTGCGCGACAGCGTCTGGACAGCCCGGTCGAGCTCCGCGGGCGCGAGCCAGTTCGCGGCTTCGCGGAGCTCGGCGAGCCCGCGTTCGATCGCGGCGACAGCGGGAGCGTCGGCCGCGGCGCCGTGGTCCACAATGACGCGCGCGCCGAGCGCGCGCACCTCGTCGGCGAGCGACTGGAAGGCGCTGCGCGGCACGAGATTGTCGACGGTTCGCGCGATGCTCCCGAGCTGATCGCGCAGTTCGGCGACCAGTTCGTCGGCCCGGCAGGGCGAGCGCAGGATTTCGAGCTGCGTGGTGAGGAATTTCAGCTGCTTTTCAAGGCCGGTCAGGTCGGGCGTCTCGGCCGCAGACGGGTCGGCTGGATCATGCACGACCAGTCGCCCGAGCTGGCGCGTCACGTCGTCCAAGCGCCGGCACAGGGCGGCAAGGTCGCGATCAGGCTGGGCGAAGCGCTCCCCGGTCGCGGGCGCAGACAACGCCTGCAGGGAGTAGGCTAGGCCCGGCGGGCCGGCCGGCGCGACATCGTCGCCGGGGCGGCTTGGATCAAGCTCGGCGGGCTCGATTGCAAGGACGTCGGGAACGACGGACCGCACCCAGTTTCGGAATCCAGCGCCGCTGCGGCGGGCGGCGGCAGGGTCGGTATCCCGCACCTCGCGGGGCCCCCCATGTACATGCGCGCGCGCCCCGCTCATTTCGCCTTCCTGGCACGGAGTGGACTGCCGAACCGGAGCCCACCGACCATTGCGCCCGGCGATCAATGCCGCGCGCCGATGATTCGAGGCAAGACCCCCCGGCCCGCTCCGACTTTCGGCGAAGCACGGTAAAGAAGCGGTTAAGTTTCACCTATGTTCGCCCTTTAACCGATCGTGTTGCCGGTCGGGCGCGTTTGTCCGCAGCGAGCGCGCCTCACAGGCTGACGGACCGACTTGGCGTCGCCGCGGGCGTGTCGTGTGATCGTGCGGGGGCGCGGACGCGCGATGCCCGCGGGGATTGTCAGCCCCGGGTCAGTCTTGGCCGGCTTGGCCGGCGTCGCGCGCGCGTTCGGCAAGGTCCTTCAGGATGGATCGCAAGCCGGGGGCATCCGTGACGCGGTAGGGAAAGGCAAGTCGCAGGGTCGCGTCGCCGAGCGCAAGGTCGAGCCCTTCCGGATCGAGGCCGGTGACGCGCCACGCTCCACTGGCGGCGCCGAGGAGCCTGGTCGCGTAGAGCCCGACCGCCTCGGCGTGGTCGGCGTTCATGTGCTCGACCGCGCTCTCCTCCGCCGCGATAAGCGCGTCCGCGCCGGCGAGCGGGGCAAGAACGTCCTGGGCGGCGAGATCGGCGGCGCGCGCAAAGCCGCCATTGAGATGCGCCGAGACGACGGTCATGCGCCAGAAGGAGAAATCGGCGAAGCCGGCATAGAGCTCGGATTTCGGGTGCCGGGCGAGAAACCGGCGGGGCAGGCGCGGATCGTCGTCGCGGCGGACGAATTCGCCGAGCACGGTGAGCCGCGGATGGGCGAGCGGGTCGCCCTTGCCGCTCGCGGCGAGCAGGACGGACGCGCGGCCGTCGCGTTCGAGATTGGCCGTGTGGGTGGACAGGCGCGAGACGAGGATGATCGGCGAGGCGTCCAGGTCGGTCGCCACATTTACAAGCGAGGCGAAGGGATAGCCGGTATGGCGGTCCAGCGTCGCAAGGGTGCCCGCGCGGGTTGTGCGGAGCAGCCGCTTGGCGACGCCCACCGGGTCGAAGTCCTGCGGGGGCCGGGCGTTTTCCGGGATCCGGCCGGGCATGGAACCCGGCAGAGGGCGCTGCGCCTCGGGCATCGGGAATCCTCCTTTTCAATCCATCGCAGGCATCAATAAGGCGCTCGCGCATCAATGGGGTGGCTAAATCAATCGTGAATCAGTAGACTTGTTCACCACTTGACGTCGGTGGGCCAATGCACGGCGTGACCCAAGGTCACATTTCGGCCCAGCTTTGCGGGCTTTCAAGGCCCTGAATTCGACCGTCACGGGAAAGGCCCAATGCCCACCATTGCCCTCGTCGACGACGATCGTAACATCCTTACCTCTATTTCGATCGCCCTCGAAGCGGAAGGTTACCGCATTCAGACCTACACCGATGGCGCGTCCGCGCTCGACGGCTTCAAGACGAGCATGCCGGATCTGGCCATTCTCGACATCAAGATGCCGCGCATGGACGGGATGGAGACGCTGCGCCGGCTGCGGCAGAAGTCGGACGTTCCGGTGATCTTTCTCACCTCCAAGGACGAAGAGATCGACGAGTTGTTCGGCCTGAAAATGGGCGCCGACGACTTCATCCGCAAACCATTCTCCCAGCGGCTTCTGGTCGAACGCGTGAAGGCGGTCCTGCGCCGCGTGACGCCCAAGGACGGCAGCCCGCCCAAGGAGACCGACTCGGCCAAGGTGCTCGAACGCGGGCTGCTCCGCATGGATCCCGAGCGCCATACCTGCACCTGGAAGGGCGAGCCGGTCACGCTCACGGTGACCGAGTTCCTCATCCTGCAGGCGCTGGCCCAGCGCCCGGGCGTGGTGAAGAGCCGGAACGCCCTGATGGATGCGGCCTATGACGACCAGGTCTATGTCGATGACCGCACCATCGACAGCCACATCAAGCGCCTGCGCAAGAAGTTCAAGCAGACCGACGACGATTTCGACATGATCGAAACCCTGTACGGTGTCGGCTACCGCTTCAAGGAATGAGGCGTCGCCCGCCGTCGGGACATGCGGCGAGCGCTGATTGCGGAGATATCCGGCGGCCTCACCGCGGCGCATCAACCGGCGAGACGCAGTAACCGTGCTCGATCGTACCGCCGAGACTCAGGGGACTGAGTTCAGTCCGACGCAAAGTCCGCCGCCCGCCCGGGCCCGGCGCGCATTCGCGCTGAGCCGCCGCCGCCTGAGGCGAAGCTGGCGCGCCACCCAGGTCACGCTCCGCGCGGCCCGGAATTGGCTACGTTCGCCCGACCTGCGCGCCAAAGCCTGGACCGTCCGGTTGGGCCGCATCCGATCGGAAGCGTGGCTCAGGGCGGCGCGGGCGCGCCGGGCGCTGGTTCGCGCGGCGCGGGCGAATTGGCTTGCGGCCCAACCCATCCTGCGCAAGACAGCCGCACGCTCCGTGCGCGCGGCCAAAGCGACCGGCCGAGCGGCCGAACGGGCCGCCGCCGCCGCCACGCCGGCCGTCAAGGCGCTCCGGCTCGACAAGCTCGCGCGCCTCCTGCTCCCGGTCTGGCAGGTTTTCATCACGGCCACGTTTTCGAGCCTCACGCGCCGCATCGTGTTCCTCAACGTCGCCGGCCTGCTCGCTCTGGTCGTCGGCATCCTCTATCTCACCCAGTTCCGCGCCGGGCTGATCGACGCCCGCGTGCACAGCCTGCTCGTGCAGGGCGAGATCATTTCCGGGGCGATCGCCTCCTCCGCGACGGTCGACATCGACACCATCGCGATCGATCCGCAGCGCCTGCTGGAGCTGCAAGCCGGCGACAGCTACGACCCGTCCGACGACGTGCTGTTCGGCAATGAGTTTCCGCTCAATCCCGAGCAGGTGGCCCCGCTGCTGCGCCGGCTGGTCACGCCCATCAACACGCGTGCGCGCATCTATGACCGCGAGGGCGTGCTGTTCATGGACAGCCGCAATTTCATCGGGCGGGGCGACGTGCTGCGCTTCGATCTGCCGCCGCCGACGGTGGAGAAGCCCGGCCTCGTCGAGCGCACATTCATCGCGGTGCGCCGCTGGCTCAGTCGCGGCGACCTGCCTCGCTATCGCGAGATCGGTCCGGAGGAAAGCGGCAAGGCCTATCCGGAGATCGCCCAGGCGCTGGAGGGCCACAAAGCGAGCGTGGTGCGCATCGACGATCGCGGCAATGTCGTCGTGTCGGTCGCGGTTCCGATCCAGCGCTCGCGGGTGGTGCGCGGTGCGCTGCTGCTGTCGACGCGGGGCGGAGACATCGACGAGATCGTCGAGGCCGAGCGGCTCGCCATCGTCAAGGTGTTCCTGGTCGCCGCCGGCATCATGACCGTCTTGTCGCTGCTGCTCGCCGGCACGATCGCCGGGCCCGTGCGCCGGCTCGCCGACGGCGCCGAGCGGGTGCACCGGCGGATCAAGGCGCGGGAGGAAATTCCCGACTTCACCGCGCGGCGCGACGAG
Organism: uncultured Rhodoplanes sp.; assembly: GCA_964354425.1. Classification (GTDB taxonomy): domain Bacteria; phylum Pseudomonadota; class Alphaproteobacteria; order Rhizobiales; family Xanthobacteraceae; genus Rhodoplanes. The sequence continues at coordinate 13,449 of CAYGZV010000006.1, read as the reverse complement.
ATCGGCCATCTCTCGGGCGCGCTGCGCGACATGACCAGCGCGCTCTACCGGCGCATCGAAGCGATCGAGAGCTTCGCCGCCGACGTCGCCCACGAACTGAAAAACCCGCTCACCTCGCTGCGCTCGGCGGTGGAAACGCTGCCCCGCGCCAAGTCGGGCGAAAGCCAGGCGCGCCTGCTCGCGGTGATCGAGCACGACGTCAAGCGCCTCGACCGGCTGATCTCCGACATTTCCGACGCGAGCCGGCTGGACGCCGAGCTGCAGCGGCAGGACTCCACGCCGATCGATCTGCGCCGGCTGCTGACGACCGTGGTGGCGATCGCCAACGAGGTCAAGAAGAACAATGTCGGCGTGACGCTCGGCTTCGAAGGCGGCGGGCCGCGCCATTTTCTCGTGACCGGACACGACTCGCGCCTGGGGCAGGTGGTCCACAATCTCATCGACAATGCGCGTTCCTTCTCGCCGCCCGGCGGGGGCGTGCGCGTCACCTGCCGGCGGCTCAAGGACGAACTCGAAATCGTGGTCGACGACGACGGACCCGGCATGCGGCCCGATGCGGTCGAAAAGGTGTTCGACCGGTTCTACACCGATCGGCCCGAGCAGGGCTTCGGACAGAATTCCGGCCTCGGCCTGTCGATCTCCAAGCAGATCGTCGAGGCGCATGGCGGTCGCATCTGGGCGGAGAACCGGGTCGAGGCTCAGTTCGACGGCGAAGAGCCGGCGGTGCTGGGCGCCCGCTTTGTCGTTCGATTGCCGGCAATGTGACCAGGATGGCGCCGACGGTCCACGGCTCCGTCGTTCTGGTCGGTCCGCGTGCGATCCTCATGCGCGGACCGGCGGGGGCCGGCAAGTCGCATCTCGTGTTGCAGACCCTCGCCGCGGCCAAGACCGGGCTCTTCCGTTTCGCCCGCCTGGTCGCCGATGACCGGGTCGCGCTCGCGGCCGCGCACGGGCGCCTGATCGCCCGGCCGGCGCCGGAACTCGCCGGTCTGCTCGAGGTGCGCGGTCTTGGCATTCGCCGCGTGGCGTTTGAGCCGATGGCGGTGGTGACCCTGGTCTGCGATCTCGCCGATCCGCAAGCGCAACGCATGCCGGAGGGCTCCGACAGCACGACGGTCATTGAAGGGATTACGCTTCCGCGCCTGTCCGTGCCGGCGGGAGTCGATCCGCTACCGATTGTCGCGGCGGCGCTCGAAACCGAGCGGGGGGGCCGGTAAATGCGTTGCCGTCCCGCGGGTTTGCCGCGCCCGAACAGAATTCGGCCGGATTTCCTAGCATTCGCAGTGAAATCCCATGGTGTGCCCGTTCCAGACGAAACGACGACATTGGAACGAACGCGCTTGGCGGCCGACCGCAGGCGACGCCGGCCTGATCCGTTTGGCGAGAGGCGCGCCGCCTGGTCCGCCGGCGAGCCGCGCCTGCCGCGAGACCGGCTCCGTTCCGACGCGCCGCACCACGTCCGTTCAGCGCCCACAGAGCCTCTTGCGCTTGGCAAGCAGGCTGTCATGATGGTGCTTGGGTGCGGTGCAGCAGATGCGCCGCGGGGAGTTCCCATGATCGGGCTTGTTCTCGTCACTCACGGGCGTCTTGCCGTCGAGTTTCGATCCGCACTGGAGCACGTGGTCGGCCCGCAGAGCCAAATCGAAACCGTGACGATCCAGCCGACCGACAATGTCGAACAAAGCCGCAAAGACATCATCGAGGCGGTGCAGCGGGTGGACACCGGCGACGGCGTCGCAATCCTCACCGACATGTTCGGCGGCACGCCGTCCAATCTCGCGATCTCGGTGATGAGCCGGCCCAATGTCGAGGTTCTGGCCGGCATCAATCTGCCGATGCTGGTAAAGCTCGCCAAGATCCGGGCCGAATGTCCGCTCGCGGAATCAGTTGCGGCGGCGCAGGAATCCGGGCGTAAATACATCACGATCGCCAGCAGGGTTCTCGCCGGGAAATGAACGAGCAGGTTCAATCCGACCCCGATTGCCAACCGGACGCTCCGGAGCCCCGGCCCGGAGCGATCGTGCGTGACCTGCAGATCGTCAACCAGAAAGGGCTGCACGCCCGCGCCTCCGCGAAGTTCGTGCAGACGGTCGAGCGCTTCGACGCCCAGGTCCGCGTGTCCCGCTGCGGCGAGACCGTCGGCGGAACCTCCATCATGGGGCTGATGATGCTGGCCGCTGCGCCCGGCACCTCCATCCGGGTCGAGGCGGTCGGCACCGACGCCGCCGGCGTGATCTCCGCGCTTGAAGAACTGATCGGCAATCGCTTCGGCGAAGACGATTAAGGCGGGGGCAAGCCCCGCCTCGCGGCAGGACGACATAAACATATCTTTATGTGTCATTGCAGGTTTGGCGCAGCCCTGCTATAGGCGCGGCTTGCCGTCCCGGCGCGCCCGGGCGCGATCCCATGACGATGGAGCCTGCAATGACCGCCTCGCCGAAAGCCGCCAAGCACCCCGTGCATCCGTCCGGCGCCAGCGCGGGCGCGGACTTCGCGGTGAAGGACATCGGGCTCGCCGAGTGGGGCCGCAAGGAGATCGCCATCGCCGAGACGGAAATGCCCGGCCTGATGGCGACCCGCGACGAGTATGGGCCGCTGCAGCCGCTGCGCGGAGCGCGCATCGCCGGCTCGCTGCATATGACGATCCAGACCGCGGTGCTGATCGAGACGCTCAAGGCGCTCGGCGCCGATGTGCGCTGGGCCTCCTGCAACATCTACTCCACGCAGGACCACGCGGCGGCTGCGATCGCGGCGGGCGGAACCCCGGTATTCGCCGTCAAGGGCGAATCGCTGACGGATTACTGGGACTACACACACCGCATTTTCGAATGGGCGGACGGCGGCGCGCCCAACATGATCCTCGACGACGGCGGCGACGCCACGCTGCTCGTCCATCTCGGCCTGCAGGCGGAGCAGAACCCGCAGGTGCTGCATCATCCGACCAACGAGGAAGAGGAAGTGCTGTTCGCCGCGATCAAGCATCGCGTCGCGCGCCAGCCTGGCTGGTACGCCACCATGGCGAAGAGCATCCGCGGCGTCACCGAGGAGACCACGACGGGGGTGCATCGGCTCTATCAGATGGAGAAGGAGGGGCGGCTGCTCTTCCCCGCCATCAATGTCAATGACAGCGTCACCAAGTCGAAATTCGACAATCTCTATGGCTGCCGCGAAAGCCTGGTCGACGGCATCCGCCGCGGCACCGACGTGATGATGGCGGGCAAGGTCGCGATGGTGGCCGGCTTCGGCGATGTCGGCAAAGGCTCGGCCGCGTCATTGCGCCAGGCGGGCTGCCGCGTGCTGGTCGCCGAGGTCGATCCGATCTGCGCGCTGCAGGCGGCGATGGAAGGCTACGAGGTCGTCACCATGGACGAGGCGTCGCCGCGCGCCGACATTTTCGTCACCGCTACCGGCAATGTCGACGTCATCACCGTCGATCACATGCGGCGGATGAAGGACCGCGCCATCGTCTGCAATATCGGGCACTTCGATTCGGAGATCCAGGTGCAGGGGCTGCGCAATCTCAAATGGCACAATGTCAAGCCGCAGGTGGACGAGATCGAGTTCCCCGACGGCAAGCGCATCATCCTGCTATCGGAGGGCCGGCTGGTGAATCTCGGCAACGCGATGGGGCATCCGAGCTTCGTGATGTCGTCGTCCTTCACCAACCAGACGCTGGCGCAGATCGAGCTGTTCACCAACCCGACCAAGTACGGGAAGAAGGTCTATACGCTGCCCAAGCACCTCGACGAAAAGGTCGCGCGGCTGCACCTCGCCAAGATCGGCGCGAAGCTGACGCGGCTGTCGGAGAAGCAGGCGACCTATATCGGCGTGCACCTCGACGGACCCTACAAGACGGATCAGTACCGGTATTGAGCCCCCGCGGTCTGCATTGAGGGGGCGCCGTCGCGGTCTACCGCGACCGCCGCCACGCCTTCCAGTCCACTGGCTCGGACTTGCGACCTCGCGCTGCGCTCACGCGATGGGCGCTGTCATTGATTCACGCAGGTCTGAACACAAAGCGTCAACACGGGAGCCGGCCGCGTGAGAGGCCTGTGCGAGAGCGAAGCCAGACTGGCGACGGCGGCGGACCGGCAGATCGCCTGGTGGGCCGCGCTCGCCAAACGCTGGAACCCGATCCTGCTCATCGTCGCCGTGTGGGCGGTGCTCGTGCTGCCGCTTGTCTGGCTGCGCGGATTCAATTCCGACGACGGGGTCGCGGTGACGCTGGCGCAAACCGCGCTCATGGATGGGCAATGGCTCACGCCGCACATGTTCAACCTGCGCTTTGCCGAGCGGCCGGTGTTGCTGTCGTGGGTGATCGCGGCGCTCAGCCTGCCGTTCGGAAGCGTCAGTGAATTCACCGCGCGGCTGCCGATCATCCTCTCTCTGCTCGGCGGCTGTCTCTTGATCTTCGACCTGCTCCGGCGCGTGGCGAGCGTTCCCGCCGCGCTGTTCGGCGTCGCCTTGTTTCTCGCCTGTCCGCTCGTCTTGCGCGCCTATGTCATGACGACCGCGGACCTGCCGCTCGCGGTGCTTCTCTTTCTCGCTTTCCATGTCTGGTGGACCGGCTACGCCGCCGGGCGGCTGACGCTCGTGCGGTGGATCGGCATCGGCGGCGTCCTCGCGCTCGCAGCCCTTCTGAAAGGGCCGCAGCCGGTCGGCTATTTCTTCCTCGGCGTGGGCGCATTCGTGGTCATCAGCCGCTCCTGGGTGCAGCTTCCGGGGCTGGTGCTCGCGGGCGTCATCTCCGCGCTCCCGGCGGCGGCGTGGTACATGCATGTCTACGCGCCGGGCGACGAGACGACATGGGCGATGTTCATGCGGCTCGACAGGGTCGGTTCTGCGAGCCTGCCGCACCCCTTGCGCGCGGCGGCGAACATTGTCGTGGAGACGCTGCCCGCCTCGATCCTGGTGAGCCTGTTCTTCCTCACCGGGGCCGCGCGTGGCGGCGGGAAGGCCTCGTCTTCGTTGGTCGCGGCGCTCGCATGCTATGCCTTTGCCTGCACCGTGGCCCTGCTGTTCTGGCCCGGCGGGGAGGCCGCCCGCTATTTCTTCCCGATGGCGCCCCCGCTATGCGTTCTCGGCGGGCTCGCATTCGACAGCCTCTCCCGCCGCAGGCCGCTGCTGGTCGCGGCCGTCCTCGTCGCAACGCTCGGCATTCTCGCCTATGCCGCCGTGTATTCGGCAATCGCCGCGCCTTTGCTCGCCGCCCAGTTCCGATCGTCGGAAATCGACGCCGCGCGGATGATGGAGCGCATCCGCGCCGCGCCCGCGCCCATCTACCGGGCCGGGTCGGCGGCTTTGAACGAATTTTCCTATCTGCCGGTGCGCGTGATCACCGTGGTGGATCTGCGAATGCTCGACACAATCCGCGGTCCCGCCTGGATCGTCGTGCCGGCGGACGCGGCCGACGCTCTTGTCGCCAAGCGGCAGGGCGCCCTTCGCTTCGTCATGGCGTTCGGACGCGGCGAGCGCTGGCGGCTTCTTCGGCTCGACGATTGATCGCCCGGTTGCAGCGATGACGGCGGCCGCGCAATCGTCGCTGGCAAGTCGTCCGCCGATCGGCTTCAAGCACACGCGGACATGCGCGTTGAATGCAGGCGCTGTCCGCGATAACAGTCGGCGGGACGACGGCCGGTTGCAATGAGCGGAAGAGGGGAAAGCATGCCAGTCGCGCTCGCTGCGAACGCGAGTCTGCCGGAACGTCCTGACCTCGGCCCCGCGTCCGCGAAAGCGGCGCCCGAGATCACGATCGTCGTCCCGACCCTCAACGAACGCGCCAACATCCCCATTCTCGTGGCGCGCCTGCAGCGGCTCCTCGCCGGCGTCGACTGGGAAGTCGTGTTCGTCGACGACAATTCAGCCGACGGGACGACGGCCGTCGCGCGCGCCATCGGCGAAGCCGACAGCCGCGTCCGCTGCATCCGGCGCATCGGCCGGCGCGGCCTTGCCGGCGCGCTGCTCGAAGGCATGCTGTCGAGCCAGGCGCGCTTCGTCGCGGCGCTCGACGCCGACCTGCAGCACGACGAAACCTTGCTGATGGCGATGGTCGAGCGCCTGCGCCAGGGCGATGTCGACCTCGTCGTCGCCAGTCGCTACATCGACGGCCAAAGCGGGGAGGGATTCGCCCCGGCTCGGGCGCGCGCGAGCCGCTGGTCGTCCATCATCGCGCGCCGCTTCCTCGGCGTGGAGCTGACCGACCCGATGAGCGGCTTCTTCATGATTCGCCGCGAGACGGTCGAAGAGCTCGCGCCGTCGCTCTCCTCGCAAGGCTTCAAGCTCCTGCTCGACATCGTGGCGACCGCGCGCGGCAAGCTCCGCGTCGTCGAACTGCCCTACGTGTTCCGCGCGCGCCAGCATGGGCTGAGCAAGCTCGACACGCGGGTGATTCTCGATTTCGCCGCGCTCGTGATCGCCAAGCTCACGAACGATGCGGTGTCGCTGCGCTTCCTTCTCTTCTGCTTTGTCGGCCTCACCGGGGTCGCCGTCCATATGGCCGCGCTGGCGCTCGCCGTCGATGCGGCGGCGCTGCGCTTCAGCGTGGCGCAGGCGGTCGCCACGGTCGTCGCCATCACCTGGAACTTCGTGCTCAACAATCGCCTGACCTATCGCGATCAGCGTCTCACGGGATGGCGGTTCCTGACTGGGCTTCTGTGGTTCCAGGCGATCTGTTCGGTCGGGGCGGTGTCCAATGTCGGCGCGGCGAGCTGGCTCTATGACAACGGCCCCGGCTGGTGGATCGCCGGCCTGGGCGGGGCGGTCATGGGCGCGGTCTGGAACTATGTGGTGAGCGCCGCCTTCGTCTGGCGCCAGCGCTGAGCGCCGCCTCAAACAACGCCAGAATCGGCCGCGTTTTCTGTTTCTTGCCGCCGGCCCGCGCCGGTATACTTCTGTTCTTGAGTCGGGGGCGGATCATGCGCGTCGGGAAGGAGGCGATATGTGCCGCTGGATTGCCTATCGGGGTCAGACGATCGCGCTCGAGCACTATGTCACGGCGCCGGCGCACTCGCTGATCGCGCAGAGCATCCAGGCGCTCGAATCGACCGCGAGCACCAATGGCGATGGTTTCGGCCTCGGCTGGTATGACGAACATCCCGAGCCGGGCCTCTACCGCGAAGTGCGCCCGGCCTGGTCGGACGAGAATCTGCGCTATCTGTGCCGCCACATCCAGTCGCATCTGTTCTTCGCCCATGTGCGCTCGTCGACCGGCACCCCGACCAACCGGCCCAATTGCCATCCCTTCGCCTGCGGCCGCTGGCTGTTCATGCATAACGGCGTGATCGGCAACTGGCCGCGCGTGCGCCGCCGGGTGGAGGCGCTGATCCCCGACGCGCTCTACGGCTCGCGCGTCGGCACGACCGATTCGGAGGCGGTCTTTCTCGCGATGATGGGCGCGGGCGCGGATCGGGACCCGATCGGCGCGACGCTGCGCACGCTCAGCGTTCTCACCGCGATGATGAACGAGGAGGATCGGCACGAGCCGCTGCGCTTCACCTCGGCGCTCGCCAATGGCCGCGATCTCTACGCCTTCCGTTATGCCGCCAACACGTCGGGCAATTCGCTGTACTACCGCTCCGCCGGTGCCGACGTGGTGATCGTGTCCGAGCCGCTCGACCGCGACCATTCTGGCTGGACCGAGGTGCCGGGGAACCACATCGTGGTCGCGCGCGCCGGCCGGCCGGCGGAACTCGTCCCGTTCGAGCTCGCCCACTCCGTCGCCGCGGAGTGAATTGGATTGCAACCCTGTCATTCCGGGGCGCGGGCGACGCCCGCGAGCCCGGAATCCATACTCGCAAAGCTAAGTCATTCCGGCAGCCTCACTGTGTTCGGCTTCCGGAATGACGGGCGGAGCTATAGCCCGCTGAACCAGTTGTAGTTCTGGTTCTCCCAATAGCCGCCGCGGTCCTCGTTGGTGACCTCCATCGCGATCACATATTTCGGGTTCTTGAAGCCGAGCTTGGTCGGCATGCGGATCTTCATCGGGAATCCGTAGGCGCGCGGCAGGATGTCGTCTTCGAACTTGAAGGTCATCTGCGTCTGCGGATGCAGCGCGGTCGCCATGTCGATCGTGTTGGTGTAGCCCTCGGCGCAGCGGAACCAGACATATTTCGCGCGCGTGTCCGCACCGACGCGGCGGAGGAACTCGCGCAGCGGGGCGCCGGTCCAGCTGCCGATCGCGCTCCAGCCCTCGACGCAGACATGCCGCGTGATCTGCCTCTCCTGCGGGAGCGCATAGAGCCTGTCGAGCGTCCAGGGCTGCTTGTCGTCGACGAGCCCGCCGACCGCGAGCGCGTAATCGGCCGCGTCCACCTCCGGCGCTTCGTCCGCGGGATAGTAGGCGTTGAACGGGAACGGCCGCGTGATGGCGCTTTCCGGATAGGTCGGCGCGAGCTTGGTCGGGCTGAAGATGAAGGCCTGCGCCCGGTCGTTGAAGCGGGAGACGACGCGCAGCGCGTCTTCTGCCGCGTCGCCGTCGACGATGTCGCAGCCGGTCAGCAGAGCGAGCGCGCCGACGCTCGCAGCCCCGCGCAGGAAGAGGCGACGCGACGGGTCAGGCATGAGCTTTGCCGCGTCCCTGATCAGGAGCTTCGGATCGACGCCGGGAATGGGCTTGCGCATGCGCGACATGTCATCCTCCTCAAGCTTGTCTGCTTGGGTTGATCCTCGATCCGCTCATTCCCGCGGAAGCGGGAAACCAGTCTTCGTCCCATCACCTGGGTCCCCGCTCGGGCGGGGACGAGCGGGTGCTGCGCCTATTCGTTCATCCCTCGCCAAGTTTGCGCCAGGTGCGGTTCATCTTCCGCGGATCATCGCGCGCAGGCTTTTCGGAACGAGCAGGGCGAGCGCGATGTGCACGGCGAGAAATCCGACGATCGCCGCCATCGCGCCGAAATGGACGTAGCGCGCCGCGTCGTAGCCGCCGAACAGCGCGGTCAGCTCCTGGAACTGGACCGGCTTCCAGATCGCCATGCCGGACAGGATGATGACGACGCCCGCGGCGATCACGCCGCTATAGAGGAGCTTCTGCACCGCATTGTAGGCTGACAGGTCCTTATGCGAGAGGCGGCCGCGCAGCGCAGCAACGAGGTCGGACGCGACCTCGCGCGGGCGGATCGGCAAGAGCTTGCGGCGGAAGCGGCCGCTGAGGACGCCGAGCGTGACATAGACGATCCCGTTCGCGACGAGCAGCCACATGGCGGCGAAATGCCAGAGCAGCGCGCCGGCGAGCCCTTGGCCGAGCGTGATCTCGTAGGGAAACGCGAAGGGGAACAGCGGCGAAGCGTTGTAGATGCGCCAGCCGGAGCCGATCATCACGACCATGGCGAGCGCATTGATCCAATGGGTGACGCGCACCCAGGCCGGATGGATCGCCGCGCCTGATCCTCGGCTCGATGCGACGCCCGGATGCGGCTCGCGAACCCTCGCTATGCTATCGGCGCTCATGGACACCCTCGTGGAATCCGCGTTTCCCGATCAATTCGTATCGCCATCGGCCGACGTTACATGTTGAATGCGCGTCGGCGCGCGGCGCCGGTGCTGACCTACCTTGCCCGCACAAGACGGTGCGTGGCCGGCGGGAGCGCTCCCGCCGGCCGTTTGCACGCGTTGCCGCGATCACATCGGCAGGAGCACGGTGTCGATCACGTGGATGACGCCGTTCGACTGCAGCACGTCGGCGACCGTCACCGCAGCGGTGTCGCCCTTGGCGTCGGTGATCGTGAGCTTGCCGGGGCCGGCCTGCTTGATCGTGAGCTCTTCGCCCTGCACGGTCTTCAGCCTGGCCGTGCCGTCGCCGTCCTTCACCGCCTTCATCAGGCCGGCGGCCGTCATCCGGCCCGGAACGACGTGATAGGTCAGGATGCCGGTCAGCTTGCCCTTGTTCTCCGGCTTCACGAGACTGTCGACCGTGCCCGCCGGCAGCTTGCCGAAGGCGGCGTTGGTCGGCGCGAACACGGTGAACGGTCCGGCCCCCTGCAGCGTGTCGACGAGGCCGGCCGCCTTCACCGCCGCGACCAGCGTCGTGTGATCCTTGGAATTCACCGCGTTCTGAATGATGTTCTTGGACGGATACATCGGCGCGCCGCCGACGGTCACGCTTTTCTCCTTGCCGTTCATCTTGTCCTGCGCGGCGGCGGGCAGGATCGCCGTGCCCGACATCAGGGCGAGCGCGGCGGCGAACAGCGTCAGACGCTTGGACATCGAAGTTCTCCTTGTTTGCACAATGGCGTGAGACGGCGCCACCGCCGGCGGCGGGACGTCCGGAGACAAAGCCGGCCGCGCGGCCGCAAGCGAGCCGGGCGAGGCATTCGTCGTCGGGCCGAGCTACGGGGTTGCAGGCCGCGGGTTTCATCGCCGGCGAAAATTCACCGGCTCGTGAAATGCGCTTTGCCAAGCCCGGTCGCGGATGCGGCGCTCCGCGTCATGGTCCCGTCACATGTTCACGAAGGCGCACAGCCTCTCCGCGTGCGGACGGTTGCTTGCCGCTCCGCGGCCCAAGTGTTATCTCGCGCTCATGGCCACTCATCCGATCGAAAACATCCGCAATTTCTCGATCGTTGCGCATATCGACCACGGCAAATCGACGCTCGCCGACCGCCTGATCCAGACCACGGGCGGCCTCTCCGAGCGCGAAATGGCTGGGCGCGAGCAGGTGCTCGACTCGATGGACATCGAGCGCGAGCGCGGCATCACCATCAAGGCGCAGACCGTGCGCCTCGCCTACCGCGCGCGCGACGGCAAGGACTATGTGCTCAACCTGATCGACACGCCCGGGCATGTCGATTTCGCCTACGAGGTGAACCGCTCGCTCGCGGCCTGCGAAGGCTCGCTGCTCGTGGTCGATGCGAGCCAGGGGGTCGAGGCGCAGACGCTCGCCAATGTCTACCAGGCGCTCGACAACAATCACGAGGTCGTGCCGGTCCTCAACAAGGTCGACCTGCCGGCCGCCGAGCCGGACAAGGTCAAGCAGCAGATCGAGGACGTGATCGGGCTCGACGCCTCGCATGCGATCGAGATCTCGGCCAAGACCGGGCTCAATATCGACGCGGTGCTGGAGGCGATCGTCACCCGCCTGCCGCCGCCCCAAGGCGACCCCGACGCGCCGCTTAAGGCGCTCCTGGTCGATTCCTGGTACGACGCCTATCTCGGCGTGGTCGTGCTGGTGCGCATCGTCGACGGCGCGATCAAGAAGGGCCAGCGCATCCGCCTGATGGGCACGGGCGCCAACTACGAGGTCGATCGCGTCGGCGTGTTCACCCCGAAACTGACGGAGGCGGCCGAGCTCGGCCCCGGCGAGATCGGCTTCATCACCGCGTCGATCAAGGACGTGGCAGACACCCGCGTGGGCGACACCATCACCGACGAGCGCAAGCCCGCGGCGGCGGCGCTGCCCGGCTTCCGCCCCGCCATCCCCGTCGTGTTCTGCGGCCTGTTTCCGGTCGACGCCGCCGATTTCGAGGATTTGCGCGCGGCGATGGGCAAGCTGCGCCTCAACGATGCGAGCTTCACCTACGAGATGGAGACGAGCGCCGCGCTCGGCTTCGGCTTCCGCTGCGGCTTTCTCGGGCTGCTGCATCTGGAGATCATCCAGGAGCGGCTCGCGCGCGAGTTCAATCTCGACCTGATCGCGACCGCGCCCTCGGTGATCTACAAGATGACGCTGACCGACGGCCGCGACATCGAAATCCACAATCCGGTCGACATGCCGGACCTCGTGAAGATCAAGGAAATCCGCGAGCCGTGGATCGCCGCGACCATTCTCACGCCCGACGACTATCTCGGCAGCGTGCTGAAGCTGTGCCAGGACCGGCGCGGCGTGCAGGTCGACCTCTCCTATGTCGGCAACCGCGCGATGGTGAAATACGAGCTGCCGCTCAACGAGGTGGTGTTCGATTTCTACGACCGGCTCAAATCGGTGTCGAAAGGCTATGCCTCGTTCGACTATCACCTAACGGACTACCGCCCGGCCGATCTCGTGAAAATGCAGATACTGGTCAACGCCGAGCCGGTCGATGCGCTCGCGATGCTGGTGCACAAGACGCGGGCGGAAAGCCGCGGCCGCGCCATGGTGGAGAAGCTCAAGGAGCTGATCCCGCCGCACATGTTCCAGATTCCGATCCAGGCGGCGATCGGCGGCAAGGTGATCGCGCGCGAGACCGTGCGCGCCTTCCGCAAGGACGTGACCGCGAAATGCTATGGCGGCGACGCGACGCGCAAGCGCAAGCTCCTCGACAAGCAGAAGGAGGGCAAGAAGCGCATGCGCCAGTTCGGCAAGGTCGACATCCCGCAGGAGGCTTTCATCGCCGCGCTCAAGGTGGATGTGTGAGGGTTAATTGGTGCAGTGACATCCTATGCCCGATCCCAAACCCCTGCGGTTCACAAGGCACGCCGAAGACGCTATCGTGGAACGTGAGTTGGATCGGATCTGGATCGAGAGAGCGGTGAGGGAACCTGAATGGTCGCATCGTGATCCGCGGCGAGCTGGCGTGGAACGAAGATTTCGTGCGGTTCCGGAAGTCGGGAATCGTGTGCTTCGCGTCGTTTGCGTCGAAACCGAGCAAGAGATTCGTGTTCTGACTGCGTTCTTCGACAGGGACGCACGGACGCCGTCATGACGCCAACCGTCAAATATCGATCCGAGGACAATGCGGCCTACATTCGTTTGTCGCAGCAGAAGATCGTCGACAGCGCCGAGGTCGTTCCGGATGTTGTCTTCGACTACGACGCAGAAGGCCGCATCGTTGGCATCGAATTGCTCGATGCGAGGGCCCAGCTCTCTCCGGAACTTCTTATCGAGGCAGCCTGAAGCCGTTAGCCCGTAGGATGGGTTGAGCAAGAGCGAAACCCATTAAGCGACCGGCGAGGATGGGTCTCGTTTCACTCGACCCATCCTACAAGTTGATCGCCACCTCCTCCGCCGCTTCCACCGGCCGTAGCAAGGCCCGCCAGAGTAGCCCGCATTGAGCAAAGCGAAATGCGGGGACTTCGCGCCGATCGCGGATTTCGCTGCGCTCAAGCCGGGCTACGTGTGCCTGACCTCCAACTTATCCTCCCCCGTGAAACGGGGGAGGGGAACCATGCGCAGCATGGTGGAGGGGGCGCGGCGGCGGGAAGAAAGGTCGGCGCATCGCGTTCATAGCGGGAACGGCCCCCTCCACCGTCCTTCGACGGTCCCCCTCCCCCGCTTTGCGGGGGAGGATAACCGATCAGTAAACCGTAGGGTGGGTTAGCGTCGGAGGCGCGTAACCCACACCCGATACATTGAGTGGCGGATGACGCTCTGCTACGCGGAACTACGCGAAACGCGTTCGTCATTGCCGGGCCGCGCTACGGCGGCAAGGGCGCGGCGTCAGTCGCAGTTCGCCTTGACGACCCGGCAGGTTCCTTCCGGCGCGCCGAGGCCGCATCCGCGCCGCGCCGTGGAGAGAACGCCGTCTTCGGACGGGCCGA
>CAYGZV010000005.1:36188-43677 GCA_964354425.1 uncultured Rhodoplanes sp. | reverse complement strand
CCCCGCCGCCAATGGCGGGGCGCTCGCACTTTTTAAAGGGCTGGGCCCATAACGGGCGTCAGCTCTCGCCCTCAATTTTCTCGCGCGCGGCGCTCGCCAGGAACGCCGAGCGGGTGAGCCCGCGCGCGGCGGCAGCCTCGTCGATTGCAGCCAAGAGACCAGCGTCGAGCGACAGATTGGCTTTCGCGGCGCGCCCGGTGTCGAGCATGAGCGGCACGATCGCGAGTGCGGCTCCATCGGCAAGCGCCGCCGCCACGTCGGGATCGGCGCGAAGCTTTTCGATCGAGCGCGGCTTCGGCAATTTCTCGCCGTCGGCGAGTGCATCCTCGGCCCACAGCCGCACAGCCTCAACCGCCCGGCGCAGGGCTTCGTCGGTGGTGCTGGCGCCAGAGGTGCACCCCGGCAAATCGGGCACGGTTACCCCGTAGGCCCCGGGCCTGCCGTCCACGAGAGCAACGTAGCGGGGCATCATGGTCTCCAGTTCAATCAAACCATCCCGCCTGTTTGGCGATCACCCGCGCCACCCCCGGCGACAGAGTCCGGTGTCGCGGCACGATGATGCGGCCAGGCCGCCTGGGGTGCTTATAGACGTCGTGGTCGCCGCCATGGCGGGGTTCCCAACCCTCTCGTTCGAGCCGGGCGGCGACCTTGCTGCGGTTCGTCTCAAGGACCGGGCGGGGACCGCGGCGCTGTCCAGGCATGCGTAAATATATGCGTACTTCCGCCGCGCGTCGAGAGCCGTTCGTTGAGCGCGCTGACCGCGGATTTCGCGCCTTTCAGATGTGCGAAGATGGCGGCGACCGAACGTTGCCGCCGCCGGCATCGGACTCCCCGCGCTACGGAAACTCGCCGCGACAGCTTTATCGCTATTTCTTCTTGGCTTTTCGTCTTGACGGTTTCTTACGCCTTGGCCCCTTCGCCGACTCGCTCCTTGCCTCTTCGTCAGGCGTCACAAGCTCAACCGGACTTACGCCAAGCCCGCTCGCAAGGTGGAACAGCATGACAACCGTGGGGTTTCGCAGACCGCGTTCGAGATCGCTGACATATTGCTGGGTCGCGCCGGACCGTTCGGCGAAGCGCTCCTGAGTGAGGCCCTTCGCCTTCCGCAATCGCGCCAGGTTTCGGCCGACCAGCCTGCGCATATCATGCGCGCAAGCTGCGCCAACACATCCTATGAGGTTTATCTCGTATAATATGTATCGTTTCCGCCATCCTCTGGACATCGCCCGGACATCCTTGCCAGGCATGTCCGAATCTGCATCGTTCTTGTGGAACTCATATGACCCCACAAACGGGACGATCGGCGGCCGTAACCTGATACGAGTCGCCGCCACCCGCGACATCAGTCAGGCGGTTCCCATTTCCGGGACCTTTGTCGGTGCGCCCGGCGAATATCTTGGCTTGACGGTTGATGTGTCGGTAGTCGCAGAATAAAGCGTTTTGGCCCGCAACGCGACGCGGCGGCTTCGGCTGCAGCGGCAGCTCGCCGGATAGAGGCTCCTCATCATCGACGAGCTTGGATGATGCGGCTGCCGTGCTTCGTTCCTTTCGATTTTGAACCTCGTGCTTTATCGCCGAGAGTGTTCTGTTTTGCTCAGACGTCGCGCTTGTGCCTACCTAATCTACTTAGTTAGGCGTCCTAGATGTCCCTCGCCGCGTCAGAGGAGGGGGCATTCTGGCTGCGCCTGACGTGACAAAATGCCTGATGCACTCACCGGATCGAGCGTTACACAACACGATCTTGCGCTGGCATGTGATTTTGATTGGACGTTGGATACCTTCGTTTCCGTTTCCTTTCTTCTGATATTCGTTTCCTTTCTTCTGAACTTCGTGCCCAAAGACATCCCCGGTGAAATCAACACGAAGTTCGTCAATGGCGCCATTGCCATCCTGCCGACCCCGGGACTGCGAGAGGTTCGCATCGTCCTTTGGACGCACTGGCGATCGGCACGGCCATCGGCCAAGGCTCACGGTCAACGACGCTATTTGGTTGTCGAATTCACCGCCGGGTTTGCGCCAAGTCTCACCGCAGTGATGATGCTTCAATCCTTATTGGAATGCTGCCGCAACGCATTGGTTGGCGGCGGCGCGTTCCTGGTCGCCGGCCCGCCCCCCAAGGAACGCACCGCTTGATCGGCGGCGGGAGGCACGTTCGCCATCGGCGCGCTTATGCAGAGAATGTCGGTCCATATAACGTGACAGCGGGCAAAGCCGGGGTGGAGCCGGCAAGAATATAGAGGAATTGCAATGGCCACTTCACTGGAAACCAATACGAAGCGCGTCGGCCCCTATAGAGATGGCCTCGCCAAGACGCTCGCAAATTATGCGCCCCTGTCGCCGCTGAGCTTTTTGCCGAAGGCGGCGACGATCTATCCCGATCGGATCGCCATCGTGCACGGCCAGTGGCGCAGCACCTGGGCGGAGACCTACGCCCGCTGCCGCCGCCTAGCCTCGGCTTTGCAGAGGCGTGGGGTGGGTACGGGCGATACGGTCGCCGTCATGGCCCCCAATGTTCCCGCGATCTACGAGGCGCATTTCGGCGTGCCGATGACGGGCGCGGTGCTGAACACGCTGAACGTCCGGCTCGATGCCGAAGCAATTGCTTTTCAGCTCACGCACGGCGAAGCAAAAGTCATCATCACCGACCGCGAATTCAGCGGAGTAATCAAACGCGCGCTCGGATTGCTGGAGCGCCGGCCATTGGTGATCGACATCGACGACCCTATGCACGAGGGCGGCACGCTGCTTGGGGAAATGGATTACGAGGCGTTCTTGAGGGAAGGCGATTCTGCCTTCGCTTGGTCGCTTCCCGAGGACGAGTTTGGTCCGATTGCGCTGAACTATACCTCGGGCACGACGGGCAATCCGAAGGGTGTCGTCACGCACCACCGCGGGGCGTACCTGAACGCAATGTCCCAAATCGTCTCCTGGGGCATGCCGGCGCACTCGGTCTATCTCTGGACCCTGCCGATGTTTCACTGCAACGGCTGGTGCTTTCCGTGGGCGATGGCGGCCAATGCCGGCGCCAACATCTGTCTGCGGCGGGTGGATGCGAAGCTGATCTTCGAAGCTATCCGCGAACACGGGGTCACGCATATGTGCGGCGCGCCGATCGTCTACAACTTGCTGATCAATGCGCCGGCGGAATTGCGAGAGGGAGTCGGGCGTAAAGTCAACGGCTTCGTGGCGGGCGCCGCTCCGCCCGCTTCCACGATCGAGGGCATGGAGCGAATTGGCTTCGAGCTCACGCATGTATACGGCCTGACCGAAACCTACGGCCCCGCAGCGGTGTGCGCCAAGCAGGAAGGATGGCGATCGCTTCCGGTGGGTGACCGCGCTCGGCTGAACGCGCGCCAGGGCGTCGCCGGCCCGATGCAGGAAGCGATGACCGTGCTGGACCCGGCCACGATGGAGCCGGTGCCGCCGGACGGGGAAACCGTTGGTGAGATCATGTTCCGCGGCAACATCACCATGAACGGCTATCTGAAGAACCCGACCGCCACTGAAGAGGCCTTCGCCGGAGGCTGGTTGCATACGGGCGATCTGGCGGTGATCGAGCCGGACGGATACGTGCGCATCAAGGATCGTTCGAAGGACGTGATCATCTCCGGCGGCGAGAACATTTCCTCGATCGAGGTGGAGGACGTGTTGCAACGCCATCCAGCGGTGGACGCGGCGGCGGTGGTGGCCAAACCGGACCAGAAATGGGGCGAGGTGCCGTGCGCCTTCATCGAGCTCAAGCCGAACGTAACGGCAACTGAGACCGAAATTCGCCAATTCTGTCGCGAGCAGATGGCAGGCTACAAGGTGCCCAGGCTGGTGGTGTTCGGCCCGATCCCCAAGACGTCTACGGGCAAAATCCAGAAGTTCATGCTGCGCGAGCTTGCAAGGAACGCGATGGAGAGCGTGTCGTGACCTATGCAGCCCCCTTGGACGACATGCGGTTCGTGCTTAACCACCTGGCCGGGCTTCCGGAGATCGCCACTTTTCGGGGGTTCGAGGAGGCTGATCCGGAACTTGTCGATGCGATCCTGACCGAGGCGGCTCGTTTCGCAGCCGAAGTGCTGGCTCCTCTGAACGCAACCGGCGACCGCCAGGGTTGCCGCTGGGCCGGTGGGGAAGTCGTCACGCCCGATGGCTTCCCGGGGGCATACCGGCAATTCACCGAAGCCGGTTGGCACGCGATGCCGGCGAGCACCGACATCGGCGGGCAGGGATTGCCGGCGCTCGTTTCAAGCGCCGTGGCCGAGATGTGGAAGTCCGCCAACCTCTCCTTCTCGCTGTGTCAGATGCTCACCATGGGCGCGGTCCAGGCGCTTGCGCACCATGCGTCCGACGAACTCAAGCAGCGCTTCCTGCCGAAGATGGTTGCTGGCGAGTGGACCGGAACGATGAACCTGACCGAGCCACAGGCGGGCTCAGACCTCTCCGCCATACGCGCGCGGGCGGAGCCGGACGGGAACCACTATCGCCTGTTCGGGTCGAAGATATTCATTACCTGGGGCGAACACGATGTCGCCGAGAACATCATCCATCTCGTGCTTGCGCGATTGCCGGACGCGCCTCCGGGGACGCGCGGGATTTCGCTGTTCGTGGCGCCGAAGTTTCTGGTCAAGGCAGACGGCAGCCTTGGGTCGCGCAATGATCTTGTCTGTGCCTCCATCGAACACAAGCTCGGCATCCATGGATCGCCCACGGCCGTCATGTCCTATGGCGACAAGCAGGGGGCGATCGCCTATCTCGTCGGCCAGCCGAACCGCGGCCTCGAATACATGTTCACCATGATGAATCACGCCCGACTGCTGGTGGGACTGGAGGGCGTGGCCATCGCGGAGGCGGCCTATCAAAAGGCGGTCGAATATGCCCGCAGTCGGGTGCAGGGGAAGCCGATCGGCCGTACCGAGCGCGCTCCGATCATCCACCATCCGGACGTGCGCCGCATGCTCATGGACATGAAGGCGCGGACCGAGGCCATGCGCGCGCTCGCCTATTGCACCGCCGCCTGCATGGACCGCGCCAAGCATCATCCGGACGCTGCCGAGCGCGCGCGCAATCACGGTCGGGTAGAACTGCTCACCCCGGTGGTGAAGGGCTGGTGCAGCGAGAGCTCGATCATGATCGCCTCCAACGGCATTCAGGTGCATGGCGGGATGGGCTATGTGGATGAGACCGGCGCCGCGCAGCATTTGCGCGATGCGCGGATCACCACGATTTACGAGGGCACGACCGGGATCCAGGCGAACGACCTGATCGGCCGCAAGCTGGCCCGCGACAAGGGGGTGAATGCGGGAGCGCTGATTCGCGACATGAAAGCGGAACTGGAGGCGCTCGCATCGACCAACGACACCGATCTGGCGGCGATCCGGTCTGCGCTGCAGGCCGCACTGAAGGCGTTCGAGGAGGCCACGTCCTGGATGCTGGCGCACTACGATAGCGACCCGCGCGAGGCCGCTGCCGGAGCGGTCCCCTACCTGACGCTCACTGGCGCAGTCACCGGCGGGTGGCAGATGGCGCGCGCCGCGCGGATCGCCCGCGATCTGCTGACGTCCGGCGCGGAGAGCGCCGCATTCCTGCACGCCAAGATCGCCACCGCGCGCTTCTACGCCGAGCATGTGCTGCCGGAGGCGGAAACGTGCCGTGACGAAATCACGGTCGGCGCCGCCTCGACATTGGCGTTGGATGAAGCGTCGTTCTAGTTGACCTTCACACGTGGGCTTCAGCCGAGGACCCTGATCGTCATCGGCAAACTGCCTGCTCGTGATGACGACCCAAGCGCATCGGCGTGCGACACGTTCATCGGCGAGTCTTGCGGCGCGCTCGACCTGCTCTTGAATCAGGATTTTGTGCCAGATCAATGACGATTGCCCGTGCGCGTCGCAAGGTTTGAAGATCGCGATGGCTGTGCTCCAGCTCTATCGACCAACAGTCGGGGCGGCAGCCGTTGGCTTTGCCAGGCGTGCTCTGCGAGAGGCGTTGACACGCAGCGTCGAGCGCACGGCGTTTAAAAATCCGATCGCCGAGCACCAGCTCATTCAGTCAAAGCTTGCGAGCATGGCCGCGTGGATTGACGCGTCCGCCTTGCTCGTTTATCGCGCGGCATGGCAGCAAGATTGCAGCGCGAAAGACAACTCGCGAGCTGCTGCTATCGCAAAGTGGCAGGCGACTGACGCCGCCTGCGCCGTAATCGATGAAGCCGTTCAGATTTTCGGCGCTCGGGGCGTGCTCTACGGCACCACCGTAGAACGGCTTTACCGCCACGCGAGGGCTTTTCGCATTTTCGACGGAACCAGTGAAATCCAACAACTAATCATCGCGCGCGATCTCCTCCGGCAGTCGAGGAGCGAAGGCGTATGAAAGTCGAGCGGGTCACAAGCTGCTTTTAACGAGTTCCGGCAGCCGGAACGCATGCCTGAGTTTTGCGCGCCACCAGTCCGTAAGCGCCTGTTCGACCAATTTGCCTGCCTCGCGATAGCAATGGATCAGCCCGCCTTCGGGCGTGACATAGGCGCAGTGATGCTCGGGTCCCTGGCCGGCGCCGAACAGGAGGATGTCGGCGGCTCAGCGCTCGCCCAACG
Source organism: uncultured Rhodoplanes sp. (assembly GCA_964354425.1). Classification (GTDB taxonomy): domain Bacteria; phylum Pseudomonadota; class Alphaproteobacteria; order Rhizobiales; family Xanthobacteraceae; genus Rhodoplanes. The sequence goes on along the minus strand of CAYGZV010000005.1, from coordinate 37,102 downwards.
CTGGCGCGTTCACGCGACAGCGCCGCGAGCGCCTCGGGGCGTCGTGCGCTTGACCCGCTCGGCGATCGCGATCACGGCGGCGACGTTTCCATCTGCGGCCAGGGAAATCGCAGTCGCGCCTTCGCGCCTCAGCCGTTCGGAATCGCTCTCCACAGAGGAATTTGGCGTTGCCGAGCGCCAGCCGCCGGCGCGCAACCACGCCGACGACGCCCTTTCCGGTGGGGGAGTCGAATTCGGACACATCCGAGAGCGCAGACCGCGTTTGCGCACCACGGCGACGTGGCAAGCGCCAGGGGATGCTGCTCGCCAGCTCCATCTCGCGGCCAGGCGCAGCGCTTCGGCCTCATCGACCCCCGCCACTCGGAACCACGGCCCTAACCTTCGGCTTCCATCCGTCAATGTGCCGTCTTGTCGATCACCAGCGTGTCGACCCGCTCCATCCGTTCGGGCGTTTCGCCGTCTTGATCAACAGGCCGGCCTGGGCCCCGCGCCTGACGCCGATCATGATCCACGCAAGCCCGAACGACGCACAGACACGCGATGATCAGCACACCGACCGCAGCGACGAGGCCGAACGCATTCTGCGGCTGGGACCAAAGACCGACCATGCCCCGAACGCCGTAATCGCGATCGCGATCACGGCCGGCACAAACCAGCCGGAGACTCGGTCCGCAAGCCGCCAAATGGGCGCCGCGCGCGCGCTGGGCGGCGGCGACCATCTGCACGATGTGCGACAGCATCGTGTCGCAGCCGAGCTTTTCAACGCGCATGAAAAACTGCCAACGTGTTGAGCGTGCCGCCGACTCGTCGAGCGAGGAGCGGCCTTCGACAACAACCTCTCCGTCGACCGGGCCTTTTTCGCCGGCGCGCACGCGCAGCCAGTCGCCCACCGCGATCAGGTCGACCAAGACCTC
>CAYGZV010000005.1:0-36088 GCA_964354425.1 uncultured Rhodoplanes sp. | reverse complement strand
CGCCGGCGCGCACGCGCAGCCAGTCGCCCACCGCGATCAGGTCGACCAAGACCTCTTCGTCGGTGCAATCCGAGTTCACTCGCCGCGCCGTATTCGGCGCAAGGTTGCGCCCGAGGTCTGCTCGCGCGCCCGCAGCTCCATCACCTGGCCGAGCAGGACCGGCACGGTAATCATAGCGGCGGCCTCGAAACAGACCGCGACCGCGCCCTCCGCGCGCTACGGAACTCGGCCGGAAAGATGCCGGGCGCCAGCACCGCCACGATGCTGCAAAGGTAAGCCACGCCCACGCCATCCCGATCAGTGTAAACATGTTCAGGTTGCGCGTGACAAGCGACTGCCAGCAAGCGCGCGAATAATGGCCAGCCGCCCCACAGGACGACCGGCGGTGGCGAAGTAGATTGTGCCCCTTCGGCACGGCCTGCGGCGGCTTTGTGTCCGCTTCCATCTGGTATGTTTCCGGGGCCGCGCCGGCAAGTAGAGGAACTGTGAGCGTGGTGAAGCGTGCAAACCGTTAAGCAAGTTAAGCAGCGAATTGATCGGAAGCTTGCTCATGACCCGGCTGCGCTGCGGAGCCAATTGATCGGGATTTGTGCTGTTCCGTGATGCGTGATAGAAGATCATGGCGACGGGAAACGATTTTCTTGATGATATCGATTGACGTCAGACGACTGCTGGGCCCCGTTATTTGGGCAGCGATCTGCCTGATCGCGCTGCTGTTCGGGGCTGCGCCTGGGCAGGCGCATTCCGGTCACGCGCACGCGGCGACGGTGAGTGCGGCCCCCGCAACGCCGCTGACCTCAATCGAAACGATAGCCGTCGCCGCCGATGCCGAGATAAGCGCCGCGACCGAGCCGCGAACAGCCTCCGAGGTTCCGTCAGGCAGAGCCATTGCCGGCGTTCAGTCGAACAACATGATCGCCGACATACCGACCGAGCCGGTTGGACACGGCGCTCTTCCCAACGGAACATGCAGCGGCGCCTGCTGCGGGGCAGCCGCGTGTTGCGGAACCGCCTTGCCGGTCGAGCCGCCGGCTCACGCGCCGCCGCACCTGTTGGCGCAGCGTGCCTTCCGGCTCGAAAGACCTGCGATAACGGGCGTTGAGCCCGGCAGGCTGCCCGAACCTCCCCGATCCTTCGCGTAGCGACGCGCGCCTTAGGCGCGTGAACCCGACGCCGGCCGCACGCCGGCGGGGTCTGGCATCGCTCGTGGAGGATCAGCCTCATGCGTTCACTAGTCACGGCCGCGCTGTGGTCGATCGCCCTGATCGCTTTTTCCTCGTCATTCGGGGCGCTCGCCCATAAGGGTGAGGATCATGGAAGCCCCGAAGTGCGCCAGCAGGTCGCCGCCGCCCCGCGTGCGGAGGCGGCATCGGACCTTTTCGAACTCGTGGCGGTCGCCCGCGCCGGCGAGTTGACGATCTTTCTCGACCGTTTCGCCACCAACGAGCCGATCGTCAATGCGGCGATCACGGTCGAGACGCCGGCGGGGAGCGTCGAGGCGGTCGCGGCCACGGACGAAACCTATCGGCTTGCCGCGCCTTGGTCCCGCACTCCCGGCCGCTACGACCTGATCTTCACCATCGTGAGCGACGGGGCGGCCGATGTCCTGACGCTTGCTTTGCAGGTTCCCGACCGCTCATCCACGCCGCGGTTCGCCGCGTCGTCCCTGCTCACGAGCGCTGCATTCGCCGGCGGCTTCGACAACCGAATCGCTGGCAACAATCTCGTGGCGATAGCGGCCGGGATTGGCGGTTTTTTCTTGGGAGGCGTGGCTGTGGCGCTGGTGCGCCGCCGGCGCTCCGCCGCAGTCGGTCTCATCTTGCTCTCGCTGTCGGCGCCCCTTCTTCTGGCGACGGCGGCTATCGCGCACGAAGGCGAAGACCACGGCGCGCCGCCCGCCATCGCGCATTCGGACGATCGCGACGTGGCGCAGCGCCTGCCGGACGGCGCCGTGTTCGTGCCCAAGCCGACACAGCGCATTCTCGCCATCCGCACGATCGTGACGGAGGCGACGTCGCATCGGCGCAAGATCGAACTCCCGGGCCGGATCATTGCAGACCCGAATGCGAGCGGCTATGTGCAGGCCTCCGTCGCCGGACGCTTGAGCGCGCCCGAGAAGGGCTTCCCGCGGCTCGGCATGCGCGTGACCAAGGGCGCGATCGTCGCCTATGTCACGCCGCCGTTGCAGGCGATCGACTCCTCCGACATGCGGCAGCGCCAGGGCGAGCTCGACCAGCAGATCAGCATCGTCGAGCGCCGAATCGCCCGCTACGCGCAGCTTGTGCAGCGCGGAGCGACGACGCAGGTGCAACTCGACGAAGCGCGCTTGGAGCTGCAGGGTCTGCAGGACCGGCGGGCGGCGCTTGACCGCGTGCGTGCCGAGCCTGAGGCGCTGGTCGCACCGGCCTCGGGCGTGATCGCCGAAGTGAACGCAGTCGCCGGGCAGATCGCTCAGCCGAATGCGATCCTGTTCCAGATCGTCGAACCCACCCGCCTGTGGATCGAAGCGCTGAGCTTCGACACGCTGACTGGAGCGGACAGCGCGACCGCGCGCACGAGCGCCGGCCGCAGCATCAATCTGACCTATGTCGGCGCGGGCCTTGCCGATCGCAACCAAGCCGTTCCAATTCACTTCAAAGTCGAAGGCGACGCGGCGGGATTGCGCCTCGGCCAATTCGTGACGGTGCTGGCGGCGACGGAGGAGGAGAGACAAGGGGTCGCCGTCCCGCGCGCAAGCGTGGTGCGCGGCGCCAACGGCCAGAGCATCGTCTACGAGCACGCCTCGGCCGAACGGTTCGAGCCGCGCGCGGTTCGCGTCGAGCCGCTCGACGGTGAGCGGGTTCTGGTCGCAGCCGGCCTGTCGCTTAAGGCGAGGGTGGTGACGCAGGGCGCTGAGCTCCTGGACCAGGTGCGGTGAGGGCGCGCAATGTTCAACTTGCTCGTCCGCCGCTCGCTTGCCAACCGGGCGCTGGTGCTCGCGCTCGCCGGCGTCCTGCTCGTCTACGGAGCCTTCACGGTCACGAAGCTTCCGGTCGACGTTTTCCCTGACCTAAACCGTCCCACCGTGACGATCATGACGGAGGCGGAGGGCCTCGCGCCGCCGGAGGTCGAGCAGCTCGTCACCTATCCGATTGAGACCCGCATGACGGGGCTCCCCGGAGTCATCCGCGTGCGGTCGATTTCGGGCGTCGGCCTTTCGATCGTCTATGTCGAGTTCGACTGGGGAACCGATATCTACCGCAACCGGCAGCAGGTGGCGGAGCGCCTCGCGCTCGTGCGCGACCAGCTTCCGCCCGATACCCGCCCGCAAATGGGGCCGATCAGCTCGATCATGGGGCAGATACTGCTGATCGCGGTGACCAGCGAAACCGCAACCCCGATGGAGCTGCGCGAAACGGCGGACTTTGTATTGCGTCCACGCCTTCTGACCATTCCAGGCGTCGCTCAAGTGATTCCGATGGGTGGCGAGGTCCGCCAGTACCGCGCGTCTCCGCAGCCGGCGGCGCTGCGCGCGCTCGGGGTGACCTACGACCAGCTCGAACGCGCGCTCACGCAGTTCGCCGTCAACACCGGCGGCGGTTTTACCGACCAGTATTCGCGCGAATACCTCATTCGGAATATCGGCCGCACCACCAGCATCGAGGACCTGCGCAGCCTGGTCGTCGCGCGCGTCAATGGCGCGCCAGTCTATCTCCACCAAGTCGCGGAGGTGGATTTCGCGCCGCGGTTCAAGCGCGGCGACGCGGGCTCTATGGGCGAGCCAGCCGTCATCGTCTCGGTCGAGAAGCAGCCGCATGTCGATACGATCCGGCTTACGCGCGAGATCGAACAGGCTTTGAAGGAGATGGCGCCGAGCCTGCCCGAGGGCGTGCGCGCCGATCGGATCCTGTTCCGGCAGGCGGACTTCATCGAAAACTCGATCCGCAACGTCAGGACGGTGCTGCTCGAAGCGGTCGTCGCGGTCGCCATCGTCCTCTTCGCGTTCCTGCTCAACTGGCGCACCACCGCGATCTCGCTCACCGCGATTCCCGTTTCGATCCTCGCCACCGCGGTGATCTTTCACCTGGCCGGCCTCTCCATCAACACGATGACGCTGGGCGGGCTAGCGATCGCGATCGGCGAGCTGGTCGACGACGCGGTCGTCGATGTCGAAAACATCTTCCGGCGGTTGCGGGAGAATCGCACCGCCGGCAGTCTGCGCTCCGTCGTCGAGGTGATCGTCTCGGCCTCGCTCGAGGTCCGGTCCGGCATCGTCTATGCGACGATGATCATCGTCCTCGTCTTCGTGCCGTTGTTCGCGCTGTCGGGCGTCGAAGGCCGTTTGTTCGCCCCGCTCGGCCAGGCCTACATCATTTCGATTCTCGCAAGCCTCGTCGTCTCGATGACGGTGACGCCGGTGATGGCGTATTACATGCTGCCGAGGCTCAAGCGGCTCGACGCCCATGACGGCGCCCTGGTGCGCATCCTCAAGCGCGGCAATCGCGCGCTCCTCGCCTGGGCGTTCGCGCGTCCACGCACGCTCATGATCGGCGCAGGGCTCGCCGTGATCGCGGCGGGTCTTGCCGCGCTGGCGCTGCCGCGCGCCTTCCTGCCGCCGTTCAACGAGGGAACCTTCACCGTCAATGTCGTGTTCGATCCCGGCATTTCGCTTGGCGAATCGAACCGGGTCGGGCTCATCGCTGAACGGCTGCTGCTGGACATCCCGGAGGTGAAGTCGGTGGGCCGGCGCACGGGCCGCGCCGAGCTCGACGAGCACGCCGAAGGAGTGCATTCCTCCGAGATCGAGATCGATCTCACGCCCTCGGCGCGGTCGAAGGCGGAGATCGCCGCGGACATCCGCTCGCGGCTCGCCGTGCTGCCGGTCTCGGTGAATGTCGGCCAACCGATCTCGCACCGGCTCGACCACATGCTGTCGGGCGTACGCGCCGAACTCGTGCTGAAGATTTTCGGCGACGATCTCGACCAGCTCGGCATCATCGCCGAGGCATTGCGCGGAAAGCTTGCGGGGATTCCGGGCCTCGTCGATCTGCAGGTCGAGAAGCAGGTGCGTATTCCGCAGCTGGAAATCCGCGTCGATTACGCCCGCGCGGCGCTCTACGGCGTGCAACCCGCGGCCATGGTCGAGCAACTGAGCCGGCTATCGAATGGCCGGGCGGTCTCCCGCGTGGTGGACGGCTATCGCCGGTTCGACGTCATCATGCGATTGCCCAACCATCTGCGCACGACGCAACGGCTCGGCGATCTCTTGATCGAAACGCCGAGCGGATGGATCCCGGCGCGGCAGATCGCCGAGATAAACGAGACCGAAGGGCCGAACCAGATTGCGCGCGAAAACTCGCGCCGGCGTATCGTCGTGCTCGCCAACGCCGCTGGCGGCGCCGACATGGCGGAAATCGTCGCGCGAATTCGCGAGCAGCTTGCCGCAGCGCACCTTCCTGAAGGCTATTTCGCGCGCCTCGAAGGGACATTCCAGGCGCAGGAGGAGGCGAGTCGCACAATCGCGGCGCTCTCGCTCCTGTCGCTCGCGCTCATCTTCGCGATTCTCTATACCCGCTACCGCTCCCCCGTGCTGGTGCTGATCATCATGGGGAGCGTCCCGCTCGCCCTGATCGGCAGCGTCGCGGCGCTGTGGATCGCCGGCCAGCCGCTGTCGGTCGCGAGCATGATCGGCTTCATTACGCTGACCGGCATCACGGCGCGCAACGGCATCCTCAAGATCAGCCATTACATCAATCTGGCGATTCACGAGCGCATCCCGTTCGGTCCCGATCTCGTCGTGCGCGGCAGTCTTGAACGCCTCACCCCCGTGTTGATGACGGCGCTGTCCGCCGGAGTGGCGCTCGTTCCGCTGCTGATCGACGCCGCCATGCCCGGAAAAGAAATTCTTCACCCGGTCGCCGTCACGATTTTCGGCGGCCTGATCAGCGCAACCCTGCTCGATACGCTGCTCACGCCCCTCCTGTTTCTGCGCTTTGGCGAGAAGCCGCTCGACCGCATCCTCGCCGCCACGCGCGAGAGCGCGCCGGCCGCAGGAAACCGGACCGCTGAGCGCCCCGCCGACGCTTTCTGAATGCAGAGAGAAGGAGATATGCAATGAAATCGATAAAGGCCTCTACCCGAGTCATTAGCCTAGTCGTCGCGATGCTTTTCGCCTGGCAGCCCGTGCTCGCGCACGCGCCGAAGATGGGCGAACACGGCGGCCCGCAAGCGGATGCCGGAAGTTTCCACGTCGAGATCGTGCCCAAGGACCGGCAGCTCGAGGTTTATCTGCGCGACCACTCGGACAAGGCGGTCAACACCGAGGGTTTTCGCGGCGCCGCCATTTTCGTGATCGAGGGCAAGCCCGAGCGCATTACGCTGTCGCCTACGGGCGGTAACCAGCTCACGGGCGCGTCCTCCGTCAACATTCCATCGGTGCCGAAAGGCGCCGTCCAGATCACGACCCCGACCGGCAGCACCGTGCAGGCGAAGTTCAACTAACGGCCACCCACGAACCCGAAGCGGAGCGCAGCAGGAATTGATCGAGGGCGTTCTCTCGATGTGCCCGCATTCCGCTTTCTTAATTGCGCCTTCGCGCGCTAAGCGACGCAGCCATCTCAGACGTGACCATGAGTGCTCGTGCACGCGCAGATTTACGACGGCAACTTTGCGCTTCTCACGAGTGGTGTTTCCGTGCTTGCATTGGGGGAATAGCTCGATCTCTTTCGCCATTATCGTCGCCGCAAAGCTCCGGTCTCGTCGACCTTTCGCAGGGCGGCGAGTTCGGCTTCGGTCGGCGCGGGGACGACCTGCGCGTGCGGGGACAGCGTAAGGTTCCAGCCCGTGTTCGCCTTGATCTCTTCGACGTTTGAGAACGGATACCAGGCGTCGAGCTCGAACTCCTTCGTCTCCGGATGTGGGCGCAGAATGCCCAAGGTGGTGACGATGGCGGCAGGACCGCCGCCGACAAAGCCGCGGCGGGCGCGAGCGTCGCCGCCGTCGAGATAGCCCGGCGAGCTGACATAGCTCACGCGTTCGGCGAATCGCTTGCGCTCGTGGGCGACCATGATCAGGAAGCGCTTCGCGCCGCAGGCGATGTCGTTCGCGCCACCCGCGCCGGTGAGGCGCGTCCGCGGCGGCCGATACGTTTGGCCGATGTCGCCGTCCCAGATGCCGGTCGTGTTGACGTTGCCGAACCTGTCCACCTGCGCCGCGCCGATGATGCCGACATCGCAGCGCCCCGAGGCGACGAGGCACCCGAGCGCATCGAGCGCCGATGTGAAGCTCGTCGCGTTCGAAGAGATGCGATTGCATTCGATGCCCCAGGGCAGGCCGCCCACCGGCGTCGCGCCGTAGACGCCGCCTTCCGTCATGGCGCGCACGTTCGGAGCGTGGCAGGCCTTGGCGAAATAGCCCGCGAGCATCGACAGGCCGACGCCGAAAATGGCGAGCTCGCCATCGCGGATTTCGCGACCCGTAGCGATCGCCATCATTTCCTGCCGGCTGAAGCCGGCCTCGTCGAGATTGGTCATCTCGCCCCGCTCGCAGCGTGCAGTCCGGCGACCTCCTCAGCCAGCATGATCCATTTACGGTACGGGTCGAGCAGGAATCCTGTCGTTGTCGCTTGCAGCGCAATGCAGCGGTCGCGCCCGATCAGGTCGAGAAAGCCGTCGATGTCGCGATAGCTCTCGACATAGTCGCGGATATAGGCGGCCATGCCGTCGTCGGTTGCGAGCGCTTCGTTCATCAGCTTCATGTGCGCCTCGTCGAGGTCGTACATGCCGGGCGAACTCTGCGGCCAGGCGGCGAAGGGCCAATGCACCACGGCGTCGACTATGACATCGGGAATGCGCACGAGGTTCGGATACTGGCGCATGCAGTCGGTGTGGACGATCGCGTCGGCGATGACCACGACGCGCTTCGCCGCCCGCGATAGTTCAAACCGGCTCCATTCGGTGCCGAGCATGATGCTGTTTCCGAGCGGATCGGCGAGCGTGACATGGATCGCGGCGAGATCGGGCGTGAGCGGGCGGAAGGCGCCAATCTCCCGCCCGGTGAACGGGTCGGTCACTGTGGGGATTTTGCCGCGGCTTGGATAGTCGTCGGGCGCGAACGCGCTGCGGTCTTGCAGGTCCGAGCCGATATTCACCGTCGCCGGCACGAACGGCCAGTTCAGCGCGCCGCCGAGAAGACGAAGCGGCATGGCGAGGTTCGAATAGTCCTCGAGAAGCAGTTGGCCGCGCTCGACCGCATGGCGCAGGCCGTTGGCGAAGCCGAACACTTCGAGGCCAGAGAACCCGCACTCGGCCTTGCTCACCGCGCCGGCGGCGGCGAGCAAATTAAGCTGCTGACTGTTGCAGTGAAAGACGGCGTGCAAATTGGTGCGGCTCTGCCGCAACAGCTCACGCCCGAAAATGATCGCGTCCGAGCCGATCGGCAGCGCCGCGCCGCTGGCATATTGCATTCCGTCGAAGGCGTAACGCCGCACCGCCTCGGCAAGCGATATGAGTTTCATAGTCGGCATGTCGGGTTACGCGCCTCGAAACGCGCTCAGGCGGCTCGTGCGAGCTCTGTGAGGATGTGCTTCACCGAAGGCGTCACGATCGCGACGAACTGCGCCTCGCGCTGACGGCGATGGGCTTCCGAGCTGCGCATGTACGAACGCGCGCCAAGCTGCAGCACGGCCGCCTGGGCGGCTTCGAGGGCAAGCCACGAACTGTCGAGACGGGCGCTCAGCGTTTCGAGGAAGCGCGCGCGGGAGGGATCATCGTGTGTGCGCGCGAGTTCGGCTGCGCGCGCTGCGAGGGCGTCGGCGCGCGCCTCGATCGTGGTCGCGTCGAGGGGCAAAACGGCCGACGGCAGCCGCGCCAAGGCGCGCGCGTCCAGCCGCATCAGCTTCGCTGCGCCGCGGGCTATGCCGAGCGCCATGCCGAACTGCAGGAGAACGAAGCCCTGACGAATGGCCGGAACAAAGCGCTGCGCGTCCTCGGACAGCACCGCCTCGTCCGGCACGAATGCGTCGCGCAGCAGCACGGCGTAGGTCCGCGTGCCCTCCAAGGCGACATAGGGACCGACATCGACCAGCGAGACGCCCGCGGCCGCACAGTCGAACACGGCCATGATCGTACGGTCCTCGGCGTCGGCGGCGAAAACCGACGCGAATAAGTGGCCTGGGCCGAGGTTCGACACCCAAGGCAAGCGTCCGCGCACCCGCCAGCCGCCGCTCACGCGAATCCCCCGAAGGGCGAGCGTATCGAGCTGCGAAAAGGACTTCATGGGATTGGACAGGCCGGTGCCGCCGAGCCGGCGGCCGGTCCGCACCTCGTCGAGCCAGCGCTCGCGCGGCGCGGAGTTATCCGCGCGGTCGAGATACCATGCGAGCGCCTCCTGGCACCAGGCGCAGAACGCGGTGGAAAGGCAAACTGCGCCGATCTCCGCCATATCCGCAATCGCATCGGAAAGGCCGCCGTCAGCCGCGCGGCCATCGAGGTGCCGACCGAATGCGCCCGCCTCGCCAAGCGCGCGGAGTACGCGTTCGGGATAGACGCCGTCCGCGTCGATCGCGCGCGCGAGCGGGGAGAGGTCGCGCGCAACGATCGTGGCGACCGACGAACTGCTTGCTGCATCGGTCGGCGCCGTGACGGCGAGATCGTTTATGGCTTGCATCGTCACGCGCGGGCGACTTCGATCGGAACCGGGTTCCGCACCGTGTTGAGGACCGGCGACCACGCCGCCGCATGCGCGATCACCTCGTCGATCTCGGCTGGGCTCGCGCCGTGCACGTCGAAATGCACTTTGAGGCGCACGGCCGTGAGACCGACCGGCTTGGGCGACAGGTCGCCGGCGCCCCAGACGGACGTGATGTTGATGTCCCCTTCGACATCCACGGCGATGGCGTGGATATGCCACCCGCGCGCCACCGCGTTCGCTTGGAGACCCACGGCGACGCAGGAGCCGAGCGCGGCGAGCAGCGCCTCGGTCGGGTTCGGCGCAGTGTCGTCGCCGAGCAGCGCCGGGGGTTCGTCGACGATATGGGCAGGCAGATCGCGGATAAAGTTGAGGTGGCGGAACCGGCGGCCTTGGGCGACGGTGCGGCATTTCACCGTACGCACCGCACTCGGGTCGGCGCGGCCCTTGGCGGCGAGCGCCGCCAGCGCGGCCGCGTCGATCGGTTGGAAATGCGGTTCAAGCACGGTTGAGGTCGTTATGGTGCACATGGGAGCCTCTTGTCTAAGCGGTGGGGGTCCAGCGAGCGCGATGAAGGAGCGCCGCCGCGAGCGCATCGAGCGCAAAGCCGATCAGTCCGATCAGCAGGATGAGCGCTGCGAGCCGGTCGTACTGGAGCGTATCGCGCGCATCGTTGATGGCGTAGCCGAGGCCGCTGGTGACGCCGAGGAACTCGGCCGGCACCAGCACCACCCAGGCGACGCCGAGAGCGAGCCGCAAGCCGGTGAGGATGTCGGGCGCGACCGCCCGCATGACGATGACCCGCACCAGCGCCAAGCCGCGCCCGCCCAGCGTCCGGCCGACCGCGATCCAGGCGGGGTCGATCCGTTTCACGCCGGCCGCGGTCGCGAATACGATCGGCCAAACGGCGGCGCTGGCGATGAGGAAAACGATGGCTCCGTTCCAGGTCGGGAACGCAAGAATTGCGATCGGCATCCAGGACAGCGGGCTCACCATCCGCATGATCTGGAAGGGCAACTGAAGCGCGCGCTCCAATGTCGGGAACTGGCCGATCGCAATGCCGATCGGAATGCCGATCAGCGTCGCTGCGAGAAGTCCCTGCAGCACCCGCGACAGGCTTGGCGCGGCCGCGCGCCAGGCATCTCCCGACACGATGAGATCGCCGAACGCGGCGAGCGCAGGCGCGGGGGCAAATCCGACGAAAGCGATCAGCCGCGGGTTCGATGCAATGATCCAGCCGCCAAGCCACCAGACGGCGAACAGTCCGACCAATCCTGCGAGCGGCGGAACGCCCCAGCGCAACACCGCCGCAGGCCGCATGGACGACGGCATCGCTTCCGGCGCCTGCGGAAGCGGCTCCACGGCGGCGGAAAGAGTCATAGCGTGAGGATCTCCTCACGCGCGAATGGGCTTGCGCGATCGACGCTCGGATCGTCGATCCAGTCCGGATAACGCTTGAGCGCGGCCTGCACGAAGCGATAATCGTAAAGGTCCTTCGCCACGAACTCGGGATCGAGCCCGCGCAGGAACGTCGTGTCGCCTTCCACCACCGTCTTGCCCATCGCCTCGACGATGAGTTTGGTCGCGGACGGATAAGGCCAGGGCTGGAAGTCGATGCGGCCATTGGCCCACTCGCGGTGCCGGATCGCATTGCCGTCGTATTCGGCCCCATAGTCGGTCATCGCCTTCAGCACCACCTCGTTCGGGACCGGCAGATAGTTGTTGCCCTCGCGCGAAAGCAGGCGGGCGACCTCCGGCTTGTTCTTGGAGGCGAAAATCTGCGCCTTGACGATGGCGTTGGTGATCTTCTGCGCCCATTCCGGGCGCTCTTGCGTGTCACGCTCGTGCACGGCGACCACGCAGCAGGGGTGATTCTTCCAGATATCGCCGGTGAAGCGCAGCATGCGCGCGCCGACGCGCAGTTCGCCGAGCGCGTTGAAGGGCTCGGCCACGATGTAGCCGTCGATCTTTTTCGCGGCGAGCGCGGGCGGCATTTCCGGCGGCGGCAGGATTTGCAGTGCGACCTCGTTCGGCGCCACCGGCGCGCCGTCCGGCTTGATCACCGGCTCCAATCCGACCTGGCGCAGCCCGAACTGCAGCACGACATTGTGCATCGAATACCAGAAGGGCACGGCGATCCGCGCCCCGCCCAGGTCCTTGAACTCGCGCACCGTGGTGTGCGGGCCGACGACGAGACCGGAGCCGTTGGTGTGCGCCCAAGCGAGCAGCTTCACCGGGAACTTGTTGTTGTAGCGCATCCACACCGGGATCGGCTTGAGGAAGTGCACCACATTGACGCGGCCCGCCGCGAACGCCTCGATGAGCGCGGACCAGCTTCGCACCGGCGTCGGGGGCTCGACCTTGAGTCCTTCCTCTTCGAACAGGCCGCGCGCATGCGCGACGAGCAGGGCCGCGGCGTCGGTGATCGGCAGATAGCCGATCCGCACGACCTCGTCAGTCGAGGCGTGCGCCTTGGTCCCCACGCCGGCGGCGGCGAGAAAGGCGGCAAGGCCGCCGCGCGCGAGCGCATCGAGCGTGTCGCGCCTCGTCCAGTCCGCCCCAAACCATTCTTGGGTCCACAAGCTCGTCTCGTCGGCAATGCGCGTCATGGCGTGCTCCAGTCGCGAGCGGGGTGTTCTGCGTTGCGTCAGGCGGCGTCGAGAGAGGCGGCGATGCGGTCGCGCGCGCCCTGCTCGAACCGGCCTCCGAGTGCGAGGTCGTCAACGATCCGCCCGGGCCGTCCGGCGAGAAGCACCGCGCGCTGACACAGGGCCTCGGCGTCGGCAAGCTCGTGGCTGACGAGCATTAGCGTCGTGCCGCGGTTTTCCACCAGGCGCAGCACATCGGCGCGCAATGCCGCGCGCGTGCCGATGTCGAGCGCCGAGAAGGGCTCGTCGAGCAGCAGCACGCCCGGTTCGGGCGCAAGCGCGCGGGCCAGCGCGACCCGCTGCTGCTGGCCGCCCGACAATTCCGACGGAAGAGCGTCCGCACGATCGAAGAGCCCGATCTGCGATAGAAGCGCGTCCACCCGCATCCGCGCGCCCTTCGGATCGCGCCGGGCGCTGCCGGAGAAACGAAGCCCGAGCTCGACATTCTCCCGCACGCTCGCCCATGGAAGCAGGGCGGGGCGCTGGATCATCATGGTGACGCCGGGGAGGGGACCGTCAACGGGGCGTCCGCCGATCGATACGCGGCCGGACGTGGGCTTGAGCAGCCCGGCGACAATCTGCAACAGCGTCGATTTGCCCGCTCCGGAGGCGCCGAGCACCGCCACGCGTTCGCCCGCCCGGATCGTCAGATCGACTCCGTTCAGTATCGCGCTCCGGCCGTGGCGATGGGAGACGCCGGTGATGACGAGAGGAAGGCGGGACACGCGGGTCTCCATTCACTCTGCCGAAATATCATTAGCAATGATAAGGGATGCAAGAGAAGGGCGTCGCAAAGTCGATCGAAGAAGTAGAACATTACGCTCCAACAATCGGCGTATGGAAACTGATTTTCCTCAAGATGCGCTTTTAGAGGCGTGCAAATCGCCAAAGCGCTAAGCAGGCTTGCGTGGAACCGCCGACGAGTGCGATCGGGTTCAATGCTCCGTCGGCGTCCGTATTTTCCGCTCGTCCCCGCGAAGGCGGGGACCCAGGTCCTGGTTGCTGGATTCCCGCTTGCGCGGGAATGAGCGGATAAGGCGCTGAGATCAGCACGCCGCGCCGCAGTGAGTGCCGGGCTTCGAGGCGCGACGGCGTCCTGTTGCAGGAATAGAAGAAGTTCGCCGCCTCGATGGCGCTATCGAGAACGGTGTCCTCTGTGACCGGGCTAAATGAGAGGGCGCATGACTTGACGAGATCTGTCCGCGACGACACCCTTGCGCGTCATGCCGAGTTGCGCTCAAGCGAACGCCGTGGACGCCGATGCGCGCGCGAATGGCTTGTTGCCCGGATCGGCGGCATGAAAATCGCCATCGCGGGAAAGGGCGGCGTCGGCAAGACGACACTGGCGGGGTTCCTGGCGCGCCATCTCGCGGAGAACGGCCACCGCGTGCTCGCGATCGACGCCGATCCCGACGCCAATCTCGCCTCGATGCTTCCGCTCGACGCTCCTTCTGCGCCGCGTCCCCTTGCGGCGCGCCGAGACATCATCGACGCACTGACGGGCCGGGGCGTGGTTCCGTCGGGTTTGATTCTGCTCAATCCGGACATCGGGGCCGTGCTGCCGGATGTTCGCGTGACGTGGGGCGGCGGCCACGGCCTGCTCGTGCTCGGCTGGCACAAGGGGGGCGGGGAGGGATGCTACTGCGCCGAGAACGCCGTCTTGCGGCGCGTGCTCTCGACCATCGTTCCACGCAGCGGCGACACGGTGGTCGTCGATAGCGAGGCCGGGCTTGAACATATGAGCAGGGGCACCGCCGCGTCGGTTGATGCGGTGATCGCCGTCGTCCAGCCGGGCAGCCGCAGCGTCGACACGGCCTTCGCGATTCGCGCTTTGGCGAACGATCTCGGGATCGCGCGGGTCTATCCGGTGATCGTCGGCGGCCGCGACCAGGGCGATGACGAAGCCGTGCAGCAATGGCTCGGCGATTGGCCGGTGGCGGCCACGCTCCCGCACGACGATGCGGTGCGCAGAGCGGATCTTGCCGGCCGGCCGCCGGACATTCCAGACTCGTTTCGTTCGGGGCTGCAGCGCATCGCGACGACGCTCGCAACGGACGGGAAGGATGACGCCGATGGGCGCTGACGACATCAAGGCGCTGCGCGCCTCTTTCCCCAGCCGGCAAGAGGTGCGTGACCGCACGCCCGACCCTGCGGTATGCGCGCTGCTTGACCGCTGCGCCGAGCAGGGCATCTCGACGGTGTTTGATCGCTTCGACCAGCAGAAGAACCATTGCGGGCACGGTCTTTCCGGCGTGTGCTGTCGCATCTGCCATATGGGACCGTGCCGCGCGACGGCGCGTTCGCCGCGCGGCGCTTGCGGCGCCGACGCCGACGTGATCGTCGCCCGCAATATTCTGCGCTGGCTCGCCGGCGGTGTCGCTTCGCACGGAGCGCGCGGCCGAGAGGTCATGCTCGCGCTGAAAGCGGCGGCGGAAGGCCGCCTCGATCAGCCGATCCGCGGTCCGGACAAAGTGAAGGCGGTCGCCAAGGCGCTCGGCCTGTTCGACGATGCGAAGTCGATCGAAACGATGGCGGGCGAGATCGCCGATGTGCTCCTCGAAGACCTTGGCCGCGCGCTGCCCGGCGACCATCGCACGCTGCGCAAGCTCGCGCCGCCCGAACGCGTCGCGGTATGGGAGAAGCTCGATATCCTCCCGATCAGCGCCTATCAGGAAGTGTTCGAGGCGCTGCACCGCACCGGCGTCGGCACCGACGGGGACTGGCGCAACCTGATGCAGCAGTTCCTGCGTTGCGGGCTTGCCTTCGCCTGGAGCAGCGTGGTCGGCTCGGCGATCGCGATGGATATTCTCTATGGCCCGCCCAGCCGTTCGCGCATCACCACCAATGTCGGCGCGATCGATCCCGACGGCGTCAACATCGCGATCCACGGCCACTCGCCCGTGCTCGCGACGGCGCTGATCGAGGCGGGCGATGAAGCTGAACTCGTCGAGCGCGCCAAGGCGGCCGGCGCGAGCGGCATCCGCTTCTACGGCATCTGCTGTTCCGGGCTGTCGGGTCTCTATCGTTACGGAAACATCCCGCCTCTATCCAATGCGGTCGGCGCCGAACTGGTTTTGGCGACCGGCGCCATCGATCTGTGGGTGGCGGACCTGCAGGACGTGTATCCCGGCATCATGGACGTCGCTGCCTGTTTCCACACCAAGGTGGTGACCACGAACGACTCTGCGCGGCTGCCGGGCGCGATCGCAATGGGATTCGACCATCGCCATGGCAATCTCGCCGATGTGCGCGCGATGGCGCGCGAGATCATCGGCCTCGCCATCGCCAATCAGCCGTTGCGGAAATCGGCCAATGTCTTCATTCCGCAGGTCAGCGCCGAGGCCGAGATCGGCTTCTCGATCGAGAACTTGGGCGAGGCCTTCGGCGGGCACGCCGTGCTTGCGCGGCTCGTGAAGGACGGCATCATCCGCGGAATCGTCAACCTTGTCGGCTGCAACAATCCGAAGGTGCCCTACGAAGTCGGGATCAGCACGGTGGCCGACACGCTGCTCGCCAACGACATTCTCGTCCTCACCAATGGATGCGCCTCGTTTCCGTTGCTAAAGCAAGGATACTGCAGCGCGGCGG
The DNA here is from genome assembly GCA_964354425.1 of uncultured Rhodoplanes sp. GTDB lineage: Bacteria > Pseudomonadota > Alphaproteobacteria > Rhizobiales > Xanthobacteraceae > Rhodoplanes. The sequence goes on along the minus strand of CAYGZV010000005.1, from coordinate 20,186 downwards.
CGCTCGAGAAGGCCGGACCTCGTCTGCGCAACGCGATCGGCGAGCGCCAGCTTCCGCCGGTTCTGCACATGGGCGAGTGTCTCGACAATGCCCGTGCTTCCGGCCTGTTCCGCGCCCTCGCAGACCAGCTCGGCCATCCCATCAAGGACCTGCCGTTCGCTTTCGCCAGCCCGGAATGGTCGAACGAGAAGGGCGTGGGCGCCGCGCTCAGCTTCCGCCTGCTGGGCCTCGACTCCTACCACTGCATCGGCGCGCCCGTGAACGGGTCGGCGAATGTCCAGCGTTTTCTCGAAGAGGAAACGCGCGACATCCTCGGCGGCGGCATGGTGGTGGAAACCGACCCGGCGGCGCTCGGAGCGCGCATCGTCGAAGACATCAACCGCCGCCGCGCCGATCTGGGCTGGCCGGTCTGACGCGCGCCTTTGGCCGCGTGGTGATTGGAAACAAGTCCCGCGGCGTGACGGCGGCGCAATCGCATATGCCTGCGCACGACCGGCCGCAGGCGCGTCCGGTCGTGCGACACCCGAAGAGAGAGCTGGCAAATGCCCCAGACGATCACGCTTGGTTTTCGTGCTCTGGTTGACGCCGCCGAGCGCGTGGTGGAGACGCTCGACGTTCCCGCCGCTCTTGCGCTGCATGGCGATCCCGGCGTGGTGTTCGTCGATCTGCGCGATCCGCGCGAACGCGAGCGCGAAGGCCGCCTGCCGGGCGCGTTCCATTGTCCGCGCGGCATGCTGGAGTTCTGGATCGACCCGGAAAGCCCCTATCACAAGCCCGCCTTCGCCGAGGACAAGCGCTTTGTGTTCTTCTGCGCAGGCGGCTGGCGCTCCGCGCTTGCGGCCGAAACGGCGCAGCGAATGGGGCTCAAGCCGGTCGCGCATATCCGCGGCGGATTCGGGGAGTGGAAAAAGCAGGGCGGGCCGATCGAGCCGGGGCGGGAATAAGATCGCAAAAGCCGGCGCCTTGCGGCAGGCCGGGGGCGCCGCCGCAAGGTCGCCGGACACCCCCCAGTCCGCCAACGGGGGTGGAACCCGACCGATGCTCAGATCGATCGGTCGGTGAATTCGGCGACCCAACCCGACGGATCGCTGAAGTAGCGAATGGCCTTTATCCGGCGCAGGTCGGTCAGACGGAAATTGTGCTCGACGCCGGCCGGAACGTTCACATAGTCGCCCGGCTCGACCGTCAGCTCGGCCGTCTTGCCGTCAATGATGATACGGAAAACGCCGGCCCCGTCGAGGATGTAGCGCACCTCGTCGCCGCCGTGCCGGTGCCACTGCTCGAACTTCGTGGCAAGTTCTTCGTTGTCGGGCCGCTGCGGGTGAAGCACGAGCAAGTCGCGTGACGGATAAGGGGGCTTCGGCGGAAACCGCTCCAGCACCTCTGCGCTCGCCTGCTCATCGAGCAGCGGTTGAGCGAGCACCGGCGCGAGATCGTCCGGAATGGGCCGATGCTCCACGACGAGTCCGAACACGCTTGCCAGCGCGCCGAGTTCTTCCGGCGTCGCGGGGCGCCCGTTTTCTAATCGAAGCGAGGCCATGTTTGTTTCCTTGTGCTAGTCGAAAGTCTCACCAGGTGGCGAGGATCGTGCCGCCGAATTTCTTGTCGACGTAGTTTTTCACGTCCGCCGATCGATAGATCTGGATGTAGCGGCGAATCAGCGGGTCGTCCTTGCGGTCCTCGCGGACCGCGAACACGAGTGTCCACAGCGAATCGACGCCTTCGAGCGCGAGCGCCTTCTTCTGGTCGAGACCGGCGAGAAAGGCGTAGTTGTTGGTGATGAAGGCGGCGGCCACGTCATCGAGCGAGCGCGCGAGCTGGGCCGCGTCGAGTTCGGCGAAGGTCAGCTTCTTCGGATTCTGCGCGATGTCGGCGACGGTCGCGTCGGCGCCCGCGCCGTCGCGAAGCTTCAACAGCCCGGCCTGCTGGAACAGGAAAAGCGCACGCGCGGCGTTGGTCGGATCATTGGGGATCGCGACCTTCGCGCCCTCCGGGATGTCGGCCGCCGTGGCAAACTTCGATGAATAGATCCCGGCCGGCACGACGATCGAAGGATCGAGCGCCACGATTTTGTAGCCCCGCGCCTTGATCTGGTTGGCGAGATAGGGCCGGTGCTGGAAGTTGTTGAGATCGAGGTCGCCGGCAGCGAGCGCGGCGTTCGGCTGGTTCCAGTCGGTGAACTCGACCACCTCGACCTTGAGGCCTTCCTTTTCGGCAAGCTTGGCGGCTTCGCGCAGAATGTCGCCATAGGGGCCGGCGGATACGCCGACTTTGATCTGCTTGCCGGCCTGACCGAGCGCCGCCGGCGGGGCGAGCGCGGCGATGACGATCGCCGCGAGGATCAGTCTGCGTTTGATTGGTCGTGTCATGGCAAATGGTCTCCCGATCGCCGGGCTGAGGCCGCGGCGTTGAGGCGGTTATAATTCTCGAAAGGGAAGCGGCCGCAGCAGGCGTGTGCGCCCGAAGCGAGCGATGCACTACGTCAACGTCGAGAGAGCCGATGAATGGTCATGATCGTCTCCAGCCCTTGGTCGGAGACCAGCAAACTGCTCCGATGCTGAAATGATCGATGGCGAACGCGCTCAAGTCAACGAAAGCGGTTTTCGAAGTAAGCCCTTCGCGTAAAAAATGATGATCCAACATATCAGCGGTCAGAGCGGATTGTTTCGAAACCAGGCAAATTGCTGCGCGCTGTTGCCACGCGTTTGCGGAGCGATCGGATCACATGCGACCGTCATGCATCTTCGATACGCTCGGACAACTCTCATATGATCGCCAAGGCGTGGTCGAGATCGTCGATTAGGTCTTCGGCGTCCTCGATGCCAATGGAGAGGCGCACCAGGTTGGGCGTGATGCCCCGGGCGATGCGGCGATCCTCCGGCACCGAGCCATGGCTCATGATCCAGGGATGTCCGACCAGGCTCTCGACGGCGCCGAGACTCTCCGCGAGCACGAACAGGCGAAACCGCTCGAGCGCCTTGATGACTTGCTCGCCGGTTCCAGCGAGATAGACGGCGACCATCCCGCCGCCATTCTTCATCTGCCGGCGCGCCAAGTCGTGCTGCGGATGGCTCGCGAGACCCGGGTAGATCACACGCTCGACCTTGGGATGCGCTTCGAGCCAGCGCGCGACGGCAAGCGCGTTGGCGGCATGCCGCTCCATGCGAAGCGGCAAAGTCTTCAAGCCGCGCAGCGCGAGAAAGCTCGAAAACGGATCGAGGATGGCGCCTGTGGCGTTCTGGAGAAAAGCGAGCCGCGCAGCGAGGTCGGGATCGTCGCGTACGATTGCCGCGCCGCCGATGATGTCGGAATGGCCGCTGATATACTTGGTCACGGAATGGACGACGATGTCGATGCCGTGATCGAGCGGGCGCTGCCCGGCCGGCGAGGCGAAGGTGTTATCGACAACCGTGCGGATCTGGCGCTCGCGCCCGATCGCGGCGATGGCGCCGATATCTGCAAGGCGCAGCAGCGGATTGCCCGGCGTTTCGAGCCAGATGAGCGCCGTCCGCGGCGTCAGCGCGGCGCGCACCGCCTCCGGTTTGCCGGTATCGACATGCGTGACGGAGAGGTTGGCGGAGTGTTCGCGCACGCGGTGGAACAGGCGCCAGGTCCCGCCGTAGAGGTCGTCCGAGGCGACGACATGACTGCCATGCGGAACGAGTTCGAGGATGGCCGCCTCCGCGGCAAGGCCCGACGCGAAGGCGAAGCCGGCGCGACCGCCCTCCGCATCGGCGAGCGCCGCTTCGAACGCCGCCCGAGTAGGATTCTGCGAGCGCGAATATTCATAGCCCTGGTGCACGCCCGGCGCCGATTGCGCGTAGGTGGAGGTCGCGTAGATCGGCGGGATCACCGCGCCGGTCGAGGGGTCGAGCCGCTGCCCGCCATGGACGGCGCGGGTGTTGGGGCCGGGCGCGCGCTTGTTGCTCATCTCAGTCGACCTTGCGGCGCAGGTGGTTGACGATGTCGATGCGGGTGATCAACCCGATAAACCGCGTTCCATCGACGACGATGACGACATGGCCGCGCTCGAACACGGGCAGCAGATCGGTGAGGGAAGCGGTGACCGGCACGGTTTCAAGCCGCGTGCTCATCGCGCTGCGCACGTGGTCCGAGAAACGGCCAGGATCGCTGAAAACCGCCATCAAGAGGTCCGACTCGTCGATGATCCCGACCACGCGATCGGCTTCGAGCACCGGGAGTTGCGACACGTCATAGAGCTTCATCCGCGCGTAGGCGACGTTCAGCGTATCGTCGGGCGCAAGGGTCACCGCCGCTCCCTCATCGTAGCGTCGCGGAATCACGTCGCGCAAGTCGCCATGCGGCCCCCGCCGCAGGAAGCCCTGGTCGGCGAGCCAGGTATCGTTGAACATTTTTGACAGGTACTTGTTGCCGCTGTCCGGCAGCAGCGTGACGACGCGCTTCGGCACGGTCTGTTCGCGGCAGTAGCGGAGCGCGGCGGCGAGCAAGGTGCCCGATGACGACCCGGCGAGAATGCCTTCGCCGCGCAACAGCTCGCGGCCGGTGAGAAAAGACTCCTGATCGGAAATGGCATAGCCGCGGCGTACGCGCGCAAGGTCGAGATTGGGCGGCACGAAGTCCTCTCCGATGCCCTCCACCAGCCAGCTCCCCGGCGCGTGCGGCTTTCGCCCCTCCGCCACATCCAGGATGATCGAGCCCTCCGGATCAGCGAGCACGATCTCGGTGTCGGGCGAGATGCGGGCGAAGAAACGGCTGATGCCGGTGAGCGTACCGCCCGAGCCGACGCCGCAGACGATCGCGTCGACGCAGCGCTCCATCTGCTCCCAGATTTCCGGCGCGGTGCCGGTTTCGTGCGCAAGCGGGTTGGCCGGATTGGCGAACTGATTGACATAGACGGCGCCCGGGGTCTCGGCTGCGATGCGCTCGGCGAGATCCTGGTAGTAGGCGGGATGGCCCTTGCCCACGTCTGAGCGGGTCATCACGACTTCGGCGCCCATCGCCTGGAGATGAAGCACCTTCTCGCGGCTCATCTTGTCAGGAATGACCAGGATGAGCCGGTAGCCTTTGAGCGCCGCGACGAGCGCAAGGCCGAGCCCGGTATTGCCCGCTGTCGCCTCCACCAGCGTGCCGCCGGGCCGCAGCCGGCCGTCGCGCTCGAACGCGGTGATCATCGCGAGCGCCGGGCGGTCCTTGATCGAGCCGCCCGGGTTCTGTCCCTCCAGCTTGACGAACAGGCGGCATCGTCCCGTGTCGAGCCGGGTGATCTCGACGAGCGGCGTATGGCCGATCAGCTCGATCAGCCCGCGGGCGACATGCGGGTCGCTGAGAGAATGCGCGGCGGTGCTCATGGGCGTGCTTCCGCGATGATCGCGATGATGAGGTCGCATCCGTGATCTCTTCCTTGAGACGCGCTCGATCCGGTTTCGTTCCTAGAGGATCCACTCCGCCATCGACGCCGCGCCGAAAAACATTCTGCTCCGTGCAGGATTATTAGTCTATCTCGTTTATTGACTTTTATGTCCTCGTCGATACCCTCCGTGCGTTGTTATCGACGGGAGTGGGTCTGGTGGAAGCCGTGCTCGATGCGACCACGACGGTTCTGAACAATGACAACCTGCCGGTTCGCGACGCGTCGTGGTTCGAACGCAATGCCGCGAATTACGTGCCGTTATCGCCGATTTCCTTCCTGTGGCGAAGCGAGCGTGCCTATGGCGGGAAGATCGCGGTTATCGACGGCGAGCGCCGGTTCTCGTACGCGGTCTTTGCCGACCGGGTGCGCCGATTGGCCGGGCTTGTCTACGATCTCGGGGTGAGCAATGGCGACATCGTCTCGGTCCTGGCGCCCAACTCAGCGCTCCTGCTGGAGGCGCATTACGGCATCCCCCTTGCGGGAGGGGTGCTGAACGCGCTCAACACGCGGCTCGATGCTGCGGCGATCGCCGCCATTCTCGAGCACAGCGAAAGTCATGTCGTGATCGTGGAGGAAGGGCTGCTGCCGCTTGCGGAGGCGGCGCTGCGCAAGCGCGTCGGTTACACCCACATCCTTGTCGCCGGCGACAGGCCAACCCGACGCGCGACCGGGCTGCTCGACTACGAAGAGTCGCTCGCGGAGGCGACCCCTTGGCCGGGCTCGCACGGGCCGCGGGACGAATGGGCCCCGATCGCAGTCAATTACACGTCCGGCACGACGGGCGATCCCAAGGGCGTCGTCTATCATCATCGCGGCGCCTACCTCAACGCACTTGGAAACGCACTGGTGCTCGGGCTCACGCCCGGCAGTGTGTTCCTGTGGGCGCTGCCGATGTTCCACTGCAACGGATGGACATATCCTTGGGCGGTCGCGGCCATCGGCGGGACACATGTTTGCTTGCGCAAGGTCGCCGCCGACGAGTTGTGGCGCGCGACCATCGATCATGCGGTTACGCATATTTGCGGCGCGCCCATCGTGCTGCAGACGATCGTGGATGCGCCGGACGAGCATAAGCAGCCGCTCGGTCGCGAGGTGGTCGTCGGGACCGGAGGCGCGCCGCCTACGCCGACCATTCTCGCCGCCATGGAGTCGTTTGGCTTTCGCGTGATCCATATGTACGGACTGACCGAGTGCTACGGGCCCGCGACGGTCGCGGCCGACCAGCCGGACTGGTCCAGTCTGCCGGTCGAGGAACGCGCGCGAGCGGCGGCGCGGCAAGGAGTGCCGTTTCCAACTCTGGAGGATGCGCGCATCGCTGATCCCAGGACGGGGCGCATCCTGCCGGCCGATGGCGAAAGCCTCGGCGAGGTGGTGCTGCGCGGCAATACCGTGATGGCGGGTTACCTCAACAACCCCGCGGCGACTGCGGGCGCGTTTCGCAATGGCTGGTTCCGCACCGGCGACCTCGGCGTGCAGCATCCGGACGGGTTCATCGAGCTCAAGGACCGCCTGAAAGACATCATCATTTCGGGGGGTGAGAACATCTCCTCCATCGAGGTCGAGGCGGCGTTGGTGGCGCATCCCGCCATTCGGGAGGCGGCGGTTGTCGCGCAGCCGGACGCGCGCTGGGGCGAAACGCCGTGCGCCTTCGTCGCGGTGCGCGACGGCCACGTTGCGCCGACCTCAGGCGATCTCGATGCGTGGTGCCGGGCGCGTCTCGCGCATTTCAAAGTGCCGAAACATTTCGTCCTTACCCCGATTGAGCGTACCTCCACCGGCAAGATCCAGAAGCACCTGTTGCGCGAGCGGGCGCGACTGCTCGCGACCGGGGCTTAGCCGCTCAATCCCGCGGATCAGTAAGAGGCTGCGATGAACGCCCCCTGGCCGCGAAAGGCTGAAGCCTATGTGGCGCCCGTTCCGGGTGCGCCGGCCATCGTCGCGCTCGACGGCGTCCGAAAGGTTTATCCCGGCCGAAAAGACTCCTCCGAGGTCGTCGCGCTCGACGATTTCACCCTGCATGTTCCGGAAGGCGCGATCGTCGGCGTGATTGGCAAGAGCGGCGCCGGCAAGTCGACCATCATCCGGCTCATCAGCGGGCTCGAGCGGCCGACCTCCGGCCGTATCGTCGTCGACGGCGCGGAAATATCCGGCCTCGACGAGCGGGGCTTGCGCCAGGCGCGGCGCTCCATCGGCCTCATCTTCCAGCATTTCAATCTGCTGTCGTCGCGCACCGCCTTCGGCAATGTGGCGCTCCCGCTGGAAATCGCCGGCCGTCCGAAGCAGGAGATCGCCAAGCGCGTCGAGGCGCTGCTCGATCTCGTCGGGCTGACCGACAAGCGCGATCGCTATCCCGCCGAATTGTCGGGCGGACAGAAGCAGCGCGTCGGCGTCGCGCGCGCGCTCGCCACCGGGCCGAAAGTGCTGCTGTCGGACGAGGCGACCTCCGCACTCGATCCGGAGACGACCGGGCAGATCCTCGCTTTGCTCGGCCGCATTCGCGAGGAGCTCGGGCTGACCATCGTGCTGATCACTCATGAAATGGCGGTGGTGCGCGCGCTTGCCGACCGGGTCGCCGTGCTCGACGCCGGCCGCGTCGTGGAGGACGGCCCGACCTTCCAGTTGTTTGCCCACCCGCAGCACCCGACCACGTTCAGCTTCGTGTCGTCGGTGACTGGCATGGTCCTGCCGGAGGACCTGCGCGCGCGGCTGCATCCAGACTGCACGGCCGAGGGCAAGGCCATCGTCCGCATCGTGTTTTCCGGGCCTCAGGCCGGCGAGCCCGTGCTCTCGCGCCTCACGCAGCTTCTGAACGTCGACATCAATATCATCGCCGGCCAGGTCGATTCGATCGGCGGCCGCCCGTTCGGCACGCTCCTCGTCGCGATCCCATGCGGGCGCGGCTCGATCCACGCCCTCACGGCCGCGCTGGAAAGGCTGAACCTGAGCTCGGAGATTCTCGGCTATGTCGCCTGAAATCATCGCTCAGCTCGCGCTCGCGCTCGGACAAACCCTTTACATGGTCGGCGTCTCGGCTTTGATCGCCACGGCGTTCGGCCTTCCGCTCGGCGTGTTTCTCGCGACGAGCGGACGCGGCGAGATTTTCGCCGCTCCTGCCGCCAACCGCGTGCTCGGGGCGGTCGTCAACGCCACGCGCTCGACCCCATTCATCATTCTTGTCGTTGCCATCATTCCGTTCACGCGGCTGATCGCCGGCACGTCGATCGGCACTTCGGCGGCGATCGTGCCGCTCACCATCGCGGCGACGCCGTTCATCGGCCGCATCGTGGAGAGCGCGGTGCGCGAGGTCGATCCGGGCCTTGTCGAGGCGGCGCGCGCGATGGGCGCAACGCCGCTGCAGATCGTGCGCAAGGTCCTGCTGCCGGAGGCGCTGCCCTCGATCGTGCTCGGCCTTACGCTCTCGGTGGTGAGCCTGATTGGGTACTCCGCCATGGTCGGCGCGGTGGGCGGCGGCGGGCTCGGCGATCTCGGCATCCGCTACGGCTATCAGCGCTTCATGCCGGAGGTGATGGCGGCCGTCGTGGTCGTGCTGATCATCCTCGTTCAGTCCATCCAGTCGGTCGGAGATGCGCTCGCGCGCCGGCTCGACCGCCGGGGTCGACACAACTGAAGCAAGGGACCGCATATGAAGACGATTCTCTTTTCCCTCGCGCTGATTGCGGCAGGGTCGCTCAACGCGTCGGCGGAAACGGTGCGCGTCGGCGTCACGGCCGGGCCGCATGCACAAATCCTGGAGGCGGTGGCGCCGGAGGCGAAGAAGCTCGGGCTCGATGTAAAAGTGGTCGAGTTCACCGACTATGTGATCCCGAACCAGGCGCTTGCGAGCAAGGAGATCGAGATCAACTCGTTCCAGCACGAGCCCTATCTCAAGAACCAGATCGCCAAGACGAATTGGAAGCTGGCCAAGGTCGCCTATACGATCGCCTCGCCCATGGGCTTCTACTCGAAAAAGTACAAAAGCTTCGCCGACATTCCGGCGGGCGCCACCATAGCCATCCAGAACGACCCGACCAACGGCGCGCGCTCGCTGCAGCTTCTCGCCGCGCACGGCGTCATCAAGCTGCGCGACGGCGCCGACGTGACGGCGGGCGTCACCGACATCGTCGACAACCCCAAGAAGTTCAAGTTCGTCGAGCTCGACGCCGCGCAGCTTCCGCGCTCGCTCCCCGACGTCGATGCGGCGGCGGTCAACAATAATTACGCGGTGCAGGCGGGGCTCGATCCCGTCCGCGATTCGATCATCAAGGAGACGAGCGACGGTCCCTGGGTCAACATCATCGCGGTGCGCGAGGAGGACAAGGACAAGCCCTGGGTCGCGACCTTCGTGAAAGCCTACCAGTCCGACGCCGTGAAGCAGTTCGTCGCGGAGAAGTTCAAGGGCGCCTACGTCGCGGCCTGGTGAGGGCGAGGGGACGTTGTCGGCTGTCGCGCGCCGGGCAAGCGTGCTTTAATTCGCTTCGATTTTCGTCTTCGCAGCTTGTTCTCCGAGCGGGCCGCCATGCCTGATCCCGTGAACCGCCGTTGGCTGCTCGCCCGCTATCCGCAAGGCGAACCCGGCGCCGACGCGTGGACGCTCGACGCTTCGCCCGTGCCGGCGCCTGGGCCGGGACAAATCCTCGTCAAGGCACGCTTCTTGTCCGTCGATCCCTACATGCGCGGCCGAATCAGCCCGGCGGCGAACTACGCCACGAGCGTGGCGCTCGGCGAGGTCATGCGAGGCGGCGGCGTCGGCGAGGTGGTCGCCTCCAATCATCCCGAGTGGAAGACGGGCGACATCGCCGAGACCATGGGTTTCGGCTGGCAGGAATGGGCGGTGCTGTCGCCGGGCCGGCCCGGTCCCGAGGGCGTGAACCGGATTGATCCGACGCTGGCGCCGATCGAGAGTTCGCTCTCGTGGCTCGGCATGCCGGGCCTCACCGCTTATTTCGGGCTGCTCGATGTCGGACGTCCGCGTCCGGGCGACACCGTCTTGGTCTCGGCCGCCTCCGGCGCCGTCGGCCAGATCGTCGGACAGATCGCCAAGATCGCCGGCTGCCGCGCCGTCGCCGTTGCGGGCAGTGCCGACAAGCTGGCCTGGTGCCGGGAGATCGGCTTCGACGCCGGCGTCAACCATCGCACCGAGAATAACCTCGCCGCCGCCGTGAAGGCGGCCTGTCCCGATGGGGTCGACGTCTTCTTCGACAATACGGCGGGCCCGATTCATGACGCGGTGATGGCGAACCTCGCGGTCGGCGCACGCGTCGTGATCTGCGGGCGCATCGCGCGCGCGAGCAGGTTTGACGAGCCGGACATCGGCGACCGCTTCCTCGCCGACCTGATCATCAAGCGCGCGACCGTGACCGGCTTTCTCGTGTTGGACTGGTGGCATCGCCGCGACGAGGCGCTTGCCCGGCTCGCATCCTGGCGGCGCGACGGTCGCTTGCGCTACCGCGAGGATGTGATCGACGGAATCGAGCGAATGCCGGAGGCGTTCCTGCGGCTCCTGTCGGGAAAAAACTTCGGCAAGCAGCTTGTTCGCCTTGGATAGCGTTGTTTCTTCGTCAAGCGAGACCGAGCAGCGTCGTTTCTGTGCGGGAAAATCCGGCCACATCAGGCAAGGCTGGTGAATTCCCGTTCTCTCGAAACGGCATTCAACGATCGTCCTCTCAAAATGAGCGGTTTGAAGGGGGGAATGCTGGACAGAATAGTGTTGCGTTGATAGTATACAAAAACGCTAAATAATAGCTTTGTCCATATGGTGGTGCGCCGGGGCGATGGAGAGCATCATGGCCGAACAAATCGGGCGCGAGGCGACGGTTCCCGGAACAAGGCTGGAAGCGCAGACAAGGCGGCGCAGGCTTGCACGCCGATCATTCGTGTGCGGAACGACGGCGACAGCCCTGGGACTTGCGTTCGCGGCCGCTTGGCGCATCGAGGATGTCCTCGCCATTACGCGTGGCGCTTCGCCTTTTCCCCCCGATCTGGGCGAGGTCCCGATCTGCCGCAGCTCGGGCAGAGCCGCCGCCCTGGAGGGGCCGCCGCGCCGCATTCGCTTTGCGTATAACGGCACGGGGATTTGCACGGCGGCGGTGCCGGTGGCGCTCCATCGCGGCTATTTCGCCAAGTACAATCTCGATGTCGAGTTCGTGCAGTTCGCTGGCTCGACGGACCAGATGCTCCAGGCCCTCGCCACGGATAAGGCCGAAGCCGGCGTGAGCATGGCGCTTAACTGGCTCAAGCCGCTGGAAGGCGGCTTCGATGTGAAGCTCACGACCGGCTTGCATGGCGGCTGCACCCGGCTCCTCGTGAACAAGGCCTCCGGGATCGAGGATATCGCCCAACTCAAGGGCGGCACGATCGGCGTCAGCAGCCTTGCTGGCACGCCGCGCCATTTCTTCGCGGTCATGCTGGCGGACCGCGGGATCAATCCGGACCAGGACGTGCAGTGGCGCGAGTTTCCAGCCGACATTCTTCCATTCGCGCTTCAGCGCGGGGAAATCCAGGCGCTGGCGGATTCCGACCCCGCCGCATGGCTGAACCGGCTGCGCAGCAATGGCGAACTGATCGAGATCGCCTCGAATCTCTCCGGCGACTACGCCAATCTGACCTGCTGCGTGCTGGGCATTCGCGGCACGCTCGTGCGTCAGGACCGCGCCGCGGCGGCGGCGTTGACGGCGGCGCTCGTCGACGGGGCAATGCATGTCGCCGACAATCCGGAGGACGCGGCGGCCGTCTTCGCGCCGTATACGCCGAAAGTGCCGGTGAGCGAACTGACCGCGATGCTGCGCAGTCACACGCATGATCATCACCCGGCGGGCGATGCGCTGCGCAAGGAGATCGTCCGGATCGTCAGCGATCTCAAACGCGCCTCCGTTCTTAAACCAAGCACCGATCCGGAGAAGTTCGCGGCGCGCATCGTCGAAAACATACTGGGTTGATCGCGCAAGCAGCCGGTCGCTGACGTCAACGCGAGAGCCGATAGACCGATCAGCCGGGGGGAAACGGAATGCAAATCAGCGATCTCGTCGAGGCGAGGCCATGGACCTTCGCGCCTCCGGTCCCGGTCGTCGGCCTTGACATCGGTTCGCGCGGCTCGAAAGCGGTGCTGCTGACGCCGGACGAGCTTTACACGGCGTTCGTCCCCACCGGCCTTTACATGCAGGAAACCGCCGACGAACTGCTGGCGCGGCTGCTGCAGCAGACCGGGCTGAGCCGTCGCGACCTGACCTTCATCGTCGGCACGGGGTACGGCCGGGTCTCGCTCAAATACGAGGACATTCCCTATCAGGTGGTCACGGAAATCACCTGCCACGCGACCGGCGCGCACGCGCTCAATCCGCGTACGCGAACCATCATCGACATCGGTGGCCAGGACTCCAAAGCCATCAAGGTCGATCCGGCGACCGGCAAAGTGGTCGAGTTCGTGATGAACGACAAGTGCGCGGCCGGCACCGGCCGCTTCCTGGAGAAGGCGGCCGTGCTGCTCGACCTTAAACTCGACGAGCTCGGAAGCGTGGCGCTGGAGGCGACCGAACCGGCGCCGATTTCCAGCCAGTGCGTCGTGTTCGCGGAATCGGAGATGGTGTCGCTGCGTGCGCGGGGAGAGCGGCAGGGCGATGGCGGCGCGCGCGCCAACATCGCCGCCGGCATCCATTATGCGTCCGCCCGTCGGGTGAAAACGCTGTTGGGGCGCATTGGCGTAGAGCCCGACCTCGTCTTCACCGGCGGCGTCGCCAACAATGTCGGCATGTGGCGCGCGCTCGAGGACCTGATCGGCGCGAAGTTCACGCGCAGCCCTATCGACATGATCTATGCCGGCGCGCTTGGCGCGGCGGTGCATGCGGGCAGGTTCAAGGCCGCGCGGTCAAAGACGCCGGCGCGTGAGAAAGCGCGTCCTTTGGCGCGCGTCGACCTGAGACGAGCGAGCCTTCACACCTGACATAGGGGACGATCATGCCGAAGCGAGAGGCGAGCGCGAGCGATGCGGGCGAGCGTGGCGGCGCTTCGCTCAGCCCGGCGCTGCTGCCGATTCATGCGCTGATCGAAAGTGAGCAGGACGCCTTCATCAACGCGCAGGACGACTTGAAGCGCGCCGGCTATTTCTGCGCCTACACTCCGCCGGAACTGCTCAACGCCGCCGGCGTGCGGCACGCGCGGCTGTTCAAGGCGGGCAGCCCGGAGATCGTGTCGCAGGGCGAGCGATACACGCAAAGCGTCTTCTGCGATTTCAGCAAGAGCTGCATTGGCGCGTTCGATCGCGAGGGCGGCGATCCGTTCTATCGGGCGGTCGACAAGGTCTACAACTTCCACACCTGCGCATCGATGAAGCGCGCGTCCGAGGTGATCGAGCAGTTCGTTCCCACGACGCTGCTCAACCTGCCGCGGCTGCGCGGCGAGCAGGCCTCACGCGCATTCTTCCGCGAGGAAATAGCGCATTTCCGCGACGACGTCGCCGCGCTGTCCGGCCGGGCGATCACCGATGATGACGTGCGGGCCCAGATCGTCCAGTTCAACAAGGTGCGTCGCCTGCTGAAGCAATTGTCCGAGCTGCGCAAGCGCCCCGATTCGCCGCTGTCCGGCCGGGACTTCCTGGAGCTTGTCCGCGGCTATTTCTATCTTCCGCCCGAGAAGCTGATCGCCGTCTACGAAAAACTGTACCGAAAACTCAGCCGCACGCGCGACGCCGGCGCGCGGCCTGTGCGCCTGATGATCTCCGGCAGCATCATGGCGGACGGCGACCGTCGGCTCGTCGAACTGATCGAGAACGAGATTGGCGCGCGCGTCGTGGTCGAAGACCATTGCACCGGGCTGAAGCCGTTCTATCACACGGTTGCGGAGACCGGAGATCCGCTGCAAGCGCTCGCGGACGGCTATCTCGACCAGGCGCCCTGCGCGCGCATGAAGCCGCTCGAAGACAGCCTCGCATTCTCCGCCAGTCTCGCGCAGGAATACGGCGTGGACGGCGTCGTCTACGTCTATCTCAAGTTCTGCGCCTGCTACGGCATCACGCGGTCGGCGTTCACCGGTCATTTCCAGGAACTCGGAATCCCGGTCCTGGAGCTTTCCAGCGACTACTCCGTCAGCGATCACGGCCAACTGAAAACCCGGGTCGAGGCCTTCGTCGAAATCCTGAACGAGCGGCGGGAGGACCGCGCCCGCGCCGCCCCGGAAGCGACCACGCACCAAATCTCTCAGTGACCGTCAGGGACAGGAACCAGGTCATGAACACCTTGCTGGCGCACAATGCCGATTTTCATCCGGCGACTCGAACAGAGGCGCGCCCGCGCGGCGGCTCCGCGGGGCTGCGCGCGCTCGACGCGCTCGCGAAGTCCTATTCGTTCGCGGCGATCGAGCGCGCCGCAGAAGCAGGCAAGTCCGTCATCTGGGGCGGCTATAGCTGGGATTCGCCGCTGATCTATGCCTGCGACACCATCCCTGTGTGCTACGACCAGCTATGGGCCGAGGAGAGCCGGAAATCCGAAGCGATCGCCGAGGACCATTTCCAGGTGCCGGGCGAGTTCTGCTCGATGATCAAGGCGATGATCGGCCGCCTCCACCTCGGCCGCGACGGGACGATCAAGCGCATCCTGCATTTCGGCTCCGGCTGCGAGCCGATCGCCTCGGTGCTCGAACTGGCCAAACGCGACGGCTACGACATCCAAACGATCGACGCCGTCACCGCCTTCCGGCCGGAGGAGAAGCGGGCGGCCGCGGTCGCCTTCCTCGTCCAGGAGCTCGAGCGGATCGCGATCTGGCTCACCGGCAAGCCGGTCGACCAGGACCGATTGCGTGCGGAGATCAGCCGCAAGAACCGCGTGCTGCGCAAGGTCGCGCGGGTGGTCGACCTGCGCTCGCGCGATCCCCTGTATGTCCAGGGCGCGCACACCAAGCTGATCTTCATGGGGGCGATGCACAGCTTCGGCGATCCCGAGGCTTTTTGCGTCGCGCTCGATCTCCTGATCGGCGAGCTCGAGGAGCGGGAGGACGATCCGCGGCCGCAGTCCTTTATTCCGCTGGTTCTCGCGGGCGCGGTCGGAAACCTGCGGCTGTTTCAGGCGATCGAGGAGTCGGACGGGGCGATCGTCGGTTGGGTTTATCACGGCTCCGACGCCTATCGCGACGATGTCCCGCCGCTCGAATCGCTTGCGCATTTCGTGCTCGACGCCCAGAGCCGGGGCGACCTCGGGGAAGCGGTTGGAGCGTCGGTCGCCTATCGGCGGATTCTGGTCGAGGAGGAGGTGAGAAAAACCGGGGCGCGCGGCGTCATCTCCTCCTCCATCACCGGGTGTCCCTATGCGAGCCTGATGCAGCAGCTCGAACGCGACCACTTCAAGACGCTCGGGATTCCGCTCATTGCGCTCGAGACGGACGTGCACCGGGAGCCGCCCACCGAAGAGCAGATCATGCGGGTCAAGGCCTTCATCGAGATGCTGTCGTAACCCTTGGCCGACATAGCGACGGGGCGGTCTGCTCCACATTGCTGGCACGGACACATGGAGCGGCGGCTTGGCCGATCGCAAAGCGCGCGCGCCGGCGGTGGTCGAGGCCGCCGCCGTTAGATATGGTAGACGAGCGCCACCCGCTTGTGATCGCCCATGGCGAGCATGTCGGCGACCGTCAGCCGGTCGAGAATCTCGGACATGGCGTCGCGCACCTTGGTCATGGTGAGGCGCACCGCACAGGCCTTGACGTTGTCGCAGTCTTCGCATGGCTGATAGGCGGTGCGGCTCGCGCAGGCGATCGGCGCGAGCGGACCATCGAGCGTACGGATCGCGTGGCCGATCTTGATCTCGCTCGGCGCGCGCGCGAGCATGTAGCCGCCACCCGGTCCCTTCTTGGCGTGCACGATGCCGGCGCTACGCAGGTCGCCGAGGATTGCGTCCAGAAACTTCTTCGGAATGTTCTCCGCGGAGGCGATTTCGACCGCCTGCGTGGTGTCGCCCGGCGTCAGCGTCGCCAGATGCACCAGGGCCTTGAGGCCGTATTTTCCTTTTGCCGTCAGCATTTGCTCGAATCGATCTTCAGGGACCGCAGGGCGAGGATTACGATGATCTATAAATAGCGTCAATCATAGAATATTTCTAGCGCGTTTTACGGGCATGCGGCGGCCCCGTCATTATTATTTGCGAATGCTTGATGGGATTAATCGCCGATAGCATGATCAAGGTCGAAGGCGCATCGACGCCGATGAGGGCCATAAGACGAGAAGCGTCGGATTCGGCGCCCGCGGGAGACGACATGAGCACGGCAACGGCGACGATTGTTGATTTGTCCGCGTACCGCGAGCGCCGTGCAAGGCAACGCGCGGCGGGCGGCGATGCGGTCCCGGGCGAAGCGATTTCAGGCGTCTGCTTCTTTGTCATGCCGGTCCCCATGGTCCCGCTCTGGGCGGCGTTCTGGCCGGCTGCGACCGCCGCTGCAGAGACGCGGAATGAGTGAGCGCGCCGTCGCGGTCGGCGTCGGGACGGACATGCCGTCCTCCGAGGAACCGCCTGGCTCCGCGATCGACCTTCCCGTCATTGTCGGCAAGAACCTGCGGCGGCTGCGCACGCGCCGTGGGCATTCGCTCGAACGGCTAGCGCGGCTCTCCGGCGTCAGCCGCGCCATGCTGGGTCAGATAGAAACCGGCAAGAGCGTGCCGACAATAGGCCTGCTGTGGAAAGTCGCAACCGCGCTCGGCGTGCCGTTCGCAACCTTGATCGCGGCGCAGGAGCTGCAAGGCACGGTGGTGCTGCCGCGCGACCGCGCGAAGGTGCTCTCATCAAGCGACGGACAATTCACCTCGCGCGCCTTGTTCCCGTTCGACAGCGAGCGCCACGTCGAGTTCTACGAATTGCGCCTTGCCGCGCATCACCGCGAGAACGCCGAAGCGCACGCGCCGGGCACGCGCGAGAACCTGATCGTGGCGGCCGGCGCGGTCGAAATCGCCGTGGGCAAGGACCGCCCGCATACGCTCATCGAAGGCGACGCCATCCTGTTCGAAGCCGACGTGCCGCACAGCTATCGCAATCTCGGCTCGAGCGAGGCGGTGCTTTATCTCGTCATGACCTATGTAGAGGCAATCGGCTGAACACTTCGGGGCGCGGGCGGGCAAAAGCAAAGGGCCGGCATCGCGCCGGCCCTGTTTGCTGTCGGGCAAGGGTCGTCGTCAGGCTTTCGTCTTGGTCGCCGGCATGCACATCATCGCCATGCCGCCGCACGCCATCATCATGGGCATGCCCATGGTCGTCATGCTCATCATGCGCTCGCAGCACTCCATGAACATGTCCTTCATGGCCGCGTCCATCGGCGCCATCTCGCAGGTCATGCCGGTCGGCGTCATCGTGCAGGTCATCTTGCACATCATCATCGGCATCGGCATCATGCCGTTCATCATCGGCATCATGTTGTTCATCATCGGCATCATGGCGCCCATCATCTGCATCGGCATCATGCCGGCCATCATCGGCATGGTCATCGGCGACATCGCCTGCATCGGCATCGCATTGCTCATCGTCCCGCTCCTGATTTCATGACGGCGTATGCCGTCGTCGACCAATAGCGATACGAGCCCGCCGGGCGGGCGGCAATTGGGAAGTCGAGGACCGCTTCGCTTTCCTCCATTCGGCCAGACCGCGCGCAAAGGCCAACGGACGGAGCGCCAATCATAGCGGCGGTCCGTCCGTTATTGCGGAGGCGCGGCCGGCGCAGCTGCCTGGTCATGCCGCCTTGGCGAGTCCTCCTGAGGCCGCCAAGCCTCGCTCGATATCGGCGATGATGTCGTCGATATGCTCGATGCCGACCGAGAGGCGCACATAGCCGTCCGACACGCCGGTCGCGCCTTGCTCTTCCGGCGTGAGTTGCGAGTGGGTCGTCGTCGCGGGGTGGATCGCGAGGCTGCGCGCGTCGCCGATATTGGCGACGTGATAGAAGAGCTGCAGCGCATCGATGAAGCGCCGGCCGGCGGCTTTGCCGCCGGCGAGTTCGAAGCCGACCAGGCCCCCGAAGCCGCCCTTCAGGTAGCGCTCGGCGCGCTCGCGATGCACGCCCGTTTGCACGGACGGATGGATCACGCGGGTGATTTCCTTGCGCTTGCGCAGGAAGTCGGTAACCGCCTGCGTGTTCTCGGAATGGCGCGCGATGCGCAGCGCCAATGTCTCAAGCCCCTGCAGGATGAGAAACGCGTTGAACGGCGACAGCGCTGCGCCGATGTCACGCAGCAGCGTCACCCGCGCTTTGATCGCATAGGCGATCGGCCCGAGCGGCTTCACCGCTTCCGTCCAAACCGCGCCGTGATAGCTCGGGTCGGGCGTGTTGAGCGCAGGCTGGCGTTCGGGAAACGCGGCCCAGTCGAAATTGCCGCCATCGACGATCAGGCCGCCGATCGAGTTGCCGTGCCCGCCGAGATACTTCGTGGTCGAGTAGACGACGATCGCCGCACCATGCTCGAACGGCCGCGTCAATATCGGCGCAGCCGTATTGTCGACGATCAGCGGAATGCCGAGCCTGCGGCCGATCTCGGCAACCTCGGCGATCGGGAACGCGGTGAGCTTCGGATTGGGCAGGGTCTCGGCATAGTAGGCGCGCGTGCGGGCGTCGGTCGCGCGCAGGAAGTTCTCCGGATCGATCGGATCGACGAACCGCACCTCGACGCCCTGGTCCTTAAGCGTATTGGCGAATAGGTTCCAGGTGCCGCCGTAGAGATCGGTCGAGCTGACGACGTTGTCGCCGACGCGCGCCACGTTCTGAATCGCGAAGGCGGATGCGGCCTGCCCGGATGCGAGGGCGAGGGCGGCTGCGCCGCCTTCCACCGCCGCGACACGCTTCTCCAGCACGTCATTGGTGGGATTCATGATGCGCGTATAGATATTTCCCAGTTCCTTCAACGCGAACAGGTTCTCTGCGTGCTGGGTGTCGCGGAATTGATAGGACGTGGTCTGGTAGATCGGCACGGCGACCGCGCCGGTGGCCGGATCGGCGCGCCAGCCGGCGTGAAGGGCCAGAGTCTCCGGGCGTTGGCTCTGCAAGGACATGGGTTGACTCCTGATTCGATGGAAAAGCATCCGATGAGAACGCAAACGGCGAAGGGCTGCCTGCGTCGGCGCAGTCACCAATATTATAGTTGACAAAAAGCATATAGTAATGTTTATTTTTGATTGTCCGGGGTTAGCCCCAGACCGCGGGATTTGATGGAGCAGCTTGCGCCGCGTCACCAATGCTAAAGCGCCACGAAGCGTTTCGTGGGCTCCGAAAACCATGGAGACGGTCGATGACGCTTCGACTTCTGATGCCACCTTCCTTCCGGGACAGCTTCTCCTGTCGCTGCGCGGCGCTCGCGCTCGGCGCGTGTCGCCACTCGCACGCCTGATTGCATCGTCTCTCCACGTTTGGACGCAGGGACGCCGGCGGACGCCGGCGGCAGGAGCATCATGTCACAGAATTACATCATAGAAGTCCGCGAGCAGGCGGCAGGAATCGTCGTGCGCGACGGACACAAGTATCGGTTCTTCGCGGCGAGCCACGCATTCAACCCGCTCGAAGGGCGGCTGTTCAAAAACCCCCGCGAAGCGGAGCGCGCGGCCACTCACCACCTCAGCACTTTGAAGGCGCATCGCGGGCGATTCGCTTTCGACAGCGCGGCATACGGAGGGTAGTGCGCTGCCAATCAACAAAGGGGCGCGCTCCGGCGACGCGCCCCGAACGCCCGGGGCGCCGCCGCTCCTTCCGGTGTCGCGCCCCGGGCGGTTTACACCAGCGACCGCTGCGTATCTCAAATCCCGTCGAACAGATTGGTCGACAGATAGCGCTCGGCGAAAGA
>CAYGZV010000004.1:0-47483 GCA_964354425.1 uncultured Rhodoplanes sp. | reverse complement strand
TTATGATGTCCTGATCATCGCGACAGGGTGGGCATGGCGCTACGCGCCTTTGCCCACCCTACAACATCTATTTAATCAAGGAGCCGATCATAATACCTTATTGCTCTCCTTCACCTTCTCCGCATCGACATACACATTGCCGCCCATCGCTTTGAATTTCTCCGACATCTGCGCCATGCCGGCTTCGGCCGTGAGCGCGCCGCCGTTCGCCCCATTCGCGCCCGCGCCCGCCCCCACTCCGGCCGGATCATTCAGGCTCGCCGCATAGTCGCGCACGTCCTGGGTGATCTTCATCGAGCAGAATTTCGGCCCGCACATGGAGCAAAAATGCGCGACCTTGTGCGCCTCCTTCGGCAGCGTTTCGTCGTGGTAGCTGCGCGCGGTGTCGGGATCGAGCGAGAGGTTGAACTGATCGACCCAGCGGAAATCGAAGCGCGCCCGGCTCAAAGCGTCGTCGCGCAGCTGCGCCGCCGGGTGCCCTTTCGCGAGGTCCGCCGCGTGCGCTGCGATCTTGTAGGCGATCACGCCCGCCTTC
Source organism: uncultured Rhodoplanes sp. (assembly GCA_964354425.1). Taxonomy (GTDB): domain Bacteria; phylum Pseudomonadota; class Alphaproteobacteria; order Rhizobiales; family Xanthobacteraceae; genus Rhodoplanes. The sequence continues at coordinate 46,948 of CAYGZV010000004.1, read as the reverse complement.
ACGTCGTCGCGGTCGGGAAGCCCCAAATGCTCCTTCGGCGTCACGTAGCAGAGCATGGCGGTGCCGAACCAGCCGATCATGGCCGCCCCGATGGCGCTCGTGATGTGGTCGTAGCCGGGCGCGATGTCGGTCACGAGGGGCCCGAGCGTGTAGAAAGGCGCCTCGCCGCATTCCTTCAGCTGCTTGTCGACATTGATCTTGATCTTGTGCAGCGGCACGTGGCCGGGGCCCTCGATCATCACCTGGCAGCCCTTCGCCCAGGCGATCTTGGTGAGTTTGCCCAGCGTTTCGAGTTCGGCGAACTGCGCGCGGTCATTGGCGTCGGCGATCGAGCCCGGGCGCAGCCCGTCGCCGAGCGAGAAGCTCACGTCATACGCGCGCATGATCTCGCAGATGTCCTCGAAGCGCTCGTAGAGGAAGCTTTCCCTGTGATGGGCGAGGCACCACTTGGCCATGATCGAGCCGCCGCGCGACACGATGCCGGTCACGCGGTTGGCGGTGAGCGGCACATAGGCGAGCCGCACGCCGGCATGGATGGTGAAATAGTCGACGCCCTGCTCGCACTGCTCGATCAGCGTGTCCCTAAAAACCTCCCAGTCGAGCTTGACCGGGTCGCCGTCGACCTTCTCCAGCGCCTGGTAGATCGGCACGGTGCCGATCGGGCACGGCGCGTTGCGGATGATCCATTCGCGCGTGTTGTGGATGTTGCGCCCGGTGGAGAGGTCCATCACCGTGTCGGCGCCCCAGCGGATCGCCCACGCCATTTTCTCGATCTCCTCCTCGACCGAGGAGGTGACGGCGGAGTTGCCGATATTCGCGTTGATCTTGGTGAGGAAGTTGCGGCCGATGATCATCGGCTCAAGTTCGCCGTGATTGATGTTGGCCGGGATGATGGCGCGGCCGCGCGCGACCTCGGCGCGCACGAATTCCGGCGTGATGAAGGGCGGCACAGACGCGCCAAAGCTTTCGCCGTCGGCGAGCGCGGCTTCCGCGCGATCGAGCATTTGCTTGCGGCCGAGATTCTCGCGCTCGGCGATGTAGATCATTTCCTTGGTGATCACGCCCGCGCGCGCCCATTCAAGCTGGGTGATGGGCCGTTGCGTCGCGACAGTCGTCGTGACCTGACCGCGCGCTGTGGCCGGTTCCCCTCCCCCGCTTGCGGGGGAGGGTGGGGTGGGGGCCGCGCGCAGGGGGCGGGGCGTGTTCGGGAATGCGCGGGCGAGATGCGCGCCCGTGACATTGCCGTTGTCGACCGGCTGGATCGTGCGGCCCTCGTACTCCTCGACGCCGCCGCGCTCGCGCACCCAGGCGGTGCGCGGGCGAGGCAGACCCGCCTCCACGTCGATCACGGCATCGGGGTCAGTGTAGGGGCCGGACGGATCATAGACGCGTACCGCCTCCTCGGCCGGATCGGAGAGCGCGATCTCGCGCAGCGGCACGCGCAGATCGGGCGCGGTCTCCGGCGAGGAATAGACTTTGCGGGAGCCGGCGATCGGTCCGGTCGTCACCTTGGGCGCGATGAGATCGGTGGGGGTGATGGGCTTGTTCATTTTTCTTCTCCTCTGGAATTCCGAGCGTCAGGCCGCCTGCGCGGCTTGCCCGAGCCAGGCGCGCACGCGCGCATCGGGGTCCGCGTTCTGGGTGACGTCGCTGACGACGGCGATGGAATCGGCGCCCGCAGCATAGACGCCCGGCGCGCGCTCCAAGGTGATGCCGCCGATGGCGACGAGCGGGATGTTGCCGATGCGCCGCTTCCACAGCGTGATGCGATCGAGCCCCTGCGGGGCGAAGCGCATGAGTTTCAGCGTGGTCGGATAAATCGGGCCGAGCGCGACATAGTCGGGATCGTGGCCCAGGGCCGTCTCCAATTCGGCATCGTCATGGGTCGACAGGCCGAGCGTCAGGCCGGCGCGGCGGATCGCGCGAACGTCTGCTTCGGCCAGGTCCTCGTGGCCGAGATGGACATGCGCGGCGCCGGCGTCGATCGCGGCCTGCCACCAGTCGTTCACGACGAGCCGCGCGCGCCTTCCGGCCGTCGCATCCAGCGCCGCGCGCACCAGCGCGGTCGCTTCCATATGCGACAGGTTCTTCACGCGCAGCTGGATCGTGCCGACGCCCGCCGCTGCGAGCCGCTTGACCCAGGCGAGGCTGTCAACGACGGGATAGAAGCGATCAGGATACGGCATGCCAGAATGGAGTCCCGACAACGGGGGTGGAGGGAGAGGCGAAATCGCGCGGGCCCATCAGCCCCGCCTCGTGGGCGAGACGGCCGGCTTCGACGGCGAGGCGGAAGGCCTTCGCCATGCCCACCGGATCGGCCGCCTTGGCGACGGCGGTGTTGAGCAGCACGGCGTCGTAGCCGAGTTCGAGCGCGTCGGCGGCGTGCGAGGGCGCGCCGAGCCCGGCATCGACCACGAGCGTCACGTCGGGCAGGCGCGCGCGCAGCAGCGTGAGCGCATCGCGATTGAGAATGCCGCGCGCGCTGCCGATCGGCGCCGCCCACGGCATGATCACGCGGCAGCCGGCGTCGCGCAGCCGCAGCGCGATCGTCAGATCCTCGGTGCAATAGGGGAACACCTCGAACCCGTCCTTCAGCAGGATGGCCGCGGCCTCGACCAGACCCACGGGGTCGGGCTGCAAGGTCTCGTCGTCGCCGATCACCTCCAGCTTGATCCACGGCGTGTCGAACAGCTCGCGCGCGAGCTGCGCCGTGGTCACCGCCTCGCGCACGCTGCGGCAGCCGGCGGTGTTGGGCAGCACCGTCACGCCGAGCTCGCGGATGAGCGACCAGAACGCGCCGCCCATGCGGCCGCCCGCCGCTTCGCGGCGCAGCGACACGGTGACGATCTCGGCGGCCGCGGCGCGAACCGCCTCCTGCATGATCGCCGGCGAGGGATAGAGCGCCGTGCCGATCAGGAGGCGCGAGGCGAACTCCTTGCCGTAGAACGCAACCAACTCAGCCTCCCTGCCGCGGCGTGATGATCTCGATCTGGTCGCCGCTGGCGATGCGGGTATCGGCCCAGCGCGCGCGCGGCACGACCTGCGAATTCACCGCGACGGCGACATAGGTGTCTTCGTAGTCGAGCTCGTTGAGCAGCCGGTCGACATTGGTCGCCGCAATGTCCGTCTGCCGGCCGTTGACGATCACATGCATCGCACCACCTCGTCGTCTGTGCGCCCGCGCAGAACATGCGCGACGGTTGCTTCCGCCAGCGCCGGCGCCAGCAGAAAGCCATGCCGGTAAAGCCCGTTGACCGTGACCCGCTTGTCGCCGACCACGACCCGCGGAAGATTGTCGGGAAAGGCGGGGCGCAGTCCCGCGCCGAACTCGACGATGCGGGCTTCGCCGAAGGCCGGGTGCACGGCATAGGCGCCGGTCAAGAGTTCGAGGACGGAGCGGACGCTCACGCGCTCGTCCTCGGATTCGATCGAGGTCGCGCCGATGAGAAACCGGTTGCCGGCGCGCGGCACGATATAGATCGGCCAGCGCGGATGGATCAGGCGGACCGGGCGCGACAGCGCGATCTCGCCGGTCTCCACAATGATGATCTCGCCCTTGACGCCGCGCAGATCGGGACAGGCGTCGCGCGCCGCGATGCCGCGGCAGTCGATCACCATGCCGTCGATATCCCCCTGCCCTGCCCGCGCATTGTATTCGACCGGAACGCCGGCCGAACGGAGCACGTCATGCAGGGCGGGCAGAACCTCGCGCGGGTCGACATGGCCTTCCTGCGCGAAGAACAAGCCTTGCGAAAACCGCCCGGCCAAGGCCGGCTCGAGCGCGGCGATCTCGTCCGCGCCGATGCGTTTGTGTCCGAAGGTCAGCCGCGCGTAGCGCTCGAAGTCCGCACGGTCGCGCGGATGCGCGACAAGCAGCGAGCCGTTGAACGGCGTCTGCGGCAGCGTCTCCCGCCACAGATCGAGAGAACGCAGGCCGAGGCGCGAAATCACCGGCTCGGCCGTCTCGCGCTCGCACAGCGGCGCGAGCATTCCGCCGGCCCAGTGGCTCGTGCCCTGCGTCATGGACGCATCGCCGCGCTCATAGAGCGCGACCCGGCGCCCTGCTTTGGCGAACAGGAGCGCCTGCCACGTGCCCGCAACGCCCGCGCCGAGCACGCTGATGGGCGCCGATGAATCTGCACGCGTATGCTGTGGATGCACCTTTCCGTCCCTTCGCCGGCATGACCCGGATCAGGTTCAAAGGGTTTCCGCGGCGCCTGCCATCGCGCGTGGAGTTGCGTGGCGCAGGCCGGGCGGTATCTCAGCTCCCTTCCGGAGCTCCCCTCGGACCAATAGTCCGCTAATGTAGGCGCATGTGCTCGGCTGTCAATGCGGCCTGGCTCGCGACATCAGATCGCAACGTTCGGCTCAGCCTTTGCGCTCGGCATGCCAGCCGACCTCGGCGTCTGCGACTGCGTCGGTCGAAGCAAAGTACGGTTTGATGTCGAGGAGCGGCGTGCCGTCCAGGCAATCGAGTCCGACGACGGAGAGGCGCGGCCCTTCGATCGCAACGAGTTTCACCACGCTCGCCGCGATCGGATTGGGGCGAACCGGCGAGCGCAGCGCAAAGGTCCCGCGCTGCCGCCCGTAATGGCGCGGGACCTGGAGCACCAGGTCGCGCCGCGCGCGGTGCATCCAGTAGAGCACGAGAAGATGGGTGCAGCTTTCGACGCCGCCGAGCGCCGGCGCGTAGCGTTCGTCGACCTCGATGGTGCAGACCGCATCCGATTCGCGCGCATTCTTCGGACAATCCTCGCGCCGCGTCCACGGCGTGCGGATGCGGCCGATGAAGTAAACACCCGCATCGAACGTCTCGGGGAGCGTTATCGCAACTTCGCCCTCGCGGATGTCGAAAGCGGCGCTCGCGTCGTCCTGAGGTTCTGGCATTTACGCACCTGATCGCCTGCGCCGGCGCGGCGTCCGGCCGCGCGCCAAGTCACCCGTCAACCTACCCGATTCAGGCGCGTGTAAAGCGTGATCATTTCACCCGCAGTGGTCACGCCCCGCGCCGGCGCACGTCTGTTTGATGCATCGTGCTTCGTCTGTTTGCATCGTGCTTCGTCGGAATGCGCTCCGATCGCGTTTACGCATGGAGCGGCTTGCCAAGCGTCGATTAACGGCATAAACATATCTTTATGTCTGGCTCACAGGATCGTTCAGGCGCTGCGGGGGTGGCCGTTTGACCTTCGAAGAGCTCAACACGGCGCTAAAGGCCGCCTCCGAGGAGACGCGGCTGCGCATTCTTGCGCTGCTCGCCGACAACGAACTGACCGTGTCGGACTTGACCGACATATTGCGCCAGTCGCAGCCGCGGATTTCGCGGCATCTCAGGCTGCTTGCGCAGGCGCGGCTGCTTGAGCGTTTTCGCGAAGGCTCGTGGGCGTTCTTCCGCCTGGCCGAGCAAGGACCGGGCGCCGAACTGGCCCGTGCGCTCATCGCCCGGATCGACGCCGACGACCGGACGCTCGCGCGCGACCGCGAAAGGCTCGCCGCCGTGCGCACGGCGCGCGTTCACGCCGCGCAGGATTACTTCCGCCGGCATGCCGCCGAGTGGGATCGAATCCGCCGGCTGCATGTCGCCGACGAAGCCGTGGAAAGCGCCATTCTGGCCGCGCTCGGCGACCGTCCGTTCCGGTCGCTGCTCGATCTCGGCACGGGAACCGGGCGGATGCTCGAACTGCTCGGGCCGCATATCGAGCGCGGATTGGGGATCGATCTGTCGCGCGACATGCTGGCGCTCGCGCAAGGCCGGCTCGACCGCGCCGGGCTCAAGCACTGCACCGTGCGGCATGGCGACGTCTTCGACCTGGCGATGCCGCCCGACTCGTTCGACGTCGTCATCATCCACCAGGTCCTGCATTTTCTCGACGATGGCGCGCGGGCGATCCGCGACGCGGCGCGCCTGCTGCGGCCGCAGGGCCGGCTGCTCGTCGTCGACTTCGCCCCGCATGATTACGAGTTTCTCCGCGAGGAGCATGCGCATCGGCGGCTCGGCTTTGCCAACGACACCGTGGCGCAATGGCTGGAGCAGGCGGGTCTCGAACCGGTTCTGTATCGCAATCTGCCGCCCGAGCCGGGCTCGGAAGGCAAGATCGCCGTATCGCTGTGGCTCGGCCGCGATCGTCGCGTCGCGCTCGCGGCGTCGGCGCGGGAGGTGGCGTGATGGATAGGGCGGTGCAGGAGAGGCCGAGCCGGTTTCCGCGCCAGCGGACGGGAATTCGGGTGTCGTTCGAGTTCTTTCCGCCGAAAACGGCGGAGATGGAGAACACCCTGTGGGACTCGATCGAGCGGCTGCATCCGCTCAAGCCGGCCTTCGTCTCGGTCACCTATGGCGCCGGCGGCACGACGCGCGAGCGCACGCATGCGACCGTCAAGCGCCTGCTGGCGGAGACCGATCTCGTCCCCGCGGCGCACCTGACCTGCGTCGCGGCGTCGCGCGAGGACATCGACGACGTGATCCGCGCCTATGTCGCGGCGGGCGTGCGCCACATCGTGGCGTTGCGCGGCGACGCGGTCGGCGGCCCCGGGGAGCGCTACGCGCCGCATCCGGGCGGCTACCTCAACGCCGCCGATCTGACCGGCGGCATCAAGCGGATCGCCCCGATCGAGGTGTCGGTCGCGGCCTATCCCGAGAAGCATCCGGACAGCCCCTCGGTCGAGGCCGACATTGACATGCTCAAGGCCAAGATCGACGCCGGGGCGAGCCGCGCCATCACCCAGTTCTTCTTCGACAACGACCTCTATTTCCGCTACCTCGACCGCGTGCGCGCGCGGGGGATCGACATCCCGATCGTGCCCGGCATTCTGCCCGTGCAGAACTTCAACCAGACGCGCGCCTTCGCCCAGCGCTGCGGCGCCTCGATCCCGCCCTGGCTCGCCGACCGCTTCGCCGGGCTCGACGAGGACGTGGCGACCCGCAAGCTGATCGCCGCCGCGGTCGCGGCCGAGCAGGTGTTCGACCTGGTCGATCGCGGCGTTTGCGACTTCCACTTCTACACCATGAACCGCGCCGACCTCGTCTACGCAATCTGCCACTTGCTCGGACTGCGGCCGGCCGAGGCGCGGGCCGCGGCGTAACGCATGCGAAACGCAGGAACGACATTGACCCCTGACCAGATTGCCGCCTCGCCGACCGAAACCGCGCTGCGCGAACTCGCGCGCGAGCGCATTCTCGTGCTCGACGGCGCGATGGGCACCGAAATCCAGACGCTCAATCTCGACGAGGCGGGGTTCCGCGGCGCGCGCTTTGCCGACTGGCCGCGCGATCTGCGCGGCAACAACGATCTCCTCATCCTGACGCAGGCGGACGTGATCCGCGCGATCCATCTCGCTTATTTCCGCGCCGGCGCCGACATCGTCTCCACCAACACCTTCTCCTCCACCCGCATCGCGCAGGCCGATTACGGCATGGAGGAGGTCGTGGCCGAGCTCAATCGCGACGGCGCACGGCTCGCCCGCGAAGCGGCCGACGCGGCCGAGCGCGAGGATGGGCGGCGGCGCTTCGTCGCCGGCGCGATCGGACCGACCAATCGCACCGCGTCGATCTCGCCCGATGTCGGCAATCCGGGCTTCCGCGCCATCACCTTCGACGAATTGCGCGCGGCCTATGGCGAGCAGGCGGCCGCGCTGCTCGACGGCGGCGCCGACATGCTGCTCGTCGAAACGATCTTCGATACGCTCAACGCGAAAGCGGCCCTGTTCGCCATCGCAGAACTGCTCGATGCGCGCGGCGTGCGCGTGCCGGTGATGATCTCTGGCACGATCACCGACCGGTCGGGCCGCATGCTGTCGGGGCAGACGCCGGAGGCGTTCTGGAATTCGGTGCGGCACGCCGCGCCCCTGTCGATCGGCCTCAATTGCGCGCTCGGCGCCAAGGAAATGCGCGCGCATATCGCCGAGCTTTCGCGCATCGCCGATACGCTCGTCTGCGCCTATCCGAATGCCGGCCTGCCGAACGAGTTCGGCCGCTACGACGAGAGCCCGGAGTTCATGGCGGGGCTGCTCGGCGAGTTCGCGCAAGCGGGACTCGTCAACCTGGTCGGCGGTTGCTGCGGCACGACGCCGGCGCATATCCGTGCGATCGCCGATGCGGTCGCGGGCGTTGCGCCGCGCGCCATCCCCGCGGTGAAGCCCTATCTGCGCCTCGCCGGGCTCGAGCCGTTCACGCTCACGCCGGAAATCCCGTTCGTCAATGTCGGCGAGCGCACCAATGTCACCGGCTCGGCCAAGTTCCGCAAGCTGATCACGGCGGACGATTACCCCGCCGCGCTCTCGGTCGCGCGCGAGCAGGTCGAGAACGGCGCGCAGATCATCGACGTGAACATGGACGAGGGGCTGCTCGATTCCGAAGCAGCGATGACGACCTTCCTGCATCTCGTCGCGGCCGAGCCGGACATCGCCCGCGTGCCGGTCATGGTCGACTCCTCGAAGTTCAGCGTGATCGAGGCGGGCCTGAAATGCATCCAGGGCAAGGCGGTGGTGAACTCGATTTCGCTCAAGGAGGGCGAGGCGGAATTCCTGCGCCAGGCGCAGATCGTTCGCCGGCACGGCGCGGCCGTGGTGGTGATGGCGTTCGACGAGCAGGGCCAGGCCGACACGATCGAGCGCAAGACCTCGATCTGCAAACGCGCCTACGACATCCTGGTCGGCCGCCTCGGTTTCCCGCCCGAGGACATCATTTTCGATCCGAATATCTTCGCGGTCGCGACCGGCATCGAGGAGCACAATGGCTACGGCCTCGCCTATATCGAGGCGGCGCAGTGGATAAGGGCGAACCTTCCCGGCGTGCACGTGTCGGGCGGCGTGTCCAACCTTTCCTTCGCCTTCCGCGGCAATGAGCCGGTGCGCGAAGCCATGCATTCGGTGTTTCTCTATCACGCCATCAAGGCGGGCATGGACATGGGCATCGTCAATGCCGGCCAGATGGCCGTCTATGACGATCTCGATCCCGAACTGCGCGAGGCCTGCGAGGACGTGGTGCTCAACAAGCGCAGCGATGCGGCCGAGCGTCTGCTCGCGCTCGCCGAGCGCTATCGCGGGACGGGGCGCGAGACGAAGGAGATCGCCCTCGAATGGCGGCAATGGCCGGTCGACAAGCGGCTCACGCATGCGCTCGTGCACGGCGTCACCGACTATATCGCCGAGGATGTCGAGCTCGCGCGAACGGCCGCGACGCGCCCGCTCGACGTCATCGAGGGGCCGCTGATGGCGGGAATGAATGTAGTCGGCGACCTGTTCGGCGCCGGCAAAATGTTCCTGCCGCAGGTCGTGAAATCGGCGCGCGTGATGAAGCAGGCGGTCGCCTATCTCATGCCCTATATGGAGCAGGAGAAGGCCGCGCAGGGAGCGGCGGCGCGCAAGACGAGTTACGGCAAGATCGTGCTCGCGACCGTCAAGGGCGACGTGCACGATATCGGCAAGAACATCGTCGGCGTCGTGCTCCAGTGCAACAATTACGAGGTCGTCGATCTCGGCGTGATGGTGCCGGCGACGAAAATCCTGGAAACGGCGAAGGCGGAGAGCGCCGACATTATCGGCCTGTCCGGCCTGATCACGCCGTCGCTCGACGAGATGTGCCATGTCGCCGGCGAGATGGAGCGGCAGGGTTTCGACCTCCCCCTCCTGATCGGCGGGGCGACGACCAGCCGCGTGCACACGGCGGTGAAGATCAACCCGAACTACCGGCGCGGCCAGGCGGTCTATGTCAACGATGCGAGCCGCGCGGTCGGCGTCGTCGCGGCGCTCATGTCGAACGAGCAGCGGCCGGGCTATGTCGCCGAGATGCGCAGCGAATATGCGCGGCTCGCGGCCGCCCATGCGCGCGGGGAGGAGCAGAAGAAGCGGCTCACGCTCGCCGCCGCGCGCGCGAATGCGCTGAAGCTCGACTGGTCGGGCGCCTACCTGCCGCCGAAGCCGAGCTTCACCGGCACGCGCGCCTTCAAGAGCTACGATCTGCGCGAGCTCGCGCCCTATATCGACTGGTCGCCGTTCTTCTCGACCTGGGAGCTTGTCGGCAAGTATCCAGCGATCCTCGACGACGCCACGGTGGGACCGGCGGCGCGCGCGCTGTTCGACGACGCGCAGGCGATGCTGGAGACGATCATCCGCGAGGGCTGGTTCCGCGCCGACGCCCTGCTCGCCTTCTGGCCCGCCGCGGCGGACGGCGACGACATCCTCGTCTATGCGGACGACGCGCGCACGTCCCCGAAGCTTGTGCTGCACACGCTGCGCCAGCAGCTCGCGCGCCGCGAAGGCCGCGCCAATGTCGCGCTCGCCGATTTCGTCGCCCCGCGCGCCAGCGGGCTTGCCGACCATATCGGGGCGTTCATCGTCACCGCCGGGATCGGCGAGGAGGAGGCGTCGGCGCGGTTCAAGCACGCCAACGACGACTATTCGGCGATCATGGTCAAGGCGCTCGCCGACCGGCTCGCGGAGGCCTTCGCCGAGCGCCTGCACGAGCGCGTGAGGCGGGAATTCTGGGCCTATGCGGGCGACGAAGCGCTCACGGTCGCCGATCGGCTCGCCGAAAAATATCGCGGCATCAGGCCTGCCCCCGGCTATCCGGCGCAGCCCGACCACACAGAAAAGGCCGCGCTGTTCGCCATGGTCGGCGGCGGCGACGCGATCGGCGTGTCGCTCACCGAGAGCTTCGCCATGTGGCCGGGCGCCTCGGTCTCCGGCCTCTATTTCAGCCACCCGCAGAGCCATTATTTCGGCGTCGGCAAGATCGAGCGCGACCAGGTCGAGGATTACGCGCGGCGCAAGGGCTGGAGCACGGCCGAGGCGGAGAAATGGCTCGCGCCGGTCCTCAACTACGATCCGCGCTCGGAGGCTTCCCGCTCGGAGGCTGCGCGCGCGCAGGCGCCGACGCCGTCCGCCGCCATCGTAGCCGCGGAGTGATGCGGTTCGCCGTCATTCCGGAAGCCGAGCAAAGCTCGGCAGTCCGGAATCCATAAGCCCTGTCTGAGAGAAGGAAATCTGGGCGCGCCGCTGCGCGGCCCCCCGGACAAAAGCCTCACTCCGCGATCGCATCGGCGGAAGCGAGCACGGTGGCGAAGCGGTCGGCAAGCGCCGCGAGCGCATTGCGCTTCACTTCGGCGGCGGGAATGGTCGCGCCGGTGAGCGGGTCGGCGAGGTCGCGCGTTTCGGTCGCGGAAGCGATCACGGTCGCGCGCAGGCCGAGATCGATCGCCCCGCGGGCGGTCGCCTCCACGCACATGTGAGTCATGAATCCGACCACGATGATCGCCGAACGATGCAGCGCATGCAGCCGGTCGGCAAGGTCGGTGCTCGCAAAGGCGTTGGGAAGGCTCTTGGTCAGCACCGGTTCGCCCGGCGCGGGCGCGGCGGGCGCGGCGACCTCGACGCCCGGCGAGCCGGGCGCGAACAGCTTGCCGGCCTTTGCGTGATGCACGATGTGGATGACCGGCGTTCGCTGCGCGCGGGCGCGCGCGAGCAATCGGCCGATCTCATCGAGCGCCGCTTCCGCGCCGGACAGCGGGAGTGCGCCATCCACATATTCGCGCTGCGCATCGATGACGACGACGACCGCGTCGCCGAGCCGCGCGGGCGCGGAGATCACGCCGGCGAGTTCGAGGAGAGTCATCGGCGGCATCGCGCATTCCCATTGTTCGCAAGGGCCGCGCCAGGCGCAGCGCAAGCTGTTGTTCATCCAATCGGATATCAGTTCCGCAACTGAGATGGCCGGGTCAAGCCCGCCGACGTGTACGGCAGGTCGCATGCGGCCGGGGCCGACGCTCTGCCGCGCAATCATAGCGACGGCTGTTGCGACGACGCCGCGCGATCCGCTACGCCGATAGTCGTTGGATTGTAGAGAGGAAGCCGAAAAGAATAATCAGAATGCGCCGAGCAGAATGGCGGCGACAAACGCGAACGCTGCGCAAGTCGCGATATAGTTGAACTTGACCGACAGCTCCACAGCCGTACTCCGTCCGGGTTTTTGCGAATTGTTATATACCATGCTCTCACACAGCCCCAAAGCAAGAAACATATTGCGGTGCACCTAAACCGAGGCACATCTTGCGTCGCACGCTATTCGCTTTGTTCTTCTACCGGACGTCGACCGCGACCACATGCTCGCGCACCGGCGCATCTTCCCAGGGCCGGAGATTGACGAAGATCAGCTCGGCGCGACCGACGCTGATTCCCTCGATCGACCAGCGATGGCGGCCCGGGGCGCCGACCAGCGGGCGGTCGGACGGCGCTAGCGCGAAGCCCTGATCGGCGATCCGGACGATAACGGCGTTCTTGCTGCGCTGGGCGTCTAGACGCCAGACGTAACCTGTGGACGGGTTCTCCGCGAGCTCGACCGTTGCGCGCCCACCGGGTGCGAGCGCGACCGTCTGCTCGCTTTTTTCCGCGGAGAAGCCGGACGAAACCGGCGTCATGACCGCGAACCCGAGCGACGCCGACATCGCGAGCGCGCATGCGACGGGATGCATTCTGATCATTCGCTCTTCCTTTCCGTACGAACCGCCCCTGCGAGCCCCCACGCCAAGGCTTGGCCGCACGCGCCTCGCCGCGATCACACCCAGCGCTACCCGCCCGCGATCGCCTGTTCGACGAACAGCGCCGCCTCGAGCGCGGAGCGGTCGCGCGCGAAACGCCCGACCACCTGCACTCCGAGCGGCAGATGCGCCGAATCGAACTGGCCGGGCACATTGATGCAGGGAGCGCCCAGCAGCGTCCACAATCGATTGAAGGTGGCGACGCCGGTGGAACTGAGCGTCTTCGGCGCAGCGCCCGGCGCCGACGGCGTGATGAGAATGTCGGTGTCCGCCATCAGATCGGCGAGCGCCTGGCGGGCGCGCCGCGCGGTGCGGCGCGCGCTGTCGTAGTCGTCGGGTCCGACATTGCGCGCCTGGTCGAGCAGGTCGCGCAACTTGGGACCGAGCGCGTCGCGGTGGCGATCGTATTCGAAGGCGAGCGCGCGATAGGCTTCATAGTCCTGAATCGTCGCATGCGCGCGGAATGCGTCCTCGAAGATCGGCGGCAGCCGCACCTCTTCCAGCGCAGCGCCGGCGCGGCTCGCGACGCGGGCGGCGTTCTCGACCGCGTCTTGCACCGCTTCGCTCGCCTCCGCCCAGATATGCGTGCGCACGAGCGCGATGCGCGGAGCGGACGGCGGCGCATGGTCGACGCGCAGATCGCGCGCGGTGATGGCGGCGGCGGCGAAAGCGACGTCGGCGACGCTCGCGGCAAACAGCCCGGCCGTGTCGAGCGACCAGGCGAAAGCCTTGCAGCCCACCATCGGCAGCAATTTGAAGGACGGCTTGTAGCCTGCAATCCCGCAATAGGCGGCGGGACGAATGACCGAGCCGCCGGTCTGGCTGCCGACCGCAATCGGGAGCATGCCGGCGGCGACCGCGGCGGCCGAGCCCGATGAAGAGCCGCCCGGCGTGTGCTCGTGATGGTGCGGATTGCGCGTTGCGGCCGGATCGAGAAAGGCGAGCGGGGTCGTGACCGTCTTGCCGAACAGAAGGCCGCCCGCGCGGCGGATCATCGACACGAGCGCGGCGTCGCTGGCCGGCCGATGTCCGGCATAGATCGGCGAACCGTAGGATGTCGGCAGGTCGGCGGTGTCGAACAGATCCTTGACGCCGACCGGGAGCCCGCGCAGCGGCGCGGCGATCAGCTCTTCGGCGGCGTCCCGCGCGCGTTTGCGCGCCGCCTCGATGTCGAGCACGGCGAAGGCGCCGATAGCGCCCTCGCGGGCGGCGATCGCCTCCGCACAGCGATCGACGATGTCGGCCGGCGTGAGCTCGCGGCGGTCGATCTGCCTGGCGAGGTCGAGCGCGCGCAGCGGGTATGCCGTGACAGCCGGCAACTCGGACTCCTTTCAATGCGTCGGGCCGCAAGCGCGGCCCGGGCCCAAGGTGCGAGCCACGCGCAGATGCGCGCCAGACCCCGCGCGTTAAGCATTTCAGCGCGCAAATCCGACTAATTTAACCATGCGCGTCGAAGCCGCGCTACCGATGAGTATCGTTGAGGCATCCTTAACGCTGTCCCCCACAAGCTGAGCGGATGACGCGCGAGGTTCGCTTGTATCTCGTCGGCGCGCTCGTTCTCGTGCTGCTCGCCGGCTGTGGCCGGAACTTCTTTGCACAGCGTGAGTCCTGGCGCCGCGAGGCCGAAGTTCAGTGCCTGAAGTCGGGGTCCGTGAAAGAGGGCCCGGCGATCGCGATGCTGTCGCCGATCGACGGGCCGGGCGTTTGCGGGGCCGCTTTCCCCTTCAAGGTCGTGGCCCTCGGCGACACCCCGATGCTCGGCTATGCCGGCGAGCCGATTCGGCCCCCGGGCGCGATCCGCGGCGGCGCGCGGCGACCCGATCCCCTGCCGCCGGCGGCCTATCCGAGCGAGCCGCGCCCGCTCGACCTCGCCCCGCCCGGGGCCGCTTCCGCACCCGACGAGGCCCCTGACGCGCGCCGCACGCCCGCCTATGGCGCGCCCTCCTCTCCCTCCGACGTTGCGCCCGCCTATGGCGGCCGCAGCGGCCAGCAGCCGGCGATAACGCAGAGCCCGTTGCCGCCGCCGGGCGCTGCGGCGTCGCCCTATCCGCCGCGCTATCCCAGTCACGGGGAAACCGTGCCGATTTCGCCTTCGCGCGAGGCGCCGCTCTCGACACCGGCCGCGGCAACGATCACGCCGGCGGCGACCCTCGCCTGTCCGGTCGTCTCGGCGCTCGACCGCTGGGTCGCCGAAGCGATACAGCCGGCCGCGCAGCGCTGGTTCGGCCAGCCGGTCGTCGAGATCAAGCAAATATCCGCCTATTCGTGCCGCGGCATGAACGGCAACCCGCGCGCCCGCATTTCCGAGCACGCCTTCGGCAATGCGCTCGACATTTCCGCCTTCGTGCTCGCCGACGGCCACGTCGTCACCATCCGGCGCGGCTGGGCGGGAACGCCAGAAGAGCAGGGTTTTCTGCGCGACGTCCAGTCGGCTGCGTGCAACCTGTTCTCGACCGTGCTCGCGCCGGGCTCCAACCGGTTCCACTACGACCATATCCATGTCGATCTGATGCGGCGCGAGAGCGGCCGGCAAGTGTGCGAACCGGCGGCGATACAAGGCGAGGTGGTCGCCGCCCGCGCCCGCGCGCGCGGCGGTTATGCAGTCGGCCGGCGGGGCGATCCCGGAGTAACGGGGTCGATCGCGCCGCGCGCGCGCGCGGAGATCGGCCGCACCCGCCATCCTGCCGCCCGATTTGACGACGACCGAGAGAGCCAGAGCGCAGTCCCGGGAGAGGACTGAGTAAAGTCTCCGGGCTGTTCAGCGACGTCATTGGCACTCTTGTTGAACCGGCTGCATTGTAGCTTTGGCACGCGCTCACATTGTAGCATAAGCGGCAGCTTCCCCCTTGACCGGGCACATACCGGCGGGGGAGTTTGCGCAAGGGCGACGGAGATAGGCGAGCTTGTCCGATTCCGCTTCCGGATCAGAGACCGCGGCGCGTGGAATGCTGCGGTTCTTGCGCAGGCCGGCGCCGCTGCGGGTTGCGCTCAGCCTGCTCATGCTCGGCGCATTGCTGCCGAGCCTGCTCTTTTTCGCGCTCGAGTACCGCTCCGCGATGGCGGACAAGCGTAACGAGATCGAGCGGCAGGGCCGCGCCTATGCGCAGGCGATCGCCGACGACATCACCCGCGAAATCGCGGTCAAGCAGGCGCAGCTCTCCGCGCTCGTCACCTCGCCGGACCTGCGCGCCGGCAACTTCGCCGGGTTTTATGCGCAGGCGCAACAGGCCGCGCAGACCGTCCCCGGCTGGATCTCCCTGTTTCGCGAGGACGGCGAGCAGCTGTTCAACACGCTCGCGCCGTTCGGGTCGACGCTGCCGCGTGCGCGCAACCCGGACCTCATCCGCAAAGTGTCGGAGAGCGGCCGCTGCGCCACGACGGGCCTGTTCAAGTCGGAGCTATCGCAGCGCTTTTTGGTAAGCCTCCTCTGCCCCGCGCCTGGCACGACATACGTCATCGCCGGCAGCCTGCCGGTCGATCATCTGAACGGCGTCGTCCGCCGCCAGACGCGCGACGGCTGGCTCGCCGTGCTGGTCGATGGAGGAGGCCTCGTGATTGCGCGCAGCGATCATTCGGAGGCGGCGATCGGCGCCCCAATCGCCTCCCTTGCCCACCAACGGATGGCGGCGGAAGCGACTGGTTGGATCGATATTCCATTCGACGGCGTGAAATCCTGCGCGGGTTGGCACCGCCTCGCCAGCGGCTGGACGGTGCTGGCGGCGGTGCCGCAGGCGACCGTCGAAGCGCCGCTGCAGCGCTGGCGCAAGGATGTGATGTGGAGCCTGCTCATCTTCCTGGGGCTCGCCTTCATGTCGGCGGCCCTCGTCGGGGAGTGGATCATCCGCTCGATGAACGAACTGTCGAAGGCGGCCGCGGAAATCGTCGCCGGCCGCACCAGCGAGCCGCTCCAGTCGAGCATCCGGGAGGTCAACGAGGTCGGCAAGGCGCTCGTCAAAGCGGCCCAGGATCGCGCCAAGGGCGAGCTTGCGAACGCGCATCTGGCCGCGCTCGTCACCTTCTCCGGCGACGCGATCATGAGCGTTTCGCTCGACGGCAGGATTCTGAGCTGGAACTCCGCGGCCGAGGAACTGTACGGCTACCGCGCCGACGAGGCGATCGGCCGCCAGCATTCCGAGCTGATCCCGTTTGCGCGCCTCAAGGAGATCGACGAGAAGTTCGCCGCCGCGCGGGTGGGCCGCAGCCTGCGCCTCGAAACGGTGCGGCGTCGTAAGGATGGAAGCCTGGTCGAGGTCTCCCTCGACGCCGGCCCGGTGCGCAGCGCCGACGGAGACCTGGTCGGCATTTCCGTGATCGCGCACGACATCAGCCAGCGCAAGCGCAACGAAGCGCATATGGAATTCGTGATGCGCGAACTGTCGCATCGCACCAAGAATCTCATCACCGTCATCATCGCCGTCGCCCGCCGGACGGCCCGGCAGGCCGGCGATTTCGCCGACTTCGAGAATAAGTTCACCGGGCGCCTGCACGGGCTTGCCCGTTCGCACGACCTGCTCGTTCACACGGATTGGATCGGGGCGTCGATCGAGGAACTGGTGCGCTCGCAGCTTGCCCCGTTCATCACCGATCCGTCATGCCTGCAGACCTGCGGCCCCGATCTCCTGCTGCGGCCGGAAGCCGTGCAGAATCTGGGCTTCGCCCTGCACGAGCTCGCGACCAACGCCAACAAGTTCGGCGCGCTCCGCCAATCGGGCGGACTGGTGGTGATTCAATGGGACATCGCGACGACCATTGCCGGCGAGCACCGCATTCGCCTCACTTGGCAGGAGTGCGGCGGCCCGGAGGTCGAACCGCCGAAGCGCAGCGGGTTCGGCTCCACCGTGATCCATAAGCTCACCGAGGCCTCGCTCAACGCGACCGTCACCACCGCCTTCGACCGCACGGGTTTCCGCTGGGAAGTCGACATGCCGGCGAACGAGATTCTCAGCGAGGGCGATGTCGCGGTCTCGAGCCTGCTCGCCGCCGCCGCCGCCTCGATGCGGGCCGCGAGCTGAGCGTCATCGACCTGGCGCGCACGCCTGCCCACTCCCTCGCTACTCCGCGCTCTCCGCCGGGCGGAACTCCAGAATGTCGCCTGGCTGGCAGTCGAGCGCCTCGCAGATGCGCGCAAGCGTGTCGAAGCGGACGCCCCTCACCTTGCCCGATTTCAGCAGCGAGACGTTCTGTTCGGTGATGCCGATGCGCTCGGCGAGTTCTTTAGAGCGCATCTTTCGCCGCGCCAGCATCACGTCGAGATTGACGATGATCGGCATGGCGCGCCTCACACGAAGCTTGCATTCTCGTCGGCAAGGCGCGCCGCTTCGCGCATGAGGCTCGCGACCGCGACCAGCACGCCGCCGACGATCAGCGCGTAATAATCGTTGATCGACAAGGTCAGCACGAGATACCGCTGGCCCGGCGGATTGCCAAGCGACAGCACGAGGCCGAGCGCCGTCGCAGTGAGTGGGCCGAGCGGCCCTTGGATCAGCACCGAAACGCCAAACTGCCGCAGATGGCGTGCCGCCGCGGCGGTGAACATGCGGCCCTGCGCGAACTCGCTGAACAGGGTCCGCACATGCCACAGGCCCCACACCATCACGCCGATCGGGACGGCGAAGATCATCGCGGCGAAGACCTGCTCGGTCGGCCCGAGCGGCAGCTTTCCGCCGGTCGCGCCGAGCCGGTTCAGCAGGAGGTTTCGGCTCCATTCCGGGATCATAAAGGCTAGTCCCATCAGCACGACGATCAGCACGATGCCGACCGTGGTCACCCACATCATCGCCTGAGATAGCCGTGCGAGCCGTCCGGCGGCCGCGGTCGATTGGGTTATGCTCATGATCACCCTCATTGACACGATATTTTTTTATCGTATTACGATGATTTTTATATGTCAATCACGGTGGTGGGGAGATGCCTCAATTCCTTCGCGACCTAAGGGGCGTGTTCGTCGCTCTGGCTTCAGTGCTTTTCTTCTCCGGATGCGGCCACATGCCGGTCACCTCGATGATCAAGCTGGCGCGCGTCGATTTCACGAGCACCGACCCGGCGCATCTGCGCGTCGCGGTCAAGCTCCCGCGCGCGGTCAGGCCGCGCCCGCGAAGCGTGGCCTTGCGGATCGGGGTCAAGCTTGCGAGCGGCCAGGAAGAGTTCGAGGACTTCACGCTGCGCGAAGTCTCGGAGCCGAGCGATCTGCTCGATCTGCGCCAAGAACTCGATGCGGACGCGCACATCTTCGCATATCGGCTCGACGAGGGAGAAGTCGCGCGGCTCACGGCATTTCGCGACGCGCTGCACAAGAAGCAGGCGGCGGCCGGCGGCAAGGGCGGCTCGCTTACGATCTCGGTCCGCCCCGAGGCGTGTCGCACCGGAGAACTGCCCGGGCGCACGCTCTACGTGACCACCTATCTACGGACGATGGAGACGGCAAGTTACGTGCCGCTCGCGCGCGATGTCGACCTGCGCACCTTGACGTCCCGGCCCGACGTCACCGCCGCGATCACACCCTGTGAATAGCGGAACGCAACAGGATGCGCGGCGCATTTCATCTCCCCGGCCAGCGCCGCCAGCCCGCCGGGAGTTGATGGAGCCTGGCGGCGGGACCATAGTTAGGCTTTCGACAATCCGGAGTGACATCATGCGATTAGCGCCAAGCAAAGAGCTTCTCATCCGCAGCCTGACGATTGCTGCGCTCGCTGCGTATCCCGCCTTCGCGCTCGGGGCGGATCAGGCCCCGAACATGAAGGGCAAGTGGGTCGGGAAGACCCACACGATCGTGGCCGGCAAGGGCGGACATTGGCCGAACAGCCCCGGCACGTTTGAGAAGCCGGCCTTTTTCGAGAAGGATCTGGTGTTGGACATCACCGGCCAGGAGGGCCGGCGATTCTGGGGCGTCACGACGATCTCGGGCGGCAACGAGAAGACCGATGAACCGTTCATCGGCGAGCTGACCGGCGAGGACAACGAGACGGTCGTGATGGCCGACACCGACGGCTATTTCACCGGAACGCTCGTCGACGACAACGAATTTTCGTTCTGCTACATGCAGGCGGGCGGCAAGACGGGGTCGAGCGTCGTCAGTTGCACCGAGGTCAAGCGGACGCCCTGACGCGCGCCGCAGCGGGAGGAACGCCGGCGGGCCGCACGGCCCGTCGGATCGCGCGCGCCGCCGCCCTGCGCTCAGGCCGCCGCGCCGCGAAAATCCGGCAAGGCGTCGCGCAAGACCCCGTAGATCGCCTCGCGCTCCTCGCGCGCGATGGCCTGCTCGAGCTTGGCGAGCCAGGCCCGCACGACCTCGATCGGCGGGCTGACCGGATGCGCCGCCACGATGCCCTCGATTCCGATATCCGCGGTCGGCTCCTCGCGCGCGAACAGGATTTCATGCAGGCGCTCGCCCGGCCGGATACCGGTGAATTTGATGTCGATGTCGAGCTGCGGCTCGAGCCCGGACAGCCGGATCATCCGCTCGGCAAGCTCCACGATCTTCACCGGTTGCCCCATGTTCAGAACGAACACCGATTCCTGCCCGCGCCCGACGCCGAACGCGTGGCTGGCGGCGGTGACGACGAGATCGCACGCCTCCCGTATGGTCATGAAGTAGCGCACCATGGCCGGGTCGGTCACCGTCACCGGCCCGCCGGCTTCGATCTGCGCGCGGAACTTCGGCACCACCGAACCGTTCGAGGCCAGCACATTGCCGAAGCGGACCGCGATCAGGCGCGTCGCCTGATGGCCCGTCAAGGCGCGCCGGGCGAAGTCGGCGTCGAGCGCCTGGCAATACATTTCTGCGAAGCGCTTGGTCGCGCCGAGAACCGAGACCGGCTCGATTGCCTTGTCGGTCGAGATCATCACGAACCCTGCCGCGCCCGCCGCCACCGCCGCGTCGGCCACGTTCACCGACCCGAACACATTGGTCTTGACCCCTTCGCCCCAATCCCGCTCCAGGATGGGAACGTGCTTGAGGGCGGCCGCGTGAAAGACGAAATCGGGTTGGAAATCGGCGAGCAGGCGCTTGATGCGGTCGCGGTCGCGCACATCCGCGATGCGGCCCTCGATGCGCGCCTCCGTGTCCTTGGTCGCCAGCGCTTCGAGCACGGCATGCAGCGCCGGCTCGGAATTCTCGATCACCAAAAGCCGCGACGCCCCGAACGTGACGATGCGGTCGCAGATCTCCGCGCCGATCGAGCCGCCGCCGCCGGTCACGACCACGGCCCGTCCCTTCACGAAGCTCTCCAGCCGCCCATAGTCGATCTTGACGATGGACCGCAGCAGCAGGTCTTCGACATTGACGGGGGCGAGACGCAGTTCTTTCGCCCCGTCTTCCAGCGAGGGCAGCCGGTTGGTCAACAGCCCCAGCCGCCGCGCGCGCATGAGAACCGTCTCGACATTCGTGCCCTTCTCGAAGGCGGAGGCGGTGAGCACCAGGCGGCGCACCTCGGTGCCGCGATCCTTCAAGTCGGACACGGCGCGCTCGAGCTGGTTGAAGTCGCCGAGCACGGAAATGCCGCGCATGATCTGCCCTTGATCCGCCGGCGAGGGCGAGAGAATGCCGACCGGCCAGATATGCTTGACTGCGCCGGTCTCGACCGCCCGCAGCAGAACCTCGGCGTCGGCGGCGCGCCCGAGAATGATGATCGGCGTCGCGCTCGTGCCGCTCGCATGATGGCGGACGCGCGCATAGCGGAAATAACGATAGGCGATCCGCGGTCCGCCGAGGAAAAACATCTGCAGGACCCAATAGAGAATGATGGTCAGCTTGCCGAAAAAGAACTCGCCGAGAACATTGGGCGACACCAGAATATAGTCGGCGACGAGCAGCGAGACGGCGAGCACCGTGGATGCGCGCAAAATGTTGGCGAGGTCGGGAAGCGAGGCGAAGCGCCATTTGGACCGGTACAGATCGAAATACCAGTAGACGATCATCGCGTAGGCCAGGAGACAGGGCAGCGCGATTTCCAAGGCGCCGAGCCGTTCGTTCAGGCCCGCTTCCTCGAAGCGCAAATAGAAGCTGGCCAGCAATGCAGCCGCCGTCGCGACCAGATCATGGATGATCACGAGCAGCCGACGTTGATTGCCGAAGAGCGATTTCAACATGGTCGGGCCGTACCGCGTGGATTCCGATGCATTCGCCCCTGCGCGGCGTGCAAAGCGCTAGGCCGAATGCGATACTACCATAGCACGGGAATGCCAATATGCGGGTAGCTCGCGCCTCCACCGCAGCGGCCGGCCCGGCGCTCGCGCAGCGCGAGCTGTTCGGCCATCCGCGCGGGCTTGCCTTCCTGTTCGCCACGGAGATGTGGGAGCGTTTCTCCTACTACGGCATGCGCGCGCTGCTCGTCCTCTACATGGTGAAATACCTGTTCGAGCCCGGCCGCGCCGACACCGTGATCGGATATGCCGCTCTCAAGCGCGCGCTCGAATTCGCCTTCGGGCCGCTCGATGTCCAGCCGTTCGCCTCGCATGTGTACGGGCTCTATACCGGGCTCGTCTATTTCACGCCGCTGATCGGCGGGCTCCTCGCCGACCGCGTGCTCGGCCAGCGCCGCACCGTGATCATCGGCGCGGCGCTGATGGCGGCCGGCCATTTCATGATGGCGTTCGAGCCGCTCCTGTTCTTCGCGCTCGCCACGCTGATCGTCGGCAATGGCGCGTTCAAGCCGAACATCTCGACCCAGGTCGGATCGCTCTACCCGCCGGGCGACGCGCGGCGCGACCGCGCCTATTCGATCTTCTATGTCGGGATCAATATCGGCGCGTTTCTCGCCCCGCTGATCTGCGGAACGCTGGGCGAGGAGGTCGGCTGGCACTACGGCTTCGGCGCCGCGGGCGTCGGCATGCTGCTCGGTCTTCTGATCTATCTCTGCGCGGCCCCTGCCCTGCCCGCCGACGCTATCGCCGCGACGGATGGGCATGCGCGCGGACCGCTCACGCGCGAAGAGCGGCGCGGCATGCTCGCCCTCCTCCTGCTCTGCGCGCCGGTCATCCTGTTCTGGGCGACCTACGAGCAACAGGGCAACACCATCGCGCTGTGGGCGGACGCCCGCACCGACCGGTCCATCGGTCTGCTCGGATGGACGGTGGACATCCCGACCACCTGGTTCCAGGCGTTCAATCCCCTGATG
Organism: uncultured Rhodoplanes sp.; assembly: GCA_964354425.1. Taxonomy (GTDB): domain Bacteria; phylum Pseudomonadota; class Alphaproteobacteria; order Rhizobiales; family Xanthobacteraceae; genus Rhodoplanes. Next base: position 24,306 of record CAYGZV010000004.1, on the reverse strand, counting down.
ATCTTCGCGTTCACCCCGTTCATCCTCGCCTTGTGGGCGCGCCAGAGCCGGCACGGCCGCGAACCCTCGACGCTGAGCAAATTGGCGCTCGGCTGCTTCGGCGTCACCGCCGCCAATCTCATCCTGGCGATCGCGGCGATGCAGGCGGGCGCCGACAAAGCGAGCTGGCTGTGGCTCTTCGCCTATTTCATCGTGATCACCATAGGCGAACTCTATCTCTCGCCGATCGGCCTCTCGCTCGTCTCCAAGATTTCGCCGGCGCGATCGGTGTCGATGATGATGGGCGTGTGGCTCGCCACGAGCTTCTTCGGCAATCTTCTCGCCGGCGTGCTGGGGAGCTACTGGTCGGCGATGGACAAGCCCGTTTTCTTCCTGATGATCGCCGGCATCGCAGCGCTCGCGGGCGCCGTCATCGCGCTTTTGCGCCGGCCATTCGGCGGCCTGTTGGAGGGGTGATGCGAACGACGATGCAGGGGCCTGCGGTCAATCGAGCGGCAGCCCCGCATAGTTTTCCGCAAGCGCCGTCGAGGCGGCTTTCGAGCCGGCGATGTATTCGATTTCGGTAAGCTGGCGACGGCGGTCGAACGCGGTTTCGTTCGGAAAGCGGTGCAGGAGCTGCGTCATGAACCAGGAGAAGCGCTGCGCCTTCCACACCCGGCCGAGACAGGTCTCCGAATAGCGGTCGAGACGCTCGGCGCTGCCGGTGCGGTAGAACTCGGCGAGCGCGCGCGACAGGAACACCACGTCGGCAAAGGCGAGGTTCATCCCCTTCGCGCCGGTCGGCGGCTGGATGTGGGCGGCGTCGCCGGCGAGGAAGAGCCGGCCATATTGCATCGGCTCGACCACGAAGCTGCGCATCGGCGTGACGCCCTTGAGCAGGATTTTGCCGTGCGGGAGCGGGCAGGAACCGCCCAGCCGCGTCTGCAGCTCGTCCCAGATTTTTTCGTCCGGCCACAGCGCCAGATCCTCGTGGGGCGCGCATTGCAGATACAATCGCGACAGCGTCGGCGAGCGCATCGAGAACAGCGCAAAGCCGCGCTCGTGATGCGCGTAGATCAGTTCGGCGGCGGGGGGCGGCGAGTCGGAGAGGATGCCGAGCCAGCCGAACGGATAGTCGCGCTCATACACGGTCAGGACGCCGGGCGGGATGCTCGGCCGGCAGACGCCGTGAAAGCCGTCGCAGCCGGCGATGAAGTCGCAGGAGAGCTCATGCTGGTCGCCGCGGTGGCGGAACCGGATGGTCGGCGTGTCGGTCGTCATTCCATCGAGGCGCACATCGCTTACCTCGAACAGGATATCCTCGCCCTCATCGATCAGCTTGGCGAGCAGATCCTTCACCACCTCCTTCTGCTCGTAGATGGTCACGCCCTTCCCGACCAGCGCCCGGAAATCGATGTGATGGAGCCGCCCGCGGGCGCTGAGATAGATCCCGTCGTGGAACATGCCCTGCTTGAGCAGGCGCGCTCCGGCGCCGATCTCGATCAGAAGATCGTTCGCCCATTGCTCGATCAGGCCGGCGCGGACGCGGTTCTCGATATAGGCGCGGCTGCGGTCTTCGAGCACGATCGACTGCACGCCGGCCCGGCGCAGCAGGAGCGACAACATGAGACCGGCGGGACCCGCCCCGACGATGCCGACCTGAGTGCGCATGTCCGATGCTCCGAATTGGCCGCTCGACTATACGCCGCACCGCGCGCCTGCAAAGACGCGCACGGACGAGCCGCTCGGGGTTGGCGGAGCCGTTTCGAGATCGGCCGCACGAGCCGCCGCGCTGCCCGCCCCTACGGGCGACCGGCGCGAAGCCTGCCCACCGCTGCAGCAAATGACGGAAGAATGACGGAAATGCCGATTATTACTTCGCTTTTAGCATCAAGGTCATTGACTTTACGCCGCTTATTCTTATGTTGGCGCGAGGTGGTTCGCCGTATGTTCGACCACCCCTCCCGAACATATCGTCCGCCGAGCCGGCGCAGTCGGGAGTTACTCGGCTTTTCCTGAGGTTCCATGCCTTTTTCTCAACTCGGTCTCTCCGACAAAGTGCTGGCGTCCGTCGCGTCCGCCGGATACACGAAACCCACTCCCATTCAAGAGCAGGCGATCCCGCAGGTGCTGTCGCACCGCGACGTGCTCGGCATTGCTCAGACCGGCACTGGCAAGACGGCCGCTTTCGTCCTGCCCATGCTTACCCTGCTGGAGAAAGGGCGCGCCCGCGCACGGATGCCGCGCACCCTGATCCTCGAACCGACGCGCGAACTCGCGGCGCAGGTTCAAGAGAGCTTCACGCGCTATGGCGTCAACCATCGGCTGAACGTCGCGCTCCTGATCGGCGGCGTGTCGTTCGACAACCAGGACGCCAAGCTCACCCGCGGCGTCGATGTGCTGATCGCCACGCCGGGCCGCCTGCTCGATCATACCGAACGAGGCGGCCTGCTGCTGACCGGCGTCGAGCTGCTCGTCATCGACGAAGCCGACCGCATGCTCGACATGGGCTTCATCCCGGACATCGAGCGCATCTGCAAGCTCGTGCCGTTCACCCGCCAGACGCTCTTCTTCACCGCCACCATGCCGCCGGAGATCCAGCGGATCACCAATCAGTTCCTGCACAATCCGGTGCGCGTCGAGGTGAGCCGTCCGGCGACCACGGTCGACGCGATCACCCAGAGCCTGGTCAAATGCGGCCGCGAGCCGCACGACAAGCGCGACACCCTGCGCCGCCTGATCCGCTCGGCGGAAGGCTTGAAGAACGCCATCATCTTCTGCAATCGCAAGCGCGACGTGGCGACCCTCTACCGCTCGCTCTTGCGGCACGGCTTCTCCACCATCGCCTTGCATGGCGACATGGATCAGAGTGCGCGCACGGCCGCGCTCGACCAGTTCCGTAAGGGCGAAGTGGCGCTGCTCGTCGCCTCCGACGTCGCCGCCCGCGGGCTCGATATTCCGGACGTCAGCCACATCTTCAATTTCGACGTGCCGCACCACCCCGACGATTACGTCCACCGGATCGGCCGAACCGGCCGCGCCGGCCGCAGCGGAACCGCGATCACCATCGTTGCGCCCCCCGAGCAGAAGGCCGTGGCCGCGATCGAGAAGCTGATCGGTCAGTCGATTCCCTGGACGGGCGGGCCCCCGCAGCTGCGGGAAGACGCGCCGGTCCGGCGCGAGCCGGTTTCGCACAAGGCGACTCGGCGCGAGCCGGTTTCGCACAAGGCGGCTCGGCACGAGCCGGTCGGGGAAGAGGCGCTTGCGCAGGAAGAAGCGACTGGGCCGGTCAGGTTCGGCGCTTCGCGCGCGGGTCGCCGCGCCAAGTCGCCCAGCCCCCGCTCGAGCGAAAAGCCCGGCGAGCCGACGCCCGGCAATGTCATGCCGATCGAAGCCGCCCGCCGCCGTCAGCCGCCCGCGCCCGACCGCGAGCGCACGGAGGATGTGCAGACGCACCTTCCCGCCTTCCTGCTGCGGCCGTTCCGCGCAAAGGCCTGAGGGCCGTCGCAGGCACGGCCGTAGCTTTCAGCCAACCGACAGACAGCTTTTCGACAGGATTTTGTGTGCGCCTTCTCGCGGGTGAGGAGCACCCGCTGGCGCGTCAGTTGGCGTGTTCGTCGCGCGCCGCGACCGGCGTGATCGCCACCGACTCCCCGCAGCCGCAGGCGGAGGTCTGGTTGGGGTTCGAGAAAACGAAGCCCGCCGAGAGCTTGTCGGCTTTAAAATCCATCTCGGTCCCGAGCAGGAACATGATCGCCTTCTGATCGATCAGGAGGCGCACGCCCTTGTCCTCGACGATCTCGTCGTGGGGCTGCACGGCGGCGGCATATTCCATCGTATAGGACATGCCGGCGCAGCCGCCGTTCTTCACGCCGATGCGCACGCCGACGAGCGGCCGGTCGGTCCGCGCCAATACGTCCCTGATCCGGCTCGCGGCCGCATCGGTCAACCGCATGACCTGAGGCCTCGGTCGCGGACTGGCCATGTCTTTCCTCCACTCATCCGGCCGGCGCCGGTCAACGAAACCAAGCCTATTGCGTCATGTAAGGACTCGAGGCGCGCGCCCCAAGGCGGCTACCACATGTTGAGGACCACCCGCGCTTCGTCCGACATCCGGCTCGGGTCCCAAGGGGGGTCCCAGACGATCTGCACGTGAACGGGGCCGACGCCGGCGACGCCCGAGACCGCGTTCTCCACCATGATTGGCAGTTCCTGCGCCGAGGGGCAGTTCGGCGTGGTCAGCGTCATGTCGATATCGATCTTGCGGTCGTCGCCGATCTCGATCCGGTAGATCAGTCCAAGCTCGTAGATGTCGGCCGGGATTTCCGGGTCATAGACCGTCTTGATCGCACCGACGATATCGTCGGTCAGGCGCGCGATCTCATCCGCGGTCATCGCTGCCGTTTCGCTCGACCCGGACGAGGAGCTCCCGTTCTCGATGGCGCCGTCGCTTGCGGTCGGCTCGGCGTCGCGCTGGGGGTCGTACGCGTTCTCGTTCATGCAAAGAACTCCTGAGCCTTGATCAGCGCTTCGGCCAGGCTGTCCACCTCTGCCCGCGTGTTGTAAAGCCCGAACGAGGCGCGGCAGGTGGCGGTCACGCCGAAACGGGCGAGCAAGGGCATAACGCAATGAGTGCCGGCGCGGATGGCGACCCCGGAGCGGTCGATGATCGTCGCGACGTCGTGCGGATGCGCGCCCTTCATCTCGAACGAGATGATCGCGCCCTTGTCCCGCGCCGTCCCGAACATGCGCAGCGAATTGATCTCGCGCAGTCGTTGATCCGCATAGGATAGGACCGCCTGCTCGTGCGCGCGGATGCGGGCCTTGCCGATCGAATTTATGTAGTCGATCGCCGCGCCAAGCCCGATCGCCTGCACGATCGCCGGCGTGCCCGCCTCGAACCGGTGGGGCGGGTCGCCGTAGGTGACCCGGTCCTCGAACACGTCGCGGATCATCTCGCCGCCGCCGTTGAACGGCGGCATCGCCGCGAGATGCGCATATTTGCCGTACAGGACGCCGATGCCGGTCGGGCCATAGAGCTTGTGACCGGTGCAGACATAGAAGTCGCAGTCGATGTCCTGCACGTCGATATCGAGATGCACCGCGCCCTGCGCCCCGTCGACCAGCACCGGAATGCCGCGCTCATGCGCGATCCGCACCACGTCCTTGACCGGCACGATGGTGCCCAGCCCGTTCGACATCTGGGTGATCGCCACCATCCGCGTGCGGTCGGTCAGGAGCTTCTCGAACTCGTCGATGAGGAAATTGCCCTCGTCGTCGATCGGCGCCCACTTGATCACCGCGCCCTGCCGCTCGCGCAGGAAATGCCATGGCACAATGTTGGAGTGGTGCTCCATGATCGAGAGCACGATCTCGTCGCCGGCCTTGATGCGCTCGCGCCCGAACGTGTAGGCGACGAGATTGATCGCCTCGGTCGCGTTGCGCGTGAAGACGATCTCCTCCGGGCGCGCGGCGTTGAGGAAGGCGCGCACCGTCTCGCGCGCGCCTTCATAGGCCTCGGTCGCGGCATTGGCGAGGTAGTGCAGCCCGCGATGGACGTTGGCGTATTCCGTCGTATAGGCGCGCTCGACGCGGTCGAGCATGGCGCGCGGCTTTTGCGCCGACGCCGCGTTGTCGAGATAGACGAGCGGCTTGCCGTAGATGCGCAGCGACAGCGCGGGAAAGTCCGCGCGAATGCGGTCCACGTCATAGGCGCCGTTCGTCACTGCCGGGTGCATGATGGCTACCTCACCCCCTCGCCTCAAGCCAGCGCAGCACCGCCGCGCTCAGCGCCTCCCGCACGCCCTCATGCGTGACCAGATCGATCGCCTCGCCGACAAACGACTGGATAAGCAGCGCCTCCGCCTGCGCCGCGGGGATGCCGCGCGCCATCAGATAGAATTTAAGATCCTCGTCGATCGAGCCCGCGGTCGCGCCGTGGCCGCATTGCACGTCGTCGGCGAAGATCTCGAGCTCCGGCTTGTTGTCGGCCTCGGCGTCCGGCGACAGCATCAGGGCGTTCGAGAGCATGCGCGCGTCGGTCTTCTGCGCGTCGGGGCGCACGATGATCTTGCCCTGAAACACGCTGCGGCTCTGGCCGTCGAGCACCGATTTGATGACTTCCCGGCTGCGGCAGCCGCCGACCGCGTGATCGACCACCATGGTTGTGTCGGCATGCTGGCGCGCGGCCAGCAGGGTCGCCCCGGAGAGGCCGAGCGCGGTGTCCGCACCGTTGCAGCGAACGAAGAGCTGGTTGCGCACCACCGCCCCACCGGTCGTAAATGCGAAATCGCGAAAATCGACGGCGCGGCCGAGCGCCGCCGTGAGCGTCGCAATGTGGAGTGCGCTGCGCCCCTGCGTCCCAACCACGACCCGCTCAACCTTCGCGGCATCGCCGACGACGAGGTCGAGTGCGGTGTTGGCCTGGTAGTCGGCGTTGTCGGGACCCTCGTGGCTCTCGATCAGCGTCAGCGTCGCCCCCGCGCCGACCGTCACGAGCGAGCGGACGAACACCGCCGCCGGCTCTCCCACGAAGGCGAAGACGAGATGGATCGGCCGCGCGATGGCAGCGCCCGGCGCGACGTCGATCACCGCGCCATCGGCCATGAAGGCGGTGTTGAGCGCATAGCCGACATCGTTCTCGGCCGCGCTTGCCGCGCCGAGCCGGGCGGATAAATCCGCATCGCCGCGCGCAAGCGCCTCGCCGAGCGTTGAAATCGTCAGCCCGGGCTCGATCGCGGCGAGGTCGGAGAGGTCCGGGGCAAACGCGCCATTCACGAACACGAGGCGTCGCGCTTCGATCCCCGCCAGAAGGACGCCGGCATTGCGGGCGCGCTCCCTTTCGGCGCGGTCGGGCGACCGGGCGAGCGGCTTCGCCTCGCGCAACAGCGCGCGCAGGTCGGTGTATTTCCACTCCTCGATCCGGCGATGCGGGAGGCCGTTCGCCTCGAACCGGCGGAACGCGGCCTCGCGCAGGCCCGCCGGCCCGGGCAGGCGCGCCTTCGCGCTCGCCCATTCGGCGGCGATCCGCTGCTCCGCTTCGGTTCTCAGCAAGCTCACCTGCGCCATGGACCTGTCAGTTCCTCGATGCTCGCAATGAAGACAGCGCGTCGCTCTCGATCATACTTCGATCAGCCCGAGACGGCGCTCCACGTGGTCGAGCCGCGCATCGATGCGGTCGATGCGGACCGAAACGCTTGCGACCTGAACCTCTAAGTTGCCAACGCGCTGCGTGAGATCGAGCACACGATCGTTCAGCGTGTCGAGTAGCGTGCGGATCGCGCGCAAATGCTGAAGGACGATGTTGTCCGGCTCTTGCGTCATCCTTCACGCCGCCTCTTCCTGATAATCGGCGTAGCCGCGTGCTTCGAGCTCGAGAGCGAGCTCCTTGCCGCCGGTGCGCACGATGCGGCCGCGCGACAGCACATGCACCACGTCGGGCACGATATGTTCGAGGAGGCGCTGGTAGTGCGTGATCACGATCATCGCGCGTTCGGGCGAGCGCAGGCGGTTGACGCCGTCGGCCACGATCTTGAGCGCGTCGATGTCGAGGCCGGAATCGGTCTCGTCGAGCACCGCGAGCTTCGGCTCGAGCAGCGCCATCTGCAGAATTTCGTTGCGCTTCTTCTCGCCGCCGGAAAAGCCGACATTGACCGGACGTCGCAGCATGTCCGGGTCGATCGAAAGCTTGGCCGCCGCGTCGCGCACGCGCTTCATGAATTCCGGCGTCGACAGCTCGTCCTCGCCGCGCTTCTTGCGCTGCGCGTTCATGGCCGTGCGCAGGAAGGTCATGGTGGCGACGCCGGGGATCTCGATCGGATACTGGAAGGCGAGGAACACGCCTTTGGCCGCGCGCTCGTCGACATCCATCGCGAGCAGGTCCTCGCCATCGAGCAGCACCTCGCCGCCGGTCACGTCATAGTCGGCCTTGCCGGCGAGCACATGGGCGAGCGTCGACTTGCCCGAGCCGTTCGGGCCCATGATCGCGTGCACCTCGCCCTTGTTCACGACAAGGTCGAGGCCGTTGAGGATTTGCCGGTCGCCGACGGTGACCTGCAGGTTCTTGATTTCAAGCAAAGTCATTTTGAACGTCTATCCTTTCCCGACCTTCGTCCGAGGAGCGCCGCAAGGCGCTCTCCTCCATCGAGATGGCCGCCATGCGGCGTCCTCAGGACGAGGATGGTTATCCGACGCTGCCTTCGAGCGAGATCGAGATCAGCTTCTGCGCCTCGACCGCGAACTCCATCGGCAGGTGCTGCAGCACGTCCTTGACGAAGCCGTTGACCACGAGCGCGGTCGCCTCTTCCGCCGACATGCCCCGCTGCTGGCAGTAGAACAGCATCTCCTCGGAGATTTTCGAGGTGGTCGCCTCGTGCTCGAACAGCGCGGAGGAGTTCTTCGCCTCGATATAGGGCACCGTATGGGCGCCGCACTTGTTGCCGATCAGAAGCGAGTCGCAGTTGGTGAAGTTGCGCGCGTTGGTCGCGCGGCGGTGCGCCGAGACGAGCCCGCGATAGGTGTTGTTCGAGCGCCCGGCGGCGATGCCCTTGGAGATGATCCGGCTGGTCGTGTTCTTGCCGAGATGGATCATCTTGGTGCCGGAGTCGACCTGCTGGCGACCGTTCGAAATCGCGATCGAGTAGAACTCGCCGCGCGAATCGTCGCCGCGCAGGATGCAGCTCGGATATTTCCAGGTGATGGCGGAGCCGGTCTCGACCTGCGTCCAGGAAATCTTCGAGCGCGGCCCGCGGCAGTCGCCGCGCTTGGTGACGAAGTTGAAGATGCCGCCGCGTCCTTCCGCGTCGCCCGGATACCAGTTCTGCACCGTCGAATATTTGATCTCGGCGTCGTCGAGCGCGATCAGCTCGACCACGGCGGCGTGCAGCTGGTTCTCGTCGCGGCGCGGCGCGGTGCAGCCTTCGAGATAGCTCACATAGGAGCCCTTGTCGGCGATGATCAGGGTGCGCTCAAACTGGCCGGTGTTGCGCTCGTTGATGCGGAAATAGGTCGACAGCTCCATCGGGCAGCGCACGCCAGGCGGCACATAGACGAACGAGCCGTCGGAGAACACCGCCGAGTTGAGCGTGGCGAAGAAGTTGTCGGAGACCGGCACGACCGTGCCGAGATACTGCCGCACCAGATCGGGATGCTCGCGCAGCGCCTCCGAGATCGGCATGAAGATCACGCCGGCCTTCTTCAGCTCCTCCTTGAAGGTGGTCGCCACGGACACGGAGTCGAACACCGCGTCGACCGCCACCCGGCTGCCCTCCGGGCGCTGGACTCCCAAGAGGATTTCGCGTTCGCGCAGAGGAATGCCGAGCTTCTCATAGGTGCGGAGAATCTCGGGATCGATATCGTCGAGCGATTTCGGGGCGGTGAACGCCTTGGGGGCGGAATAGTAGTAGATGTCCTGGTAGTCGATTTTGGGATAATCGACCTTCGCCCACAGCGGCTCGTCCATGGTGAGCCAGCGGCGATAGGCTTCAAGCCGCCACTCCAGCATCCAGGGGGGCTCGTCCTTCTTCTCCGAGATGAAGCGGACGGTGTCCTCGCACAGGCCTTTCGGGGCCTTTTCGGACTCGATATCGGTTTCGAACCCGTACTTGTACTGGTCGACGTCGATGCTGCGAACCTGCTCGACGGTCTCATTCACGGCCGGCATGTCATTCCCTCCGCTGCGGTTTCAAGGACCGCGGGTTGGATGTTGGCCTATGGTCTTCGTCGCGAACCGGCTGGTCACCTTTAGGTTGCGGACGTACGGGAAACGGTTGTGGCGGAGTCACGCGGCGACTCCCCGCCTTCCCTTAGATAGTCCAGCCACGAGGTTCCTCCAAGCGTTTATGAAAACTTCGATGTCGCGGTCGGCGCTCGCCGGCCCGAGACTGACCCGCACGGCCCCCACCGCGAGCCTGGCCGGAACCTGCATTGCGGCGAGCACGGGCGAGCCCGCGACCTTGCCCGAGGAGCAGGCGGAGCCCGAGGATACGGCGACCCCGGCGAGGTCGAGCGCGATCAGCGCGGTCTCCGACTTGATCCCGGGGGCGGCGAACATCGTGGTGTTCGGAAGGCGTTCCGCGTCGGCGCCGAAGACCACGGCGTCAGGGGACACGTCCCGCAGCATGGTTTCGAGACGGTCACGCAACTCGGCCAAACGCCGCCCGGTCGCCACGAGGCCCTTCGCCGCCGCCTCCGCCGCCGCGCCGAACCCGGCGATGCCGATCACGTTCTCGGTCCCCCCGCGGCTGCCGCGTTCCTGCCCGCCGCCCTTGAACAAGGGATCGCCGATATGCACCGTCTCGGCTCGCTTCACCAATGCGCCGACGCCTTTTGGGCCGCCCAGCTTGTGGGCGGAGATCGCGACAAGATCGGCGCGGAGCGCCTTGATGTCACAATCGATCTTTCCGGCGCTCTGGACGGCGTCGACATGCAGGAGGCCGCCCATGTCGTGAACGATGTCGGCTGCGGCCGCAATCGGCTGGATGACGCCGGTCTCATTGTTGGCGTGCATCAGCGCGACCAGCGGGCGCACCGCTTCCCCCGCTGCGCGCAACGCCTCCAGACGAGCCCGCAGCCCGGCGAGGTCGACGGCGCCGGCGATGGAGACGGGCAGTTCTTCAATGGTTGCAGGGCCGAAGCGGCCGCCGGCGCGCACTGACGGGTGCTCGATCGCCGAGATCAGGAGGCGATCCCGCGGAGCCTTGTCGGGGCCCGAACCGAGCGCGGGCGAGAGCGCGAGCGCATTGGCTTCGGTTCCGCCCGATGTGAAGATCACATTGCGCGCTTCGGCGGAAAGCAAGCTTGCGACCTGTTCGCGCGCCTGCTCGACGAGGAAGCGCGCCGCGCGCCCCTCCGCATGCACCGAGGAGGGGTTCCCGATGCAATCGAACGCCGCCGCCATGGCGGCGCGCGCCTCGGGCCGGAGCGGCGCGGTGGCGTTCCAGTCGAGATAGACCCGTTCGCTCATTGCGCCGACCTCGCGCGTCGCCGGGCGCTCGACGACTGTGATCAAACCTTCGCCCATCGACGGCGTTTTCTCAAGGTCGCGCCGCCTCTTTCCCGGAAAACGCCCTGCGCCCTCACGAAAACCTTGCTTTTCGCCCTGTGGATCATGGTACACAAATCGCCGCGCCAAGGGCAGTCCACGCGCAGCCTCGATGCGCCGGCAATTCCGGAAATCGCAAGGGTATAGAGCCACATAGGCGCGCACTGCTGGGCCCGTCAAGGGCGCCGACATTAATGCCGCAGCGCCGCTGCCATCGAAGAGGTCATGAGACCATGCCCGAGGTCATTTTCAATGGGTCTGCAGGCCGGATCGAGGGGCGCTACCATCCCGCGCGCGTGAAGAACGCGCCGATCGCCATCGTGCTGCACCCGCATTCGCAGTTCGGCGGGACGATGAACCACCAGATTGTTTACCAGCTCTATTACGCCTTTGCCCATCGCAACTTCGCGGTGCTCCGGTTCAATTTCCGCGGGGTGGGGCGCAGCCAGGGCTCGTTCGATCACGGCCAGGGGGAACTGTCGGACGCCGCTTCCGCGCTCGACTGGGCGCAGTCGATCAATCCGGAGGCGCGCAGCTGCTGGATCGCCGGTTTCTCCTTCGGCGCCTGGATCGGCATGCAGCTCCTGATGCGGCGGCCCGAGATCGAAGGCTTCATCTCGATCGCGCCCCCCGCCAATCTCTACGATTTCTCCTTCCTCGCCCCCTGCCCGTCCTCCGGGCTGATCGTGCATGGCGAGAAGGACGCCGTCGTCCCGTACAAGGATGTCGCCGGCCTCGTCGAGAAGCTGAAGACGCAGAAGGGCATCATCATCGAGCAGAAGGTGATCCCGGGCGCCAACCACTTCTTCGATGCGCGGATCGAGCCGCTGATGACGGCGATCAGCTCCTATCTCGACCGCCGGCTCGCCACCGTCGCCACGCGCCCCGAGCCGCGCGGCCGCCGGACCGGTTAGCCGCGATCCGCGCCGACGAGAACCCCGCCCGTCATTGGCCGTGACACGCCCGTCGTGGTCGGAAACGTGATGGGCAGCCCCTTCAGCGCGCGCACGGCAAGGTAGGCGAAGGCCTGCGCTTCGAGGGCGTCGGCCGACCAGCCGAGAGCGTCCGCGGTTTCGACGCGCGCGGGCGCGACCGCTTCGCCCAGCCTGCGCAGGATCGTGCGGTTGCGCGCCCCGCCACCCGCGACGATCCAGCATGCCGGCGGCTTCGGCAGATGCGGCATGATCGCCGCGAGCGAGCGCGCGGTGAGCGCGGCCAGCGTCGCCGCGCCGTCCTCGAGCGAGAGCTCCGGCAGAGCGATCGATGCGAGCGCGAAATCGTTGCGGTCGAGCGATTTCGGCAAGGGCGCGGCAAAGAAGGGATGCGCGAGCGCCCGCGCCAGGAACGCCTCGTCCGCTTTTCCGCGCGCCGCAATCATGCCGCCGTCGTCGAACGCCGGCCCGCCGCGCGCGCGCAGAAAATCGTCGATCAGCGCGTTGCCGGGACCCGTGTCGCAGGCGAGCGGCGCGGCTGCGTCCGCGAGATAGGTGATATTGGCGACGCCCCCAATATTGACGACGACGAGCGGCCGCGGCCGATCGGTCGTCGCGGCCAGGGCGTGATGGAAGATCGGGACGAACGGCGCCCCCTGCCCCCCGGCGGCGACGTCGGCGGCGCGGAAGTCATAGACGACCGGGATTGCGAGACGCGCAGCGAGCGCGCGGCCATCGCCGATCTGCACGGTTAGGCGTTGCGCCGGCCGATGCAGCACCGTCTGGCCATGGAAGCCGACCACGTCGATGTCGCGCGCCGCCAAAGCGTGCTCGGACAGAAACGCCGCGACCGCCTCGGCATGCGCATCCGTCACGAGCCGCTCGGCGTCCGCGAGAACGCCCGGACGCGCGCCACGGTCGGCGAGCGTCTCCGCCGTCCGCAGCGCGTCGCGCAAGAGCGCGCGCTCGGCTTGCGTGTAAGCCCGATAGCCGGTCGGCCCCAAGCCATCCAGGCGCTCGCCGTCGGTGTCGACGAGGGCGATGTCGACGCCATCGAGGGACGTGCCGCTCATCAGGCCGATCGCGCGCAAGCCCGCCACCACTTGCCCTCCCGATAGGAAATCGATGCCGGACCTGATACACGACAGGTCAGTCCAGAGCGAGATTTCCGCGACGTTGAGGATTGAATAGGTTCCGTTCGTCCCCGCGCAAGCGGGGACCCAGCATAGCGAACGAAGACTGGGTTCCCGCTTACGCGGGAATGAGCGGAAGGCGGGTCGACCCAAGCGGAATTGCTCTGGCGCGAGGAAGGAGCGAAGAAGCGCGCGATGAGCACCTACAAGTCCGAATTCCTGCAGGTTCTGGAGAGCCGCGGCTTCATCCACCAGGTATCCGAGCCGGAGGCGCTCGACCGGCTCGCCGCGTCCGGCCGCATCACGGCCTATATCGGCTTCGACTGCACCGCACCCTCGCTCCATATCGGCTCGCTCCTGCCGATCATGATGCTGTACTGGCTGCAGCAGACCGGGCACCGGCCGATCGCGCTGATGGGCGGCGGAACGACGCGCGTCGGCGATCCGTCCGGCAAGGACGAAAGCCGGCGGCTGCTCACCGAAGCTGCGATCGAGGACAATCTCCGCGGCCTGCGCGCGGTGTTCACCAAGTTCCTGACCTTCGGCGACGGCGCAAACGACGCCGTCATGGCGAACAACGCCGATTGGCTGAATACGCTCAACTACATCGATTTCCTGCGCGACGTCGGCCGGCATTTCTCGGTCAACCGCATGCTCTCCTTCGACTCGGTGAAGCTGCGGCTCGAGCGCCAGCACGAATTGTCGTTCCTCGAATTCAACTACATGGTGCTGCAGGCCTACGACTTCGCCGAACTCCATAAGCGATATGGCTGCGTGCTGCAGATGGGCGGCTCCGACCAGTGGGGGAACATCGTCAACGGCATCGATCTCGGCCGCCGGCTGCTGAGCGCGCAGCTTTTTGCGCTCACCTCCCCGCTGCTCACGACCGCGTCCGGCGCCAAGATGGGCAAGACCGCGGCGGGCGCCGTCTGGCTCGATGCCGGCCTGCTGAGTCCCTACGCGTATTGGCAGCACTGGCGCAACACCGAGGACGGCGACGTCGTGCGCTTCCTCAAGCTGTTCACGGTGCTGCCGCTCGATGAGATCGGCCGGCTCTCCTTGCTCAAGGGCGAGGAGATCAACGAAGCAAAGAAAGTGCTCGCAACGGAAGCGACCGCGCTCGTGCATGGCCGCCACGCGGCGGAGGAGGCCGCCGAGACGGCCCGCAAGACTTTCGAAGAGGGCGCGCTCGCCGAAACCCTGCCGACGATCGAGATTCCGCGGGCCGAGATCGAGGCCGGCTTTGGCGTGCTCGCGGCGAATGTTCACGTCGGCCTTGTGTCATCGAACGGGGAGGCGCGCCGCCAGATCAAGGCGGGCGGCCTGCGCGTCAACGATGAGACGGTGACCGACGAAAAAAGGGTGCTCACGATCGCCGATCTCTCCGCCGAAGGCGTGATCAAGCTGTCGCTCGGCAGAAAAAAGCACGTCCTCCTGCGGGCGGTCTAAAGCAATTTTCCGGCGAAGTGGGAACCGGTTCGCCGTACCGGAATGGAATTCGGCCTACAGCAGGATGAATTGACGTGGAATCGACCGATCTCCTGCCGTCATCGCCCGCGAAAGCGGACGATCCAGTAAACACAAACGCGCTCCATGCTTACTGGATGCCCCGCTTCCGCGTCGCTTCCGCGGGGCATGACCACTGAGGGTGGAACAATCCAAGCCGAAATCATCACGCTCTAAAACGCCCGCACCCGTCACTGAACCCCGGGCCGGTTATCGCCATAGGGCTCTTGCGTCACATTGCTCGGGAATTCGAGGAATTTCCGGAACACGCCGGGCGCAAGCGCCGAAATCGGATTGACGCGCAGGACCGGCTTGCCCGGCGTTCCAACCACCTCATAGGTCAGGCCGACCAGGCCTTCATTGCTGCCGCCGCTGAGGAGCGGTCCGACGATCGGAATCTGGCCGAATGCATTGTTGAGGCCGTACAGCGGAACGAAGGTGCCGCGCATGCGCACCTCATTGGCGGCGTAATCGATCACGCCCCCGATCGTCGCCCCGATGACGGGACCGCGCACCACGCCCTCGCGGATGGTGAGCCGGCCGGTGGAGCGCGTGAAGTCGACGCGCATGAGCGTGAAATCGACGCTCGCATTGGCCTGGCCCGGCGCGCCCGCGGCGACCCGTTCGAGCGAGGGCTCGCCGCGCACGCTGAAACTCTGGACATTGAGCTGCCCGTCGCGCGGGGTCGAGGCGGGGTTGGGCGGCTCCATCGCGACCCACATCTGCCCGCCATACATGCGCGCATAGGTGTCGGTGAAGCGGAATAGCGCGCCCGCGTCCTTCGTCTCGAAAAACAGCACCTGGCCGGCGCCGCCGTCGGCGCGCGCGCGCAGATCGCCGGCCAGCGGCGTGTCGGCGCCGATCTTCGACCCGAGCGAGAAAGCCTCGAACCGCCCGCCCCGATGCAGGAGCTTCAACTCCACCGCGCGGAGCGCCTCCCCGTTGAACCCGGCCAGCGCTCCGACTTTCAGGTCGAGCTCGAAATCGGCCATCGCCTGGCGCTGCTTGGTCTCGGCGCTCGATCCGCCCATGACCGATTTGATGAAAGCGCGGCCGTCGAACACATCCCCGCGGATGGTCACTTTAAGCGGCCCCTCGATGCCGCGCTCGGCCTTGAGATTGGTCTTGTCGCCCTCCGACAGAGCGAAGAGCGGGAAGGACGCCGCGACGAGCTCGCCATTGTTGATCTCGGCGGCGCCTTTGACCGCTGCGCCCGATCCCTCGATCGTCACCTCATCAAAACGCGCCGTCTGGTCCTTGCCGGCATAGTTAAAGGCGGCGCGCGCGGGTTTTCCCGCAGCCTTGACCCAACCCGGCAGCAGATTGTCGACCTTAGCCTGCGTCAAATCGAGCTCGACATTGAGCCGGTTCTCCCGCTCGGCGGACGATCCCAGTTTTCCCGCAAGCTTGATCGGCACGGGCCCCGCGACGCCGCCCTTGGAGTCGAAGCCGAACCGGCTGCGCGCGGCGTCGTCGAACACCGCCTGCAGCCGCACTTCCGCATCCGGATCGTCCCGCGCCCTCCGGTACTCGACCACGGCCGGGGTCCCGGCGATGCGAACGTCGCCTTTGAGCTGGTAGGCTTGCGCATCCGCGGTGATGCGCAGGGTTTGCGCCTCGATCTTTTGCGACATCACGAAGCGTTCGACGGCGAAATTCGTCACGTCGGCGACGATATTGTATTTCAGCGAGCCCTTCGGCGGATTGGGATCGACAAGCAGCATGACCGAGACTTGCGCACTCACGGTTCCGCGGCTCGTCGCCGGATCGAGGGGCGCGCCGGAGGCTTCGCGCAGCCGGTCCATGGCGAGCAGTTCGGCGGCCGCGGGCACGGGGCCGTCGACGCGCACCTGTACGCGCGCGGGCGGCGCCTTGCCGTGCGAATCGGGCACCTCGAACAGACCATTCGTCAGCGTCAGCCGGCGTCCCGACGGAAGCTCGACGAAGCCGCGGCCGAGCGCGACGGTCGCGCGCCGGCCGCGCACGCGCATCACGAGGTCGCTGTCGCGAACCGGCGGCAGGCCCTCGGCGAGGCGCATGACGGCGCCGTTCGCCGCCAGGTCGATCGAGAGACCGTCGTCCGGAACCGGCGGACCGCCGTCCTTGAGGGTCGACAACGGCGCGTTGGTCGCGACTTCGATCCGCTCCACCGCGCCGTCCGACATGTTCTCCATCACCCAGGTGCGCACCTTCGGATTGATGAAAGGCGGCCATATCCGTTTGAAGGAATCGCCCGATATGTCGCGGGCGGCCATGCCGATCACGAGGCGCGGGTCGGACGTGGCGAGGTCGACAAAGCCGGACATCGCGACATTCACGTCCATGCCGGCGGCTTCGGCATACTGAATATCGATGCGGTGCTTGACCGGATCGAATCGCCCCTGCGCCAGGATCCGGTTGAGCAACAGCGTCTTCCCGTCCGGCGTCTGGGGCGAGATGACCACGCTGCCGCCGCGCAAGCCAAGCGTCCAGGCGCCGCCTGCCTCCGACGGCGCCTCGGCATGGGCGACCAAAGTCATCCGCGTATTGCCAGAAACGAGCTGGAACGGCGAGATCACCGTTCCGCGCGCGGAGTCCCATTCGAGATTGGCTTCGAACCGTTCGATCGGAACACGGCTGCTCGCGTCGCCCACCTCCCCGACGACCCCCGGGCCGATCAGAATCCGGCCATTGGCGAATTGCGGCGTGCCGTCCGCCGCGATCTCGGCATGCAGGCTTGCCGATAGCGGCACGTCCGCCTCGATCTGGCCTTCGCCGAGCCGCAAGGCCATCAGCACATCGTAGACCGAGACCTTGCGCGCCTCGAGCCGGATCGCGCGCGACCCCTGCCCGGTCGGCTTGACCGCGCCGACGAGAACCCACGGGCGGCCCGCTTCCTGCGATCCGAGCGTCACCGCGAGTTCGCCCGGGTGCGGCCGCGTGAGGCTCAGATGAATGTTTTCGAAGCGCGACTGGCGGCCATTGCGCAGATCGTCGACGATGAGATTGCCACTCTTCAATCCCACTTCGGTGAGATCGCCGCCGTCGAGCCCCAGGGTTCCGAGACTGTCGATCCAGCCGAGCAAGGCCGCGAAGCTCGCCCCGGAATTGGCGACGGCGGGAACCGGCGTCGGCGAACCATCCCCGGCCTTGATCGCCGGGGCGGCCGGCTCCGCCGAGGCGAGCACCGGCGAAACCGCGATCGGCCGTTTATCGGCCCCGGCAAATACCGTGATCTTGCCGTCGGTCTGCACCCGCAATGCGAGTTCTGCGCCGACGAGGTTGACGCTTTCCAACCGCGGGCGGCCGAGGAGCAGGCTGACCGTCGAGAATCCCGCCTCCGCTTTCGGCGCGCTCGCGACGATGGTCCCGTCATCGTCGCGCAGCACGATGTCGCGCATGCGGACCGCCATGCGGCTGTTCTCGTCGAGTTCGATGACGGTGCCGCCGATCTCGACCTGATAACGGCCCCCGAAATTCTCGGCGACGGCGGCGGCGAACCACGGCGTCAGCAGATTGAGCGAGATCGGTCCGCTGTTGAGCCGCCACCACAGCCCGGTCACGGCAACGGTGAAGACGAAAGCCGCTGCTCCTAGGCCGATCGCGATCTTGCGCAGCGCCGGCCGACGCGACCAGCGCCCGAGTCCGCGCCGCAGTCGCGGGGCGAGCCTGCTGCGCTCCAGCCTCTCAAGCAATCCATGGGTGAACCGGACGAGCGCATCGCAGATCGCCCACCACACGAGCGGAAGAAGGCGCGCGCGCCGGAAAAAGCGCGGCCCTGCGGTATTGCCAGCCCGATCCGGCGGCGCTCGGCTCGCGTCGCCGCAGCGATACCGATCAAGACTTTCCTCAAGGCTGCGAAGCGCAGCGAGCCTCGGATTGAGATCCTTGTCCCCCATCCGCTGGACGACCCCGTTCCCTACCCGCTAAACCTTTGCGCAAATGGTGCGCAGGCGGCGAGGCGGCACTGCAAAGGTGGCGCGCACATGCCTGTTCCGCCAGCGACTTAGCCCCGGTTTCCGAATGGGGACAGAGACGCTGGGAAAGCGACGAAAGGAAGGCGCATGACGGCAAAAGCGATCGAGGGCGGCCCGGCGCCCGACTTCCGGCTTCCGCGCGATGACGGTGGCGAGACGTCGCTCGCCGATTTCGCGGGCAGAAAACTGGTTCTTTTTTTCTACCCCAAGGCGGACACCCCCGGCTGCACACGCGAAGCGCAGGCGTTTTCCGCGCTGAAGGCGGAGTTCGCCGCCGCGGGCGCCGACATACTCGGCGTCTCCGCCGATCCCGTGAAGAAGCAGAACGCCTTCAAGGCAAAGCATGGTCTGGCTATCCCGCTCGCCTCGGACGAAACCCACGCGATGCTTGAAGCCTACGGCGTGTGGGGAGAAAAGTCGATGTATGGCAAGACCTATATGGGAATCGCGCGGGCGACCTTTCTGATCGGAGCAGATGGCCTCGTGGCGCGCATCTGGCCCAAGGTCAAGGTCGAGGGCCACGCGGCCGAGGTCCTCGCCGCGGCGAAAGCGCTCTGATTCGCACGACCGCCACGACGCACCGAATTTCTGCGGGCAGCCGCAAGCGCAACGACCTCTGCGGGTTTGCGGAATGTTAACGACGTGGTGATTTCCTTGGCGCTCGGGCTCGCCCGCGAGTCGTCGCGCGGCTGGCCAGGGAGCGTTGATGTCCTTTCGGCTTGAAATCGAGTGCGCCCACGACGAACGGGCGATCCCACCTCGCGGCAACCATGAAAACGAGTGGGGCGACCGGGGCGATCGGCGCCCCGCGGAGCCCGACCGAGCGGTTGCAGGGCGGCCGCCGCGCAAGGCGGAAGCATCGGCGGCGTCACCGCGCGCGGCGGCCAGACGCTACATGCTCGCCTGTGCGGGGCGTCAGGTGCGCTTCGGCCCGATCGCGTTCTGGACCGTCGTCGGCACGCTGGTGATCATGGCCGGCTGGTCGATCGTCAGCGCGACCTATTTCGCCTTTCATGACGAGGTCGTCACGCAACTGATCGTCCGCCAGGCCGATCTGCAGGTCGCCTATGAAGACCGCCTGGCGGAAATGCGCGCGCAGGTCGATCGGGTGACGACGCGCCAGCTCCGCGACCATGACCAGGTCGAGCAGACCCTCAGCCAGGTGCTTCGTCGACAATCCGTGCTGGAACAGCGCGCGAGCATACTCGGATCGCTCGGCGAGCCCGGCGTCACCGGCTCGACCAAGCCGGGCGCCCGCCAGTCGCCCGCCGCCGAGACCGCGACGGCCACGAGCAAGCCTGCGCCGACCCGCGAGATGGCGGCGCCGAAACTGCCGGGCGACCGGCACATGCGGCGCGGCCGGCGGCAGGCGGCGGCTCCCGCCGCGAGCCCGGAGGTCGACGGCAAGCTCGCCCGCCTGATGAGTTCGCTGGACCGGGTGGAGCAGCGACAGGCGGCCTCCCTCCTTCAGATGGAGGAGAGCTACGAAACCAAGGCCCGCCGCATCCGCTCGCTCCTCGCCGAAGTCGGCTTCGGTCCCGGAAAAGGGGCGGAGGCGGGAACCGGGGGTCCCTACGTTCCGGTAAAGCCGCCGGCCAGCACCGACACGTTCGAGCGCCAGGTGCATCGCATCCAGGTCGCCCGCGCGCAGCTCGACCGCTTGCACAAGACGCTTGTCGCGGTGCCGCTCCGCCGTCCCGTGTCGGGTGAGATCGACATGAGCTCTGGCTTCGGCACCCGCCTCGACCCGTTTGTCGGCCGTCCCGCGCTGCACACCGGAATCGATTTCCGCGGCGATATCGGCGAGGCGGTGCGCGCCACCGGAACCGGAACCGTGATCGGCGCGGGTTGGAGCGGCGGCTACGGCAGGATGGTCGAAATCGATCACGGGAACGGTCTGACGACCCGCTACGGCCATCTGTCTGAAATCGTTGTGCAGGTCGGCCAGACGGTCAAGATCGGCCATGTGGTCGGCAGAATGGGCTCGACCGGGCGCTCGACCGGCCCGCATCTGCATTACGAGACGCGGGTCGATGGCGAGGCCGTGGACCCCCAGCGCTTCCTGCGCGCCGGGCTCCGCCTGGGATCGCTGTAGCGATCCTACTGCAGGCTCAAGGCCACGAACCGCAGATCCCCTTCGGCATTCGCCACGAGCAGCAGCGCCGATTTGCGGCCGTCCTTCTTGAGCTGATCGATCCGCTTCTGCAGGTCGGCGGCGGAGCCGACCGCTTCCTGGGCGACTTCGACGATCACGTCGCCGGCATTGAGCCGTTTCTCGGCCGCGGCCGAGTTCGCATCGACGCCGGTGATCACGACGCCGTTGACGCCGTCCTTGATCTTGTAGCGACGCCGCAGCTCGGTGGTCAGATTGGCGAGGTTGAGGCCGAGCGTCTGCTGGACGACCGATTTCTCCTCGGGAGCCGCTCCTCCTCCGCCGCGCTTGCTTGCCGCCGCCGCGGCCTGCTTCTCGCCGTCCTCGAGACGACCGAGCCGCACGGTCTTGCGCTCCTCCTTGCCTTGGCGAAGGATGATGACCTCGACATCCTTGCCGACCGGCGTGTCGGCGACGACGCGCGGCAGGTCGCGCATTTCCTTGATGTCCTTGGCGTCGAACCGGACGATCACGTCGCCGGTCTGGATCCCAGCCGGCTTCGCCGGACCCTTGTCGTCAACCCCGGCGACGAGCGCGCCGCGCGATGGTTTGACATTCATCGTCTCGGCAAGCTCGTCGGTCATCTGCTGGATGCGCACGCCGAGCCACCCGCGGCGCGTCTCGCCGAACTGGCGGAGCTGGTCGATGACCGGCATCGCCGTCTTCGACGGCACGGCGAAGCCTATGCCGATCGAGCCGCCCGAGGGCGAGATGATGGCCGTGTTCACCCCGACCACCTCGCCCTCGAGATTGAACAGCGGCCCGCCCGAATTGCCCCGGTTGATGGCGGCGTCGGTCTGAATGTAGTTGTCATACGGTCCGGAATTGATGTCGCGGTTGCGCGCGGACACGATTCCGGCGGTGACCGTGCCGCCGAGGCTGAAGGGATTGCCGATGGCGACCACCCATTCGCCGATCCGCAACTTGTCCGAATCCCCGAACTGCACCGCCTTGAGCGGCTTCTCGGGCTTCACGCGCAGCAGCGCGAGGTCGATCTTCTGGTCGCGTCCGATGATCTCCGCCTTCAGGCGGGTGCCGTCATTGAGAATGACATTCACCTCGTCCGCGTCGGCGATGACGTGATTGTTGGTCACGACGATGCCCGAAGCATCGATGATAAATCCTGACCCGAGCGAGTTGACGCGCCGCGGCCCGCGCTCGCGCTGATTGTCGCCCTGTCCGGGACCCTGCCCGGGGCCCTGCTGCCCGCGCCGGTTCTTGAAGAACTCCTCGAAAAACTCCTCGAACGGCGAGCCGGGTGGAAGCTGCGGCATGTTCGCCTGCGCTTCGACCTTCTGCGAGGTCGAGATATTGACGACCGCGTCCATCACCTTGTCGGCGATGTCGGCGATTCCATCCGGCCCGCGCGCCGGCGCTTGACCGGCTGCGCCGAACAGGGCGAGGACGACCACCAGCGCTGCGGCGACCGGGCGACGGAAACTGTAAGAACGATCACGTGAAAGGCCGGTCATGACCTGACGATCTCCTCAGAGGGAAAAGCACGGGCTTGAGTGCACCGGTTCTGCGCGGCGGCGGCACATACACGCGGTCTGCTGCGCCTTATGTAGGAACGCGGCGTAAGCACGGAATGGGGCGGAATAGCGACTCCGAATCTCCCGCGCCCTCACGTACTTGTCAGCTATGCGGCCTTGCCGGAACTTCCGCAATTCAAAACCGCGAGCGGAGCGGCCATATGCAACCGGCGTGGCTGCCTCGTCTATTGCCGCACTCTTGCGATTGCGTCAATTCGCCCGCTCCTTGTAGGCCTCGGTCGCAAGCCAGGCGGCGAAAGCCGGGCCGATCGCCTGCCCGCTGACGAGCCCGTCCCGCCAATCCGCCCGCGCGGGCCGCACGACCAGCATCCACCCGGCGCCGAACGCGTCCTCGCTCAGAAGCCCGGGCTCGCGGATCAACCGTTCATTGTGCGCGAGCACGACGCCGTCGAAGGCCGCCCGCGCCGAGCCGACCCATTTGCCGCCTTCGACCACCGCGAACGAACGCTCCTTCTCGAATTCACGCCCGATCCGTTTCGGGGTGAACACCAGCACCTCGCCCATCAGCGCGGCCGCCCAAGGCGTGAACCCGGCGCGCACTGTCCCGTCGGCAAGCGGCTCGTACCAGATCTGGTTGGTGATGTCGTAGAACAGATGGTCAGGATAGTCGGCCGCGTCCATCCTCGCGCATCCCGCTTCGCCGGCCCATGCGCCTTAGTAGGTCAGGACCCGGCATTCCCCCTCCATGATGTCCTGGATCATGGCGGCGGCCCCCATCATGCCGCGGCACTCGGGGATCAGATCGTTCTCGTCCAGGTCGAACAGCTCCAGATTCGCCGGGCACGCCCAGAAGCGCGCGCCGTGCTCATGCGCCTCCTTGATCCAGTCATAAACCGTCTTGGGATCGCCCGGCTTGATGCAGAGCTTGTCGGCCACGCCCTTGTGCATCAGCGTTCCGGCCGCTGCGGTGCAGAGCACGTCGACCTCGTAGTCCATCGCGGCCGCCACCGCCGCGTGATAGAACGGCGCGCCGAGTTCCGTGACATTGCGCGGGTCGGTGTTCATCAGCACGATCAGGAGCCGCCGCGACGCGGCGCGCGCCGCCTCAGCATCCGCGTCGATTGCAAGGCTCGGTCCAGCCGCATCGGTCATGGCGTGACTTCCTCGATCTTCAGCCGTCGTCCGCGGCGATCGAAGAAGCGGCCTTCGTTGAGCACCAGCCGATCCTCCGCGAGCCGCGCCTCGAGCGCGCGCAATTGCAGCCGCGCGGTCGGATTGTCGAGCGGCCCGCCCGCCGGTCCCGTGGCCGGGAAAAACGCCGCGCCGTCCCAGTCGGCGCCGGAGCCCGCGAACATCAGCACGATGTCGTCCCAGGCGATCTCGTCGCCGATCACATTGAAGTAAGTCGAGCAGAGCGGGGTCACGCGCGTCCCCTCGATATCGACGAGCACCACCAGCGCCGTGAACGCGCCCGTTTCGGCGAATGCGCTCGGAAGCCAGCGCTCGAAATCCGTCGTTTCGGGCGTCTGCTCAGAAATCGACAAGCGGCGTCTCCGGTATGTAGTGCTCGAACAACGCCCAGAACGGCTTTTCGTGCGTCTCGGCGTACCAGGCCTCGAAGGAGGCAAGCGCGGCGCGCACATCGGCCGGGCTCGCCGGCCGATCCGCATCCGATGACAGCGCAAGGAAGAGAGTCTCGGCCACCGGCGCAAAGCGCGCAACCACCGCAGTGCGGGCCTCGCTGTCGCTCGTCCAGCCGAGCCGAGCGCGCAGCGCCGCGCTCGCATGCGCAACCGCCGCGTCCTCGTCTTCGACGCTGGCGACCGCCTCGGCGACCGCCCGCATGAAGTTCACGCGGCGGAAGGCGAAGGCGCGCTCCTGTTCGAGCGCGGCGATGCGGGCGGCCGCGTTGCGGCGGAACGCCGCCTCGGCGGCCTCGGCATCGTGCGCGGCGGCTTGCAGCTCGTCGAGGAAGGGCAGCGGCGTCATCCGGCGCTCCGCGATGGTGGCGGAAGAGAGTGGGAGTCGAACCCACCAAAGACCGGCTCGCGGCCCCTCCCGGATTTGAAGTCCGGACGCCCCACCGGGGACGATTCTCCTCCAGCTTGGTCGGT
>CAYGZV010000003.1:36195-48661 GCA_964354425.1 uncultured Rhodoplanes sp. | reverse complement strand
TGCTGGCGGACATGACCGCCATTATCGGCGCGCTCGACATCGTGTTCGGCGAGGTAGACCGGTGACCGGCGCGGCGGAATCGGAACGCTACCGGCGCGGCTGGGCGAAGCTCGCCGAGGTCGACGGCGAGGCCGGCGTGCGGGTCGTTCAATCCCTGCAGGACATCAGTCCGGAACTGGGCCGTTTCGTCGTCGAGTTCGCCTTCGGCGACGTGATATCCCGCCCGGGCCTCGGTCTGCGGGAGCGCGAGATCGCGACGGTCGCCGCGCTGACCGCATTGGGCACCGCGCGCGCCCAGCTCGCCGTCCACGTCAACGCCGCGCTCAATGTGGGCT
The DNA here is from genome assembly GCA_964354425.1 of uncultured Rhodoplanes sp. GTDB lineage: Bacteria > Pseudomonadota > Alphaproteobacteria > Rhizobiales > Xanthobacteraceae > Rhodoplanes. Next base: position 48,326 of record CAYGZV010000003.1, on the reverse strand, counting down.
GCACGCCGCGCGAGGTCGTCGAGACGATCCTGCAGATGGCGGTGTATGCAGGCATGCCGGCGGCGTTGAACGCCATGTTCATCGCAAAGGACGTGTTCGACACGCGCGGCATCGTCATGGAAAAGGAACAATAGCCGTTGGCGGTCCGCCGCCCGTTCAACGGTGTGGGTTACGTTCGAACATCAATGTGCCGCCGAATTCGCGAATGAAGGAGAGTTGAGCGTGGCCACGCGCCGTCTCGCCCCCGCCGCCGTCCAGCCCGAAACCTTCGCCTTCACGGCGGAGAACGTCGCCTGGGCGAAGACCCAGATCGCCAAATACCCCGAGGGCCGGCAGGCCTCCGCGGTGATTTCGCTCTTGTGGCGCGCGCAGGAGCAGGCCGGCGGCTGGGTCCCGCAAAAGGCGATCGAGCATGTCGCCAATTTTCTCAGCATGCCGTTCATCCGCGTGCTCGAGGTCGCGACTTTCTACACGATGTTCAATCTCGAGCCGGTCGGTCGGCATCTCGTGCAGCTTTGCGGCACGACGCCCTGCATGTTGCGCGGCGCCAACGAGCTCAAGAAAGTCTGCCGCGAGAAGATCGGGGAGGAACACCACGTCACGGCGGACGGAAAGTTCTCCTGGATCGAGGTCGAATGCCTCGGCGCTTGCGTCAATGCGCCGATGGTGCAGATCAATTACGACACTTACGAGGACCTCACGCCCGAGAATTTCACCCATATATTGGATGAACTCGCCGCCGGACGGCCGGTCCGGCCGGGACCGCAGGTCGATCGCCGCTTCTCCGCCCCGGTCGGCGGGCCGACCGCCTTGACCGATTCCTCGATTTACGAAAAACGCACCGGCGGACAACCGCAGGAGCCGGTGCTTGCGGACGCCGAGGCGAAGCGCCCCGGCGAAGCCGCCAATGTCCGCGAAGCCGCCATACCCAAGCCCCCGGTCGGCGACGCCGCCGACGGCTCCAGCACCAGGCGCGAATGATGCTGCAGGACCGCGACCGTATCTTCACCAATCTTTATGGCCTCCATGACTGGAGGCTCCCCGGCGCGCGGGCGCGCGGCGCATGGGACGGCACCAAGGCCATCCTGGAGCGCGGCCGCGACGCCATCGTCAACGAGATGAAGGCCTCGGGGCTGCGCGGGCGCGGCGGCGCCGGATTCCCGACCGGACTGAAATGGTCGTTCATGCCCAAGCAGTCGGACGGCCGGCCGCATTATCTCGTCATCAATGCCGACGAATCGGAGCCGGGCACCTGCAAGGACCGCGATATCATCCGGCACGACCCGCACCTTCTGATCGAGGGTGCGCTGATCGCCAGCTTCGCCATGGGCGCGCACGTCGCCTACATTTATATCCGCGGCGAGTTCGTGCGCGAGCGCGAGCGCCTGCAGACGGCGATCGACGAGGCCTATGCGGCGAGGCTGATCGGCAAGAACAACCTCAACGGCTTCGATTTCGACCTGTACGTCCATCACGGCGCCGGCGCCTATATCTGCGGCGAGGAGACCGCGCTGCTCGAGAGCCTCGAAGGCAAGAAAGGCCTGCCGCGGCTGAAGCCGCCGTTTCCCGCGAATATGGGCCTCTATGGCTGCCCGACCACCGTCAATAATGTCGAGAGCATCGCGGTCGCGCCGGACATACTGCGGCGGGGCGCCGCCTGGTTCGCCTCGATCGGCAAGCCCAACAATACCGGCACGAAGCTGTTCTGCATTTCCGGCCATGTGAACAAGCCCTGCAATGTCGAAGAGGCGATGGGCATTTCGCTGCGCGAGCTGATCGACACGCATGCCGGCGGCGTGCGTGGCGGCTGGGACAATCTGCTTGCCGTGATCCCCGGCGGCTCGTCCGTGCGCTGCCTGCCGGCGCCGCTCTGCGACGATCTGACGATGGATTTCGATGCGCTCGCCAAGCTGAAATCCGGCCTCGGCACCGCCGCCGTGATCGTGATGGACAAGTCGACCGACATCGTTCGCGCCATCGCGCGCATTGCGTATTTCTACAAGCACGAGAGCTGCGGGCAGTGCACGCCGTGCCGCGAAGGAACCGGCTGGATGTGGCGCGTGCTCACCCGCATGGCCGAAGGGCGCGCCCATAAGCGCGAGATCGACATGCTGCTCGACGTCACGAAGCAGATCGAGGGCCACACGATCTGTGCGCTGGGCGATGCGGCGGCGTGGCCGATCCAGGGTCTGATCACGCATTTCCGCGGCGAGATCGAGCGGCGCATCGACGACTATGCCGGCAATCCCGACAATGAAGGCGTGCTCGATCCCGACACGGTCGCCGAGGCGGCGGAGTGATTTGTTTGACGTCATGGCCGGGCTTGTCCCGGCCGTCCACGTCAAGAACGTGGATGCCCGGCACGCGGCCGGGCATGACGATTGAGAGGACAAGGTAAGGCGCGATGATCAAGCTCATCATCGACGGCAAGGAAGTCGAGGTTCCGCCCGAGTCCACCCTCTTGCAGGCGTGCGAGGCGGCGGGCGCGGAGATTCCGCGGTTCTGCTTCCACGCGCGCCTGTCGATCGCCGGCAATTGCCGCATGTGCCTGGTCGAACTGGTCGGCTCGCCCAAGCCCGTCGCGAGCTGCGCCTGGAGCGTGCGCGACTGCCGGCCGGGCCCGAAGGGCGAGCCGCCGGAGGTGAGGACGCGCTCGCCGATGGTGAAGAAGGCGCGCGAAGGGGTGATGGAGTTCCTGCTCATCAATCACCCGCTCGACTGCCCGATCTGCGACCAGGGCGGCGAGTGCGACCTGCAGGACCAGGCGATGGCCTACGGCGTCGATTCCAGCCGCTTCCAGGAGAACAAGCGCGCGGTCGAGGACAAATATCTCGGCGCGCTGGTGAAGACCTCGATGAATCGTTGCATCCAGTGCACCCGCTGCGTGCGCTTTGCGACCGAGGTCGCCGGCGTGCCGGAATTGGGGGCGATCGGCCGCGGCGAGGACATGGAGATCACCACCTATCTCGAAAACGCGATGACCTCGGAGCTGCAGGGCAATGTCGTCGATCTCTGTCCGGTGGGGGCGCTGACCTCGAAGCCGTACGCCTTCGTGGCGCGGCCCTGGGAGCTCGCCAAGACGGAGTCGATCGACGTGATGGACGCGGTCGGCTCCGCCATCCGGGTCGACACGCGCGGGCGTGAGGTGATGCGCATCCTCCCGCGCCTCAACGAGGCCGTGAACGAGGAGTGGATTTCCGATAAGACGCGGCACGTCGTCGATGGCCTGCGGGTGCAGCGCCTCGATCAGCCCTATTTGCGCGAAGGCGGGCGGCTGCGGCCGGCCTCCTGGAGCGAGGCGTTCCGCGCCATCGCGGCGAAGGTCCGCGCTGCGATCCCCGCCCGCATCGGCGCGATCGCCGGCGATCTCGCCGCGGTCGAAGACATGTTCGCGCTCAAGGACCTCCTCGCCCGGCTCGGCAGCAAGAACATGGACTGCCGGCAGGACGGCTCGGCGCTCCATCCGGCCTGGGGGCGGGCGGCCTATGTCTTCAATCCGAGCATCGCCGGGATCGAGCGGGCCGATGCGCTCGTCATCATCGGGTCGAATCCGCGCCGCGAAGCGGCCGTGCTCAACGCCCGCATCCGCAAGCGCTGGCGCATGGGGCCGTTCGCGGTCGGGCTGATCGGCGAGCGGGTCGATCTCACTTATCCTTATCACTATCTCGGCGCGGGCCCGGACTCGCTCGCCGAACTCGCGGCCGGCCGCGGCGACTTCGCCGATCTCCTGAAGAAGGCCGAACGCCCGATCGTCCTGCTCGGCGCGGGCGCGACGGCGCGGCCGGACGGCGCGGCCATCGCTGCGCTTGCCGCCAAGGCCGCGGTCGATCTGGGCGCGGTCAAGGACGGTTGGAACGGCTTTGCCGTCCTTCACAACGCGGCCGCGCGGGTCGGCGGCCTCGACCTCGGCTTTGTGCCGGGGGAGGGCGGGCTGAAAGCGGCGGAGATGGCCGCCCATGGCGCGCTCGATCTCCTGGTCCTGCTCGGGGCCGACGAGATCGAGGTCGCGCCCGGCGCCTTCGTCGTCTATATCGGAACGCATGGCGACCGCGGCGCACACCGCGCCGACGTCATCCTTCCAGCCGCCACATACACCGAAAAATCAGGGATCTACGTGAACACCGAGGGACGGGTCCAATGGGCGGCGCGCGCGGGCTTCCCGCCGGGCGATGCGCGTGAGGACTGGGCCATTCTGCGCGCGCTGTCCGACCCGCTCGGACACCGGCTGCCCTATGATTCGCTCGCCCAGTTGCGCGTCGCCTTGTTCAGCGCGCACCCGCAGCTTGCGCGCCGCGACGCGATCGCGCCGGGCAAGCTCGACGACGTGCGCAAACTCGCATCGCGCGGCGGAGCGCCGGACAGCGTCCCGTTCGGCTCGGCCATCGCCGATTTCTATCTGACCAATCCCATTGCGCGCGCGTCCGCCATCATGGCCGAGTGCTCGGCGCTCGCCGAGGGCGGCGCGGCGTTGCGTGCGGCGGAGTGATGGGCATGTCGATCGCCGAGCTGTGGAGCTCCTATCTCTGGCCGCTCTTGATCATCGTGATCCAGAGCTTCGCTCTGCTCGCGGTCCTGCTGATCGTGATCGCCTATGTGCTTTACGCCGACCGCAAGATCTGGGCGGCGGTGCAGATCAGGCGAGGCCCCAATGTGGTGGGTCCCTGGGGCCTGCTGCAATCCTTCGCCGACATGCTCAAATTCGCGCTGAAGGAGCCGACGATCCCCGACGGGGCGAACCGCGGCCTGTTCATCCTCGCCCCGATCGTCACCTGCGTGCTCGCGCTCGCCGCCTGGGCGGTGATCCCGGTGAATGACGGCTGGGTGGTCGCCGATATCAATGTCGGCATCCTCTATATCTTCGCGATCTCCTCGCTCAGCGTCTACGGCATCATCATGGCCGGCTGGGCCTCCAACTCGAAATACGCCTTCCTCGCCGCGCTGCGGTCGGCGGCGCAGATGGTGTCCTACGAGGTATCGATCGGCTTCGTGATCATCACCGTGCTGCTGTGCGTCGGCTCGCTCAACCTGTCCGCAATCGTCAAGGCGCAGGACACGCCCTGGGGCGTGCTCGGCTGGTACTGGCTGCCGCTCCTGCCGATGTTCGTTATCTTCTTCATTTCCGCGCTCGCCGAGACGAACCGCGCGCCCTTCGACCTCGTCGAGGCGGAGTCCGAGCTCGTGGCCGGGTTCATGGTCGAGTACGGCTCGACGCCTTACGTCCTGTTCATGCTCGGCGAATACGTGGCCGTGATGACCATGTGCGCCTTGGGCGCGATCTTGTTCCTGGGCGGCTGGCTGCCGCCGATCCCGGTCATTCCCTTCACCTGGGTGCCGGGGGTCGTCTGGTTCCTGCTCAAAGTGCTGTTCATGTTCTTCCTGTTCGCCATGGTGAAGGCGTTCGTCCCGCGCTACCGCTACGACCAGCTGATGCGGCTCGGCTGGAAGGTGTTTCTGCCGATCTCGCTGGCGGCGGTGGTGATCGTCGCGGGCGTGGTCCAATTCCTCGTGCTGGCCCCGAAATGAGGATGATGCGATGAGGCTCGATCAGGCCGCGCGCGCGGTCTTCTTGACGGAGTTCCTGCAGGCCTTCGTCCTGTCGATGCGCTATTTCTTCAAGCCGAAGACGACGATCAACTATCCGTTCGAGAAGAATCCGCTCTCGCCGCGCTTCCGGGGCGAACACGCGCAGCGCCGCTATCCCAATGGCGAGGAGCGCTGCATCGCCTGCAAGCTGTGCGAGGCGATCTGCCCGGCGCAGGCGATCACCATCGAAGCGGGCCCGCGCCGCAACGACGGCACGCGGCGCACGACCCGCTACGACATCGACATGGTCAAGTGCATCTATTGCGGCTATTGCCAGGAAGCCTGCCCGGTGGACGCGATCGTCGAGGGACCGAATTTCGAATTCGCGACGGAAACGCGCGAGGAGCTTTACTACGACAAGGAGCGGCTGCTCGCGAACGGCGACCGCTGGGAGCGCGAGATCGCCAAGATGATCGCGCTCGATGCGCCGTACCGGTGAGATGAATGGCAGAAGGCATTAGTTCCCCTCACCCTGAGGAGCCGCCGCAGGCGGCGTCTCGAAGGGCGATTGATTCAAGCGTCCCTGCTCATCCTTCGAGACGGCCGCTTCGCGGCCTCCTCAGGATGAGGGCGCGTGACGAGCATAGGTGCCGCGCATGATCGCCGCCCTGTTCTTCTACCTGTTCGCCGGAATCTGCGTCGCCTCGGCGCTGATGGTCATCTCGTCGCGCAATCCCGTTCACTCGGTGCTGTTTCTCATTCTCGCCTTCGTGAATGCGGCCGGGCTGTTCATCCTGATGGGCGCGGAATTCCTCGCGCTGATCCTCGTGGTCGTCTATGTCGGGGCCGTCGCCGTGCTGTTCCTGTTCGTGGTGATGATGCTCGACGTCGATTTCGCCGAGCTGCGCCAGGGCTTTCTCAACTACCTGCCGATCGGCGCGCTGGTCGGCCTCGTGCTCATGGTCGAGCTGTTGCTCGTGCTGGGCGCCTGGGCGATCGGGCCGGGATTGCAGCGGACCGTGGTGCTGCCGATCCCGCCCGCCGAGACGGTGACCAATACCGAGGCGCTCGGCCTCGTGCTCTACACGCGCTACGTCTATTTCTTCCAGGCCGCCGGCCTCGTGCTGCTGGTCGCCATGATCGGCGCGATCGTGCTGACGCTGCGGCACAAGCCGGCGGTCAAGCGCCAGAACGTTTCCGACCAGCTCGCGCGCAACAAGGCCGCCATCATCGAGTTGCACAATGTACGGCCCGGCCAGGGACTCTGAGGGGGAACGAGGGGATGACGATCGGGCTCGGGCACTATCTCTCGGTCGCGGCGATCCTGTTCACAATCGGCATTTTCGGCATTTTCCTCAATCGTAAGAACGTCATCATCATCCTGATGTCGATCGAGCTGATCCTGCTCGCGGTCAACATCAATCTGGTCGCCTTCTCGACGCATCTGGGGGACCTCGTCGGCCAGGTGTTCGCGCTGATCGTCCTGACGGTGGCGGCCGCCGAGGCGGCGATCGGGCTTGCGATTCTCGTCGTGTATTTCCGGAACCGGGGTTCGATCGCGGTTCAGGACATCAATCTCATGAAGGGCTGACGGGCGCACGATGTATCAGGCGATCGTTTTTCTGCCGCTCCTGGGCTTCTTCGTTGCCGGAGCGATCGCGGTGTTCGGCGCGCGGGCGCGTCATCCCGGCGGATATCCGGCGCCCGGGGCGGACGATCACGCCGCTCACCTGGTCCCCGAGGACCATCCGCATGCGGCGCCGTCGTCGCATGGCGACGCCGCAGTGATCCACGCGTCCCACGCCGAGGAACACGGCGGGGAGCCGGCGGCGGCGGGCTCCCGCACGGCGGAACTCGTCACCACCGGCCTGCTCTTCATTTCGATGGCGCTGTCTTGGATCGCGTTTGTCCGGGTCGGCTTTGGCCATCAGGACGCGCGCGAGATCATCGCTCCCTTCATCGTCTCGGGGGAGCTGATGGTCGACTGGACGCTGCGCATCGACACGCTGACCGCGGTGATGCTCGTCGTCGTGACAACGGTGTCGGCGCTCGTGCATCTCTATTCGATCGGCTACATGGAGGACGACCCGTACCGGCCGCGCTTCTTCGCCTATCTCTCCTTCTTCACCTTCGCGATGCTGATGCTGGTGACGGCGAACGATCTCGTCCAGCTGTTCGTCGGCTGGGAGGGGGTCGGGCTCGCGAGCTATCTCCTGATCGGCTTCTGGTTCAAGAAGCCGTCGGCGAATGCAGCGGCGATCAAGGCCTTTGTCGTCAACCGGGTGGGCGATTTCGGCTTCGCGCTCGGCATTTTCGGCGTTTTCTACATGATCGGCGCGGTCGATTACGACACGATCTTCGCGCAGGCGTCGTCTCTCACCGGCAAGACCATTCCGTTCGCCGGCTGGAACCTGGACGCGCTCACCGTGATCTGCCTGCTCCTGTTCATGGGCGCGATGGGCAAGTCGGCGCAGTTCCTGCTCCACACCTGGCTGCCCGACGCCATGGAAGGGCCGACGCCTGTTTCCGCGCTCATCCACGCGGCGACCATGGTGACGGCCGGCGTGTTCATGGTGGCGCGGCTGTCGCCCTTGTTCGAGCTTGCCCCGACGGCGCAGGCTTTCGTCACCTTCATCGGCGCGACCACCGCGTTGTTCGCCGCGACCATCGGCCTCGTGCAGAACGACATCAAGCGGATCATCGCCTATTCGACCTGTTCGCAGCTCGGCTACATGTTCGTGGCGATGGGCGTCGGCGCCTATTCGGTCGGAATGTACCACCTGTTCACGCATGCCTTCTTCAAGGCGCTGCTCTTTCTCGGCTCGGGCTCGGTCATCGTCGCGATGCATCACGAGCAGGACATCCGCAACATGGGCGGGCTAAAGAACAAGATCCCGTTCACCTATTGGATGATGGTGGTGGGAACGCTCGCGCTCACCGGATTTCCGCTCACCGCCGGTTATTTTTCCAAGGACGCGATCATCGAAGCCGCGTTTGCCGGGCACAATCCGATGGCCTTCTACGGCTATCTCTCGACGCTGTTCGCGGCCGCGCTCACCGCTTTCTATTCGTGGCGGCTCATTTTCAAGACGTTCCACGGGCGCCCGCACGACATGCATCACTACGAAGCGGCGCATGAGAGCCCGCTGCCGATGCTGATCCCGCTCGGGGTGCTCGGCGCGGGGTCGGTCCTCGCCGGGCTGCCCTTCTACGACATATTCGCCGGGCATGGCGCGGCCGAGTTCTTCCGCGGCTCGGTCAAGATCACCAACATTCTCGACGAGATGCACCACATCTCGTTTGCGGTCGCGACGCTGCCCACGGTGATGATGGTGGCCGGCTTCTGCGTCGCCTGGCTGTTCTATATCCGGCGGCCGGACCTGCCGGTCGAACTCGCGAAGCAGCAGGAGCCGCTCTACAAGTTCCTGCTCAACAAGTGGTACTTCGACGAGCTCTACGATCTGATCTTCGTGCGGCCGACGCTCTGGCTCGGCCGGGTGCTGTGGAAGGGTGGCGACGGCTGGCTGATCGACGGGTTCGGCCCCGACGGCGTGTCGGCGCGGGTGCTCGACGTCACCCGCAGCGTGGTGCGGCTGCAGACCGGCTATCTCTACCATTATGCGTTCGCGATGCTGATCGGGGTCGCGGCGTTCATCACCTGGTTCATGTTTGCCGGCGGGGTGCGGTGATGACGAGCTGGCCCGTCCTTTCCGTCACCATCTTCCTGCCCCTGCTCGGCGCGCTGTTCATCGCGACGATGCGCGCCGAGGACGACGCGGTGAAGCGCAATGCGCGCTGGGTCGCGTTGTGGACGACGCTCGTCACGCTCGCCGTTTCGCTCGTCATGGTGTGGCGGTTCGATCCCTCGTCGCCCGAGTTCCAGTTCGTCGAAAAGCGGCCCTGGCTCGGCGGCACGATCACCTACAATGTCGGCGTCGACGGCATTTCGCTTCCCTTCGTGATCCTCACCACTGCGCTGATGCCGATCTGCATCCTCGCGAGCTGGAAGCCGATCGAGCGGCGGGTGAAGGAGTATATGATCGCCTTCCTCGTGCTCGAGACGATGATGGTCGGCACCTTCGCCGCGCTCGACATCGTCGTGTTCTATCTGTTCTTCGAGGGCGGGCTGATCCCGATGTTCCTGATCATCGGCGTCTGGGGCGGCCCGCGCCGGGTCTATGCGAGCTTCAAGTTCTTCCTCTACACGCTGCTCGGCTCGGTCCTGATGCTGCTCGCGATCATCGCGATGTATGGCGAGGCGGGCACGACCGACATCACCGCGCTGCTCGATCACGATTTCCCGCGCAGCCTGCAGACCTGGGCGTGGCTCGCCTTCTTCGCCTCGTTCGCGGTCAAGATGCCGATGTGGCCGGTGCATACCTGGCTGCCGGACGCCCATGTGGAGGCGCCGACCGCCGGTTCGGTGATCCTCGCCGCGATCCTGTTGAAGATGGGCGGCTACGGGTTTCTGCGCTTCTCGCTGCCGATGTTCCCGGCCGCCTCCGCCGATTTCGCTCCGCTCGTCTTCGCGCTATCGGTGGTCGCGATCGTGTACACCTCGCTGGTCGCGCTGGTGCAGGAGGACGTCAAGAAGCTGATCGCCTATTCCTCCGTCGCCCATATGGGATTCGTCACCATGGGGATTTTCGCCGGCACCACGCAGGGGGTCGCCGGCGGCGTGTTTCAGATGATCTCGCACGGCATCGTCTCGGGCGCGCTGTTCCTGTGCGTCGGCGTCGTCTACGACCGCATGCACACGCGCGAAATCGCCGCCTATGGCGGGCTGGTCAATCGCATGCCGATCTATGCGGCGATCTTCATGGTGTTCACGCTGGCCAATGTCGGGCTGCCCGGCACCTCGGGATTCGTCGGCGAGTTCCTGACGCTGCTCGGCACGTTCCGGGTGAACACGCTCGTCGCGACGCTCGCCACCCTCGGCGTGATCCTGTCGGCGTGCTACGCGCTGTGGCTCTACCGCAAGGTCATGCTCGGGCCGCTCGACAAGCCGGCGCTCGCGGGGATTCGCGACGTCGAGCCGCGCGAGATCCTCATCTTCGCGCCGCTCCTCATTCTCACCATCCTGTTCGGCGTCTACCCGAAGCCGGTGCTCGACATGTCGGCGGCTTCGGTCACCTCGCTCGTCACGAATTATCAAGCGGCGGTGGGGCTCGCGAAAGCGGCGGCGCTCGGCCACTGAACGGGGCTATCATGAACGAATCATTCGATCTGCCCGCCCTCGCTCCGGCGCTGCCCGAGATCGTTCTCGCGCTTGGCGCGCTGGTCCTCCTCGTCATCGGGGCGTATCGCGGCAACCAGGCGACCGGCTTCGTGAGCGGCGCGGCGGTGCTTCTGCTCGTCGCCGCGGGCGTGCTCGTCGCGCTGATGCCGGCGGGCAGGACCACGACCTTCGGCGGCAGCTTCGTCGTCGACGACTATGCCCGCTTCTTCAAGCTCCTCGCTCTTGTCGGATCGGCCACCGCCATCATCCTGTCGAGCGAGTTCATGGGGCAGGCGGAGCGGCGGCGCTTCGAGTATCCGATCCTGATCGTGCTCGCGACCACCGGCATGCTCATGCTGATTTCGGCAGGGGACCTCATCGCGCTCTATCTCGGTTTCGAGCTGATGAGTCTCTCGCTTTACGTGGTCGCCGCGATCGACCGCGAGCGTTTGCGCTCGACCGAGGCGGGACTGAAATATTTTGTCCTTGGCGCGCTCTCTTCCGGCATGCTCTTGTACGGCGCCTCGCTGGTCTATGGCTCGACCGGAACGGTGAGCTTCGCCGGCATTGCGGAAGCCGCGCGGCAGGGCGGCCTGCCGCTCACCTTCGGCCTCGTGTTCCTGTTCGCCGGCCTGTGCTTCAAGGTCTCGGCGGTGCCGTTCCACATGTGGACGCCCGACGTCTACGAGGGCGCGCCGACGCCGGTCACCGCCTTCTTCGCGGCGGCGCCCAAGGCCGCCGCGATCGCCGTGTTCGTGCGCGTCTCGATCACGGCCTTCCCGACCATCGCCCCGCAATGGCAGCAGATCGTCGTGTTCGTGTCGATCGCCTCGATGGTGCTCGGCGCGTTCGCCGCGATCGGCCAGCACAACATCAAGCGGCTGATGGCCTATTCGTCGATCGGCCATATGGGCTACGCGCTGATCGGGCTCGCCGCCGGCACCGTCGAGGGCGTGCAGGGCGTGATGGTCTACATGGCGATCTACGTCGCGATGACGCTCGGCACGTTCGCCTGCATCATCGCGATGCGCCGAGACGATGGCCCGGTGGAGGAGATTTCCGATCTCGCCGGGCTCGCCCGCACTAAGCCGGGCATGGCCTTCTTTCTGGCGATGCTGCTGTTTTCGCTCGCCGGCATCCCGCCGCTCGCCGGGTTCTTCGCCAAGTTCTACGTCTTCGTCGCCGCCGTGAATGCCGGGCTCTACACCCTCGCCGTGATCGGCGTGCTCGCGAGCGTGGTCGGCGCCTACTACTATCTCCTCATCATCAAGGTGATGTATTTCGACGAGCCGGCGCCCGCGCTTTCGCCCATGCGCAGCGAACTCGGGGCGGTGCTCGCGGTGACCGGGCTGTTCGTCAGTCTGTTCTTCGTTTATCCGGCGCCGCTGGT
>CAYGZV010000003.1:24312-36095 GCA_964354425.1 uncultured Rhodoplanes sp. | reverse complement strand
CCGCGATGAAGCTCGACCCCACGGCGGACGCGGCGGGCGTCGAACTCATCACGCATGAGGAGATCGACTCGACCAACGCGCAGGCGCTGCGCTACGCCGGGGCGGGCCTGCGCGGTCCGCTCTGGGTCACGGCGCAGACGCAGACCGCGGGGCGGGGACGGCGCGGGCGCGTCTGGGTTTCCGAGCCCGGAAACCTGCATGCGAGCCTGCTTCTGGCCGATCCCGCGCCGCTCTTGCGGGTCGCGCAATGCTCCTTCGTCGCCGCGCTGGCGGTCCGCGACACGGTCTGCGACGTCGCCCCCGGACTGGCTGCGCGGCTGTCGCTCAAATGGCCGAACGATGTCCTGGTCGACGGGCGTAAGCTCGCCGGCATCCTGATCGAAGGGGAGGGGTCGAACCCGCTGATGGTGGCGATCGGAATCGGCATCAATTGCCGGCATCACCCCGGCGACGCCGCCTATCCCGCGACCGACCTCGGCGCGCAGGGCGCGGAGGTGACGGCGGCGGATGCATTCGCGGCGCTGTCGCGGCAGATGGCGCAGCGGCTCGCATTGTGGAATGGTGGGGCTCGTTTCGCCGATATCCGCGCGGCCTGGCTTGCCCACGGGCCTGCGCCGGGCGCAGGCTTGCGCGTTCGTCTGGCGGATGGCGACGTGACCGGCAGTTTTGAAACGATCGACGAGGACGGCAATCTCGTGCTGATGGAAGCTGGCGGCGGCCGGCGCAAGATCACCGCGGGCGATGTGTTTCCCTTGACGGCTCCGAGCGCCGAGGCGGCCGCCGGACCGGCGTCGCGTCGGCGCCCCGCATGAGCGACAGGGCCGATCAGCTTGTCTTCGCGCCGCTCGGCGGCGTCGGCGAAATCGGCATGAACCTGTCGCTCTACGGGTTCGGGCCGCCGCGCAAGCGGGCCTGGATCGCGGTCGATCTCGGCGTCGCCTTCGCCGGCGACGACCTGCCCGGCATCGATCTCATCATGCCGGACATCCGCTTTCTCATGCACGAGAAGCGCAATTTGCGGGCGCTCGTGCTCACCCATGCGCATGAGGACCATTTCGGCGCCCTGATCGACCTGTGGCCGCAATTGCGCACGCCGGTCTATGCGACCCCGTTCACCGCGGCGCTGTTCGAGGCAAAGCGCCTGTCCGAGCCGGGCGCGCCGGAGGTGCCCATCACTATCGTGCCGCTCGGCGCGCGGCTGTCGCTCGACCCGTTCGAGGTGGAATTCGTCTCCGTCGCTCATTCGATTCCGGAATCGAACGCCCTGATCATCCGCACCCCGGCGGGGGCGGTCCTGCACACCGGAGACTGGAAGCTCGACGCCAACCCGGTGATCGGCCCGCCGACCGACGAGGCGAAGCTCAGGGCGCTGGGGGACGCGGGATGCCTGGCCGTCGTCGGGGATTCGACCAACGCGATTCGCGCAGGGCGCTCTCCCTCCGAGCGGGACGTGGCGAAAACCCTCGGCGAACTGATCGCGTCCGCGCCCGCCCGGGTCGCGGTGACAACCTTCGCCTCGCATGTGGGGCGCATCAGGAGCATCGCGGAGGCGGCCCACGGCTGCGGCCGCGAGGTCGTGATGATCGGCCGCGCCATGGAGCGCGTCGCGCAGGTCGCCCGCGAAACCGGCTATCTCGACGGCATAAGGCCGTTCCGCAGCGTCGAGACATTCGGCTATCTGCCGCGCGACAAGGTCGTGGCGCTCTGCACCGGAAGCCAGGGCGAGCCGCGTTCGGCGCTCGCGCGCATCGCCGAGGCCAATCACCCGGAGGTCGGCCTCGACAAGGGCGATCGGGTGATCTTCTCCTCACGCACCATCCCCGGCAATGAGAAGCCGGTGAACCGCGTCGTCAACGGCCTCGTCGATCAGGGCGTCGAAGTGATCACCGACCGCACGCATCTCATTCATGTCTCAGGCCATCCGCGCCGTGACGAGATGAGCGACCTGTTGTCCTGGGTGCGGCCGCGCATCGTGGTCCCCGTGCACGGCGAGGCGCTGCATCTTGCCGAGCATGCCGCGCTCGCGCGCAAGAGCGGCGTCGGCGAGACGATTCTGTGCCGCAACGGCGACCTTGTGCGGCTCGCGCCGGAGCCGGCCGGAATCATCGACGAGGTGCCGCAGGGGCGGCTTTACAAGGACGGCTTCCTCATCGTGCAGGGCGAGGGCCGCACGGTCCCCGACCGGAGGCGGCTCGGCTATGTCGGCGTCGTGTCGGTCGCGCTTGCGCTCGACGATACCGGCCTCGTCCTCGCCGAGCCCGAGGTTCAGTTGATCGGCATTCCCGAGGCCGACGCCGCAGGGGTCTCCTTCGCTGCGATCATCGGCGAGACGGCGGCAAGAACGGTCGAGCATCTGCCCCGGCCGCGCCGGCGCGATCCCGACGCGGTCGCCGAAGCGGTGCGACGTGCGGTGCGCGCGCGGGTGGCGCAGGGATGGGGCAAGAAGCCCTTGTGTCTTGTCCACGTCTTGACGGTATAAGCGGGGCGGGACATCGTCTGGCCCGAGCGAACGGCCACGGGTGGTCCGCGGCCCGACCAGCAAAAAGGGGGAGACACCTCATGATCGGACGTCTCAATCACGTGGCGATCGCCGTGCGCGATATCGCCAAGGCTTCGGAGCTCTACCGCACCAAGCTCGGCGCCAGCGTCTCGGCGATCGAGCCGCAGCCGGACCATGGCGTCAACACGGTGTTCATCACGCTGCCGAACACCAAGATCGAACTGTTGGAGCCGCTCGGCGATAAGTCGCCGATCCAGGCCTTCGTCGATCGCAATCCGGACGGCGGCATCCACCATATCTGCTACGAGGTGGACGACATCCTCGTCGCGCGCGACAAGCTCAAGGCCGAAGGCGCCCGCGTGCTGGGCGACGGCAATCCGAAGATCGGCGCGCACGGCAAGCCGGTGCTGTTCCTCCACCCCAAGGACTTCTGCGGCACGCTGGTCGAACTCGAACAGGCGTGATCCTCGCCGGGGCAGCCTCCACCCGTTGCGCTGCGCCGCTTTCTCCCCCGCAAGCGGGGGAGAAACGAAACAAGGCCGGCCGCGACGAGCCCGCCGGGAAAGAGGCCGCGTTTGGCTTGGACGACGCTGGCGGGCATCTATTTCGTGTTGTGGTGGACCGTGCTGTTCGCGGTGCTGCCGTTCGGCGTGCGCTCGCAGGAGGAGACGGGCGAGATCGTGCCCGGCAGCGATCCGGGGGCGCCCTCGGCTCCCAAACTTCTTGTCAAGGCGCTGTGGACGACGATCGTGACCACGGCCATCTTCCTCGTCTTCTATGCCGTCTATGCCGCGGGCCTGATCGATCTCGAACAATTCGGGACGCTGTGGGGGCTCTTTCCCCGTTAGGACGCGATCGGCTTTCCGCCAAGGGCGCAACGGTTCGCGGCGTGGATTCCCTGCCAAAGCGACGCGCACAAAAAAAAGCAGCAGGAACAATGTCCTGCTGCCAACACCCTAGTTTTATCGCCATTCCTCCGCGGATTTTCCCGCTCGGAGCGGCTGCGTTCAAGCGCGCCGTCGGCTCTCCTCCCACAGACCTGGACCTAGCTCCCGGCAATAAAGTTTCAAAAAAACCCGGCACCGGAAGCAGACGTGTTTTATTAGACGAATGTCGTAGTTTTGTCATCACAGTTGTCGTGCAGTGCAACAAAGTCGATTACTATGCAAAAGGGTTTGGCGATGCGCCGGCGAGCGGTTGTCGGAACGCCCTGATCTCCTGGTGATTGCCGCCGCGAAGCCCCTTCGCGGGCTTGTGTTTTGGCGGCAATCCAGGTTTCTCTGCCAGCGCAATTTGCACCCGGAGTTCCTTCCCCCATGCGCCTGTCCCGCTTTTTTCTGCCGATCCTGCGCGAGACGCCGAAAGAGGCGGAGATTATGTCGCACCGGCTCATGTTGCGTGCAGGGCTGATCCGACAGGAGGCGGCCGGCATCTATGCCTTCCTGCCGCTCGGATATCGCGTGCTTCAGAAGGTCTGCCAGATCGTCCGCGATGAGCAGAACCGCGCCGGAGCGGTCGAATTGCTGATGCCGACCATCCAGTCGGCCGATCTCTGGCGGGAAAGCGGACGCTACGACGACTACGGCAAGGAAATGCTGCGCATCAAGGACCGCCACGAGCGCGACATGCTCTACGGTCCGACCAACGAGGAGATGATCACCGAAATCTTCCGCGCTTATGTCCGCTCCTACAAGGATCTGCCGCTAAACCTTTACCATATCCAGTGGAAATTCCGCGACGAGGTGCGCCCGCGCTTCGGGCTGATGCGCGGGCGTGAGTTCCTGATGAAGGACGCCTATTCTTTCGACGTCGATTTCGAAGGCGCGCGGCACGCCTACAACAAGATGTTCGTCGCCTATCTGCGCACGTTCGCCCGCATGGGTCTGAAGGCGATCCCGATGGTCGCCGATACCGGCCCGATCGGCGGCAATCTCAGCCACGAATTCATCATCCTGGCGCAGACGGGCGAAAGCGAGGTCTACTGCCACCGCGACTATCTCGGCTTCCCGGCCCCGGACGCCGATGTCGCCTTCGACGACATCGGCGGCATGCAGGCGATCGTCGACACCTGGACCTCGCTCTACGCCGCGACCTCCGAAAAGCACGACGCGGCCGCCTTCGCGCAGATCGCCGCGGATGACCGCGTGTCCGCGCGGGGCATCGAGGTGGGCCATATCTTTTACTTCGGCACGAAGTATTCGCAGCCGATGAAGGCGGTCGTGGCGGGGCCGGACGGCGCCGAGCGCCCGGTGCATATGGGCTCCTACGGGATCGGGCCGAGCCGGCTTGTTGCCGCCATCATCGAGGCGTCGCATGACGAGGCCGGCATCATCTGGCCCGAATCGGTCGCGCCCTATCGCGTGGCCATCCTCAATCTCAAGCAGGGAGACGCGGCGACCGACCAGGCGTCCGAGAGCCTTTATCGCGAACTCACCGCAAGCGGGGTGGAGGTGCTCTACCACGATCTCGACGAACGTCCCGGCGCGAAATTCGCGACGATGGATTTGATCGGCATTCCCTGGCAGGTGTTGATCGGCCCGAAAGGGCTCAAGGAGGGCAAGCTGGAACTGAAGCGCCGCGCCGACGGAACGCGCGAACTGCTGTCCCCGGCCGATGTGCGCGCGCGTCTCGTGCCCGCTGAACAGCCTTGAATGCCCGCTCGGATCGCCACGCCCGGCGCGGGAACGACGCAGATTGACAATGATGTTGGCTGCTTCGCGTCAGAAGCGATCATGGCGTGAATCCGCCAGAATCGCGTGGGATTTCGGGTGGAGGGCCTTGTCATGAGTGACTCTGCGAGCACGCGGCCTTTCGCCGCCTTCGAATGGATGTTGTCGCTGCGCTATCTGCGGGCGCGGCGGAAGGAAGGATTCATCTCGGTCATCGCCGGATTCTCCTTTCTCGGGATCATGCTCGGGGTGGCGACCCTGATCATCGTCATGGCGGTGATGAACGGCTTCCGCACGGAGCTGCTCGGCAAGATCCTCGGCCTCAATGGCCATGTCCTGATCCAGCCGCTTGAATCGCCGCTGACCGATTTCGACCAGGTGGCTGAGCGCGTGTCCGCGGTTCCGGGCGTGCGCCTGGCGGCGCCGATCGTCGAGGGGCAGGCGCTCGCGTCCTCGCCGTTCGCGGCCAACGGCGTTCTCGTGCGCGGAATCAGGGCAGCCGATCTCGACAAGCTGGCTTCCGTCGCCAAGAACGTCCGGCAGGGCACGCTCGAAGGGTTCGACGAAGGGCAGGGACTGGCGATCGGCAAGCGGCTCGCCGACCAGCTTTCGCTGCGGGCGGGCGACAACCTGACCTTGGTGGCGCCGCGCGGCGCGGTCACGCCGATGGGCACGACGCCGCGCATCAAGGTCTACAAGGTCGCCGCCGTGTTCGAGATCGGCATGTCGGAATACGATGCGGCCTTCGTGTTCATGCCGCTGCCGGAGGCGCAGGCCTATTTCAACCGGCCGAACGACGTGACCGCGATCGAGGTCTATACCGATAATCCCGACAACGTCGACCGCTACCGCAAGCTCATCGCCGACGCGGCGCAGCGGCCGGTCTATCTGATCGACTGGCGCCAGCGCAATGCGACGTTCTTCAACGCGCTGCAGGTCGAGCGCAACGTGATGTTCCTCATCCTGACGCTGATCGTGCTGGTCGCCGCGCTCAATATCGTGTCCGGCCTGATCATGCTGGTGAAGGACAAGAGCTCCGATATCGCCGTCATGCGCACGATGGGGGCGACGCAGGGGGCGGTGATGCGCATTTTCCTGATCACCGGCGCTTCGATCGGGGTGGTCGGCACCCTGACCGGCTTCGTGGTCGGCACGCTGGTCTGCCTCAATGTCGAATCGATCCGCCAGTTCCTCTCCTTCGTCACGCGGACCGAGCTGTTTTCGCCGGAGCTCTATTTCCTGTCGCGGCTGCCGGCGGAGATGAATTTTTCGGAGACGGCGGCGGTGGTCGTCATGGCGCTGGCTTTGTCGCTGCTGGCGACGCTCTACCCGTCCTGGCGCGCCGCCCGGCTCGATCCGGTCGAAACGCTGCGTTACGAGTGAAGCAATGAACGCGACACAGAGCCCGGTCATTTTCCTGCATCAAGTCGAACGGCAGTACCGGCAGGGCGACGTCGCGCTGGAAATCCTCAATGGCGCGGACCTTGCCGTATGGTCCGGCCAGATGGTCGCGCTGCTCGCCCCTTCGGGCGCCGGGAAATCGACCCTGCTGCACATTGCCGGCCTGCTCGAGCATCAGGATTCCGGCGAAGTGTTCATCGACGACGTTCCCACGTCGACGCTCACCGACGCGGAGCGCACCCGCATCCGCCGCAACGAGATCGGCTTCATCTACCAGGCCCATCACCTCCTCAACGAATTCACCGCGGTGGAAAACGTGATGCTGCCGCAGATGATCCGCGGGCTCACAAGCAAGGACGCGAACGACCGGGCGGGGGAGCTGCTTTCCTATCTCGGGCTGAAAGAGCGCCTGCACCATCGGCCGGCGGAACTGTCGGGCGGGGAGCAGCAGCGGGTGGCGATCGCGCGGGCGGTCGCCAACGCGCCGCGCATCCTGCTCGCCGACGAGCCGACCGGCAATCTCGACCCGCGCACCTCCGAGCACGTGTTCCGCGCGCTCACCCAGCTCGTGCGCGCCTCGCGGCTCGCCGCCGTCATCGCGACGCATAATCTCGACATCGCCGCCCGCATGGACCGGCGGGTGACGCTGCGCGACGGTCGGATCATCGAGCTCGAATAGCGTCGTCCGGGGCAGGGCTGCGGAACGCGCCTGTGCATAGCGGCGAGCGTTCCCCGCAGGGAGTGGACATGCCCGGCGCCCGCGGCGATGCTGGCCGGCCGCCGATTTCGAACGCCGCGCGAGGCCTGACGTGACTGCCGACCCCTGCTTCGTGCATCTGCACGTGCACTCCGCCTATTCGCTGCTCGAAGGCGCGCTGACGATCGCGCGGCTTGCGGCGCTCGCCAAGGCCGACCGGCAGCCGGCCCTCGCGCTCACCGACACCGACAACATGTTCGGGGCGCTCGAGTTCTCCGAGAAGCTCGCGGGCGCGGGCATCCAGCCGATTATCGGCTGCACGCTCGCGATCGACTTCGCCGATCACGATCACGGACCGCGCCAGGCCTTGCACAGCCCCGGCCGGGCGCTGCCGCGCCTCGTGCTGCTCGCCGCCCGCGAGCAGGGCTACCGCAACCTGCTGCGCCTCACCTCCCGCGCCTTCCTCGAAACCCCGGCGGGCGAAGCGGCGCATATCAGGCTCGACTGGCTCGACGGCTCCACCGACGGCCTGATCGCGCTCACCGGAGGGCCGGACGGCCCGCTCGACCGGGCGATCCTCGCCGGCCAGACGCCGCTGGTCGGGGCGCGGCTGTCGACGCTGCGCCGGCTGTTCGACGGCCGGCTCTATATCGAATTGCAGCGGCACGGCACGGCGCAGGAGCGCGCGACCGAAAGCGTGCTGATCGACCAGGCCTATGCGAATGGCGTCCCGCTCGTCGCCACCAACCAGCCGTTCTTCGCCGCGGCGGACGATTACGAGGCGCATGACGCGCTTCTCTGCATCGCCGAGGGCCGGCTGCTCGCGGAAGCCGAGCGCCGCCATCTCACGCCGGAGCACCGCTTCAAGACGCGCGCGGAAATGGCGAACCTGTTCGCCGACCTGCCGGAAGCGCTCGCCTCCACCGTGGAGATCGCCCAGCGCTGCAGCTTCCGGCCGCGCATGGAAAAGCCGATCCTGCCGCGCTTTTCCGCCGAAAGCGGCGCGCCGGTCGACGAGGACGCGGCGCTGCGGGCGCGGGCGGAGGAGGGGCTCGCGCAGCGAGTCGCCGCGCACGGCGTGGCGCCGGCACAGACGGAGGAGACCTATCGCGAGCGGCTCGCCTTCGAGCTCGGCGTGATCGCGCGCATGGCGTATTCGGGGTACTTCCTCATCGTCTCCGACTTCATCCGCTGGGCGAAGGAGCACGGCATCCCGGTCGGGCCGGGGCGCGGCTCGGGCGCCGGCTCGCTCGTCGCCTATGCGCTCACCATCACCGATCTCGACCCGATCCGCTTCGGCCTCCTGTTCGAGCGCTTCCTCAATCCCGAGCGCGTGTCGATGCCGGACTTCGACATCGACTTCTGCCAGAACCGGCGCGACGAGGTGATCCGCTACGTCCAGCAGCGATACGGCCGCGACCGGGTCGCGCAGATCATCACTTTCGGCACGCTGCAGGCGCGCGGCGTCCTGCGCGATGTCGGCCGCGTGCTCGAAATGCCCTACGGCCAGGTCGACAAGCTCTGCAAGCTCGTGCCGCATAATCCGGCCAAGCCGGTGACGCTCGCCGAAGCGATCAATGGCGAGCCGCGCCTGCAGGCCGCGCGCGACCAGGAACCGATCGTCGCCCGCGCCTTCGCCATCGCCCAGAAGCTCGAAGGGCTGTATCGCCACGCTTCGACGCATGCCGCCGGCATCGTCATCGGCGACCGGCCCCTGAGCGAGCGCGTGCCGCTCTACCGCGATCCCAAGTCGGACATGCCGGTGACCCAGTTCAACATGAAATGGGTCGAACAGGCGGGCCTCGTGAAATTCGACTTCCTCGGCCTGAAGACGCTGACCGTGCTGGAAGTCGCGGTGAAGCTCTTGGCGCGCCGCGCGGTCGCGATCGACCTCGCCCGCATTCCGCTCGACGACGAGAAGAGCTACGCGATGCTCGCGCGCGGCGAAACGGTCGGCGTGTTCCAGGTGGAAAGCGCCGGAATGCGGCGCGCGCTGGTCGACATGCGTCCCGACCGGTTCGAGGACATCATCGCGCTCGTCGCGCTCTACCGGCCGGGGCCGATGGCGAACATCCCGACCTACTGCGCGCGCAAGCAGGGAACCGAGCGGCCCGACTATATCCACCCCAAGCTCGAGCCGATCCTGCGCGAGACTTTCGGCGTGATCATCTACCAGGAGCAGGTGATGCAGATCGCGCAGGTGCTCGCCGGCTATTCGCTCGGCGAGGCCGACCTGCTGCGGCGCGCAATGGGCAAGAAGATCCGCAAGGAGATGGACCAGCAGCGCGAGCGCTTCGTCTCCGGCGCGGTCGCGCGCGGGCTCGACAAGCCGCAGGCGGACCTGATCTTCGACCTGCTCGCGCGCTTCGCCGATTACGGCTTCAACAAGAGCCATGCCGCCGCCTACGCGCTCGTCGCCTATCAGACGGCCTATCTGAAGGCGAACTTTCCGGTCGAGTTCCTCGCCGCCTCGATGACGCTCGACATGGGCAACACCGACAAGCTTTCCGACTTCCGCGCCGAAGCGGAGCGGCTCGGGATCAAGATCGCGCCGCCCTCCGTCAACGCCTCGGGGGTCGATTTCGACGTCGAGGGGCAAACGATCCATTACGCGCTCGGCGCGCTCAAGGGCGTCGGCCGCCAAGCCGTGGAGGCGATCGTGGCGGCGCGTGCGGCGGGCCCGTTCGCCGACCTCGCCGATTTCGCCCGCCGCATCGACCCGCGCGCGGTCAACAAGCGGGTGCTGGAGAGTCTTGCCGCCGCCGGCGCCTTCGATTCGCTCGAGCCCAACCGCGCGCGCGTCTTCGCCGGCGCCGACCAGATGCTGGCGGAAGCGCAGCGCCAATACGAGGCGAGGACGAGCGGGGCGCTCGAGTTTTCCTTCGGCGCGCCGGGCGCGCGCACGGCGCTGCGGATTCCCAGCGCTGAACCTTGGCTGTCGGCCGAGCGGCTGCGCCGCGAATACGACGCAATCGGCTTCTTCCTGTCCGGCCATCCGCTCGACGACTATGCGCATCTGCTCAAGCGGCTGCGCCTGCAGTCCTTCGCCGAGTTCTCGCGCGCGGTGAAGGCGGGGGCGACGGCGGGCCGGCTGGCGGCGACGGTCGTGTCGCGCACCGAGCGGCGCACCAAGACCGGCAACAAGATGGGGATCCTCGGCCTGTCCGACCCGTCCGGCCATTACGAGGCGGTGATCTTCGCCGAGGGCCTGCAGCAATACCGCGACCTGCTCGAACCGGGCGCCGCGCTGATCCTGTTTCTCACCGCCGAGGCGCAGGGCGAGGAGGTGCGCGCGCGCATCCAGACCTGCGAGCCGCTCGACGAGGCGGCGGCGAAACTGCAGTCGGGCTTGCGGGTCGTGCTGAGCGACGAAGGCCCGCTGCCGGCGATCGCGCAGCGGCTGGAGCCTGCCCGCGCCCCGCGCGCCGGCGGCAATGGCGGCCGGCAGGCGGCAGTTCCCGAGCGGGCGGGGGGAGCGAACGGGGGCGACAAGGCCGACCGGGTGGACGGGGAGGTGACGCTCGTGCTTCTTCTCTCGCACAATGAGGTTGAGGTGAAGCTCCCCGGGCGCTACAAGATATCCCCGCAAATCGCCGGCGCGATCAAGGCCGCGCCCGGCGTCGTGACTGTGGACGCCGTGTGAACGGGGGCGGGCGCAGGCCACCCGAATCGGATAGATTGCGCAACCTTCAACAATAACAAGAGAGGCTGTTCCCGTGGTCGATGATCTTAAGCAGGTCAATCGCCTGCTGGTGAAACTGGAAGAACACCTGCCGATTCTCGCGAGCCTGACCCCGCAGGCCGCTGCGGCGCTGAAGGAGCAGTCTTCGGAGGCCGAGATTCCGCGGGAATGCCGTATCACCGGCGTGCATTATCTGGGCAACGAAGGCGGAATCGTCTGCCGGCTCGACCGCCGCCCCGCCAACGGCCGCGGCGAAATCCTCACCTCGATCAGCCATCTGACGTTCGATCGCGGCCAGCCCTGCGCGCGCGAGATCGCGGACTACCAGAAGCTTCGCCTCCAGCGCCTGCACCGCCGCAGCGCCTGACCCGCCGGCGCGCGAAAGCGCCGCTTCAAGCCGGTTTTTCCACGCTCATCGCCGAGCGCAGCGAAGCTGCGCGTCGCACTGCGGTCCTCATGGTGAGGAGCGCATGCGCGTCTCGAACCATGATCGCAGGCAGTGCCCACGCGCCATCCTTCGAGCCGCACGCTCGCGCGCGCTCCTCAGGATGAGGGGTGGGTGCTCGGCGGCGGCGCGCAACCCGTGCGCACGCGGAACTTTACCTCTCCCCGGTGGGGAGAGGTCGGCAAGGATCGAGCAAGGCGAGATACGAGCCGGGTGAGGGATCAGACCGAACTCTCTAGCCCCTCACCCAAATTTCTCGCTCCGCTTCGAAATCCGACCTCTCCCCGGCGGGGAGAGGTGGTAAAGGCAGGTTGTGCTTCGCCCCGACCCGCGTGGTTGCGCTTCCGCTCCCGCATCCCTATAAACCACCCATCTCACACGCGGATCGA
>CAYGZV010000003.1:21846-24212 GCA_964354425.1 uncultured Rhodoplanes sp. | reverse complement strand
GGTTGCGCTTCCGCTCCCGCATCCCTATAAACCACCCATCTCACACGCGGATCGAGGCTCAACGCCGTCCGGTGGTTTTTTCCGGCGATCGCAGGATCGCTGACAAAAGCTCACAGAAGATCCGCGGCGGACCAGCCAAGGGCTCGCAAGGCCCGCGGCGAACAGGGCGTGTTCCGGCGAGTTCGGCACGGATTCCGCTCGTCCCCGCGCAGGCGGGGACCCAGATGCGAACTGGATTCCCGTGCGCGGGAATGAGCGGGGTGCGGATCGATTTGATCGGGGCGTGCTCCAGCCGAGGCTTCGCAAGAGCCTGCGGCGGTACAAACCGGAGAAGACCGTATGGCGCTGCCCGACTATTCCATGCGCCAGCTGCTCGAAGCTGGCGTGCATTTCGGCCATCAATCGCATCGCTGGAATCCGAAGATGCGCGACTACATCTTCGGCGCCCGCAACAATATCCACATCATCGATCTCGCCCAGACCGTGCCGCTGATGCATCGCGCGCTGCAGGCGGTGAGCGACACCGTGGCGAACGGCGGACGCATCCTGTTCGTCGGCACCAAGCGCCAGGCGCAGGATGCGGTCGCCGACGCGGCCAAGCGCGCCGCGCAATACTACGTGAACTCGCGCTGGCTCGGCGGCACGCTGACCAATTGGAAGACCATCTCCGCATCGATCAAGCGCCTGCGCAAGCTCGACGAGATGCTCAATTCCGGCGAGGCGCAGGCCTACACCAAGAAAGAGCGGCTGACGCTGACGCGCGAGCGCGACAAGCTCGAACGCGCGCTCGGCGGCATCAAGGATATGGGCGGATTGCCCGACCTTCTGTTCGTGATCGACACCAACAAGGAGGACATCGCGATCAAGGAGGCGCAGCGCCTGCATATTCCGGTCGCCGCCGTGGTCGACACGAACTGCGATCCGGACGGCATCACCTATGTCGTGCCGGGCAACGACGATGCGGGGCGGGCGATCAGCCTGTATTGCGAACTGATCTCGAAGGCGGCGATCGACGGGATTTCGCGCGCCCATGGCGAGGCCGGAATCGATATCGGCGCAGCCGAGACGCCGATCGTCGAAGAGCTTCCCGCGCCGGTGGCGGGCGGCGAACTCGGCTTCGAGCCGCTGCCCGGCCCGCGCGGGGTCGCCGACGATCTGAAAAAACTTACCGGCGTGTCGCCCACGATCGAGAGCAAGCTCAACGAACTCGGCATTTTCCATTACTGGCAGATCGCCGCGCTGGGGCCGCAGGCCGCGCATCAGGTCGGCGAAACGGTCGGCTTGCCGGGGCGCGTCGAGCGCTGGATCGCCAAGGCGAAGGAACTCAGCGCCGAAACGGAGTGAGCAGGGGCGCCACTCGCCTCGTCATTTGCGGATACGAGTTTTCGCTTGTCATCACCCGCGCACGCGGATGATCCGGTAAACGCGGCGTTTCGTGTGGAATACCGGATGCTCCGCTGTCGCGGAGCATGACGAACAATGTGAGCCGGATCAGCGGGTAACCCGCGATCACGCAAGAATTCTCAAGGACACGGAACCGAGGCACCCATGGCGAATATCAGCGCTTCGTTGGTCAAGGAACTGCGCGACAAGACCGGCGCCGGCATGATGGACTGCAAGGCCGCGCTCGCGGACACGAGCGGCGACATGGAGGCGGCGGTCGACTGGCTGCGCAAGAAGGGCCTCGCCAAGGCGGCCAAGAAGGCGGGCCGCGTCGCCGCGGAGGGGCTGATCGGCGTCGCCTTGAAGCCGCAGAAGGGCGCGGTGGTCGAAGTCAATTCCGAGACCGACTTCGTCGCGCGCAACGATCTGTTCCAGGGGCTGGTGCGGATGGTCGCCCAGGTCACGCTCGATGTCGGGGCGGATGTCGAGCGCATCAAGGCGGCCAAGATCGGCGACGCCACCGTGGCCGATGCGCTGTCGTCGGCGATCGCCACCATCGGCGAGAACATGACGCTGCGGCGGGCGGCCGAGCTTGCCGTCTCCCAGGGCGCGGTCGCGAGCTATGTGCACAGCAGCGTCACCGAAGGGCTCGGCAAGATCGGCGTGCTCGTCGCGCTCAAGTCGACCGGCAAGACCGACGAGCTGATGACGTTCGGGCGCCTGGTCGCGATGCAGGTCGCCGCCTCCAATCCGCAGGCGATCGATTCGACGGGCCTCGACCCCACCATGGTCGCGCGCGAGCGCGAGGTGATCGCCGACAAGGCCCGCGCTCAGGGCAAGGCGGACAAGGTGATCGACAAGATCGTCGATTCGGGGCTCAAGACCTTCTACAAGGAGGTCTGTCTGGTCGATCAGCCTTACATCCACGATCCGAGCAAGAGCGTCGCCCAGGCCTTGAAAGAGGCGGAGAAGACGGTCGGCGC
>CAYGZV010000003.1:13478-21746 GCA_964354425.1 uncultured Rhodoplanes sp. | reverse complement strand
CTCGACCGCTTCGCCGCGGACATCGTCGCCGCCCGCGCGCTCGGCGTGACCATCGGCGTCGTGGTGGGCGGCGGCAATATCCTGCGCGGGGCGGCCGCGGATGGGCTCGACCGCACGACCGCCGACATGATGGGCATGCTCGCGACCGTGATGAACGCGCTTGCGATCGAAGCGGCGATCGAGCGGTGCGGCGCCCCGGCGCGGGCGATGTCGGCGCTCGCGATGCCGCAGGTCTGCGCGACGTATGAACGCCGCCAGGCGCGCCGGCAACTCGCCGAAAACCGCGTCCTCGTGCTCGCCGGCGGCACCGGCAATCCGTTCTTTACGACCGACACGACGGCGGTCCTGCGGGCGGCGGAAATGGGCTGCGACGCGGTGCTGAAGGCCACCAATGTCGACGGGGTCTACAGCGCCGATCCGAACCGCGACCCGCATGCGAAACGCTACGATCGCCTCACGCATGCCGAAGCGCTCGAGCGCCGGCTCGGGGTGATGGATATGACCGCATTTGCGCTTGCCCGGGAACACCGTATACCTATCATTGTATTTTCGATCCGAGAGCCGGGGGCGATCGAATCCGTCTTGCGCGGGGACGCACGGGCGACGATCGTCGACGGCTGACAGGCGACCCACGCGACAGCTCGCGCAATCGGCGAGCGTCCATTGAGCCGGACCTGGGTCTCGTCTTCCGTTTCCGGAGAAGCGTTCATGCCAGCCGCGACCTACGATCTCACCGAACTCAAGCGCCGCATGCAGGGCGCCTTGCAGATGCTCAAGCAGGAATTGGGCGGGTTGCGCACGGGGCGCGCCTCGACCGGCCTGCTCGACCATATTCAGGCCGAAGTCTACGGCAGTCATATGCCGCTCAACCAGCTCGCCTCGATCAGTGTGCCCGAACCGCGGCTGATCACCGTTCAGGTGTGGGACAAGACGGCTCTGCATGCTGTAGAGAAGGCGATCGTCGCCGCCAATATCGGGCTTACGCCCAACACCGAGGGTCAGCTCATCCGCCTGCGCGTGCCCGAGCTCAATCAGGAACGTCGCAAAGAATTGGTGAAGGTCGCGCATAAATTCGCGGAAACGGCGCGGGTCGCCGTGCGCCATGTCCGCCGCGACGGCATGGAGGCGCTCAAGAAAATGGAAAAGGACGGGAAAATGGGCCGCGACGAGCACGACCGGATGACCGAAGAGGTGCAGAAGGCGACCGACCAGGCCATCACGGACATCGATCAGGCGCTTGCCACCAAGGAAAAAGAGATCATGACCGTCTGAACGGGCGGTTGGAGATCCCCTATGTCGCAAGTTGAGGCGGTGCGCACGATGCACGGCGAAAGCTTCGCTCCGCCTCGCCACGTCGCCATCATCATGGACGGAAATGGCCGCTGGGCCGCGCAACGCGGTCTGCCGCGCAGCGAAGGCCATCGCCGCGGCGTCGAGGCGGTGCGGCGGACGGTCCGCGCGGCCGGCGATCTCGGCATCGGGTATCTCACCATTTTCTCGTTCAGTTCGGAGAACTGGTCGCGTCCGATGTCGGAAATTCGCGACCTGATGGGCCTGCTGCGCCGCTTCGTCCGCAACGACCTTGCGGATCTCCATCACAACAATGTACGGGTGCGCGTCATCGGCGAGCGCCGTCACCTCGATCCCGAGATCGGGCGGCTCCTGCAGGAAGCCGAGGATCTGACCCGCGGCAATACCGGTCTCGTCCTCGTCGTCGCCTTCAACTACGGCGCACGCCAGGAGGTCGCCCGCGCGGCGCGCCGGCTCGCCCACGAGGTCGCGGCCGGCCGGCTCGACCCCGACGCTATTACCGCTGAATCGATCGCCGCAAATCTCGACGCGCCGGATCTTCCCGATCCCGACCTCATCATCCGCACCAGCGGCGAGCAGCGCCTCTCGAACTTTCTGCTGTGGCAGGCGGCCTACAGCGAGCTTGTGTTCGTTCCGACCTATTGGCCCGACTTCGACCGGACCACGCTGGAGAGCGCGATCGCCGAATACCGCCGCCGCGAACGGCGGTTCGGCGGTCTTGCCGCACGCACGGGGACCGGGTCCTGACTCAGGGGCGCGAGCCTTCGCCATCCTCGGCGCTGCCGGCTGACGGAAGCCCGGCAAACGCATTCGCCCGCATCGTCTCCGCACTGGTGCTGGCACCGCTCGCCATTGCCGCCGTCCTGATCGGGGGATGGCCGTTCGTCCTGTTCTGGAGCGCGGCGGCGATCGGGGTCTACTGGGAATGGAGCGCGGAGATCGTGCGGGCGCCGCGCTCGGCCCGAATCGCCGGCATGGGCGTCCTGGCGTTCGCCGGCGCGCTCGCCGCGGCCGGATATCCGGGCCTGGCGCTCCTCGTGATCGCGGCGGGGGCGGGCGCATTCGCGGTCTCGGCGAAGGCAAACAGGCTGTGGTGCGCGGCCGGCGTTCTCTATGCCGGCGCCGTGCTCGCGGGACCGATCCTGCTGCGGGGCGATCCGCAACTCGGCGCGGTCGCGCTCCTCTACCTGTTTGCGGTTGTATGGGCGACCGACATTGTCGCCTATTTCGGCGGACGGCTGATCGGCGGCCCGAAGCTCGCGCCAGCGATCAGCCCAAAAAAAACCTGGTCGGGCGCGGTCGCGGGAGCGCTCGGGGCGGTTGTCGCGGGCGGGGCGGTGGCGGCGGCGGCTTCCCTGACAAATTTGCTCGCCGCGATCGTGCTCGCCTTGCTACTGTCGGCCGTCGCGCAGGCTGGCGATCTCGGCGAGTCGGCCGTCAAACGCCACTTCGGGGTCAAGGATTCGAGCCGGATTATTCCCGGCCACGGGGGACTGATGGATCGACTCGACGGCTTTCTGGCGGCGGCAGGCGCCGCGGCCCTCCTGGGGGTGGCGCGCGGCGGGCTCGACGGCGCGGGCGGCGGACTGCTCGCGTGGTGACGATGAGTGCGGTCCCGCTTCGGCGCGAAGCCGAGATCGCGGACGCGTCCGCGCGCAGCGTGACGCTGCTCGGCGCGACCGGCTCGATCGGCGCGAGCACGATCGACCTGCTTAAGCGGGAGCCCGACCGGTATCGTGTCGAAGCCGTGACGGCCGGCCGCAACGCCGAGGCGCTGGCGAAGCTCGCGCGCGAGCTTGGCGCGCGGTTCGCAGCGATCGCCGAGCCGGCATGCTACGCCGCGCTGAAGGATGCGCTGGCCGGAACAGGCATCGAGACCGGGGCCGGCGAGGCCGCCGTGATCGAGGCGGCGCAACGGCCGGCGGACTGGGTGATCGCCGCGATCACCGGAGCGGCCGGGCTGAAGCCGACGCTCGCCGCCGCCGAGCGCGGCGCGGTCGTCGCGCTGGCGAACAAGGAGTGCCTGGTCTGCGCGGGAACCGCATTCATGCGGCGGGCGGCTGCGGCCGGCGCGACCGTGCTGCCGGTCGATTCGGAGCACAACGCCATCTTCCAGGCGCTCGGCGCGGGACCGCGCGAGTCCGTGCGGCGCATCATCCTCACCGCGTCCGGGGGCCCGTTCCGCGACTGGCCGCTGGCGGCGATCCGCAACGCCACCCTCGACGAGGCGCTCAAGCACCCGAACTGGTCGATGGGTCCCAAGATCACCATCGATTCGGCGACGATGATGAACAAGGGCCTGGAAATCATCGAGGCCCACCACCTGTTCGATCTCGCGCAGGACCAGATCGACGTGCTCGTGCACCCGCAATCGATAGTCCACGGCATGGTCGAGTTCACGGATGGCTCGGTCGTCGCCCAACTCGGGCCGCCGGACATGCGCGTGCCGATCGCCCATTGCCTTGGCTGGCCGCGGCGGATCGCGGGAGCGAACCGGCTGCGCCTCGAGCAGATGGCCAATCTCACCTTCGCGGAGCCCGATTTCGTCCGGTTCCCGGCGCTCCGCATTGCCTGCGAGGCGCTCCGGGCCGGGGCAGGGGCGCCGACCGTGCTGAACGCGGCAAACGAGGTGGCGGTCGCCGAGTTTCTCGAAGGCCGGCTTCGATTCGCCGGCATCACGGCCTTGGTCGAGGCGACCCTCGAAGCGAGCGCGTCGCGCGGGCTGCTGCACGAGCCCGCGGACATGGAGGAGGCGCTCGCGATCGACGATGATGCGCGACTTCTTGCACGCGCCCTCTTGCCCGAAATAGCCGCAAAGACAATTTAACCAAGTTGTGGGTTCTTAACCGGATCAGTCCGCCGCCGACCGTCCGGGCCGAATACGAGGCTGTAATGGGTTCGAGCATCGCTTCAAGCATCAACGACTGGGGCCTCGGCTTTTTGGGTTATATCGTTCCTTTCCTGTTCGTTCTTACGATCGTGGTCTTCTTTCACGAACTCGGCCATTTCCTGATCGCCCGGCTGTACCGCATCCGCGTGCTCGTGTTCTCGCTCGGCTTCGGCCCGGAACTGGCGGGCTTCACCGATCGGACCGGCACCCGCTGGAAGCTGTCGGCGGTTCCGCTCGGCGGCTATGTCAAGTTTTTCGGCGACGAGAATGCGGCGAGCGTGCCCGACTCCGATTCCCTCGCGCAGATGTCGGAAGAGGAGCGCAAGCAGACCTTCCCGGCCCAGCCGGTGGGGGCGCGCGCGGCCGTTGTCGTGGCGGGGCCGCTGGCGAATTTTGTTCTGGCCATAGCGATCTTTGCCGGCATTTTCATGCTGTATGGCAAGCAGTCGACGACCCCGCGCGTCGACTCGATCCAGGCGGCGAGCGCCGCCGAGGCGGCGGGCTTCGTTGCGGGCGATCTGGTGCTTTCGATCGACGGTAGGAAGATCGAGAGCTTCTCCGACATGCAGCGAATCATCAGCACGAGCGCGGGCCAGAGTCTGGAGGTCACGGTCGATCGCGGCGGTCAGGTCGTCACGCTGAAGGCGACCCCGGCGCTGAAGGAGATCAAGGACAATTTCGGCAACCTCCATCGCATCGGCGTGCTCGGAATCACCCGGTCGATGGCGCCGGGCGACGTCAGGACCGAGAAATCTCCGCCGCTCACGGCGCTGCGGCTCGGCGTCGAGGAAACCTGGTTCGTGATCGAGCGGACCTTATCCTATATCGGCGGGGTCATTGTCGGACGCGAAGCGACCGATCAGCTCGGCGGTCCGATTCGCATCGCGCAGGTGTCCGGCCAGGTCGCGACGGCGGGTTTCGTCGCGCTGCTGCACCTTGCGGCTGTGCTGTCGGTCTCCATCGGACTTCTGAACCTGTTTCCCGTGCCGCTGCTCGATGGCGGCCATCTGCTGTTCTATGGAATCGAGGCGGCGCGCGGGAAGCCGCTCTCCGAGCGGGCGCAGGAACTCGGGTTCCGCATTGGGTTCGCGATAGTTGTAATGCTGATGATCTTCGCAACTTTTAACGATATCTTGCACCTCGCTTCGTCATAATGTGCCCACAGCTCCGCCGTATTGTGTGTCGGTATCGCAACTCGCTGACGGTAAAACGGAAAAAGTCGGCACTCTAGGTTTCCAGCAGGGACCGAAATCGATACAAGCGGAGGCGGATACAGAAGCGACGGGGCGTTGGGTTACGTGGGAATTTGGGGGCCCATGCGCATGATTTGGGGGGTAGGGTTTTTACGGAGAGTCGGCGCCGCCGGCCTCATTGGTGCGCAGCTATGCGCAGCTGGTGTGGTGGTCGGCGGAACCGTTGCGGCGACCGCTCAGTCCGCATCTCAGATCGTCGTGGAAGGCAATCGCCGGGTCGAGGCCGACACGATCAGGTCGTATTTTCGGCTCGCTCCGGGTGAGAGCCTGGACGCGGCGAAGATCGATTACGCGCTGAAGGCGCTCTACGCGACCGGCCTGTTCCAGGACGTTCGAATCACGCCGTCGGGCGGACGCATCGTGGTCGTCGTCGTCGAGAACTCCGTGGTCAACCGGGTCGCCTTCGAGGGCAACCGCAAGCTCAAGGACGAGCAGCTCCAGTCGGAAATCCAGTCGCGTCCGCGCGGCACCTTTTCGCGCGCCATCGTGCAGGCGGATGTGCAACGCATCGTCGAGCTCTATCAGCGCGGCGGCCGCTACGACGTCCGCGTCGATCCGAAGATCATCGAGCTGCCGAACGGGCGCGTCGATCTCGTCTTCGAAATCAACGAGGGCGGCAAGACAGGGGTGGCCAAGATCGTCTTTGTCGGCAACCGCGCCTATTCGAACTGGCGCCTGAAGGACGTGGTCAAGACCGGCGAGACCAACCTCCTCAGCTTCCTCAAGTCGAACGACATTTTCGATCCCGATCGGATGGAGGTCGACCGCGATCTCCTGCGGCGATTCTATCTCAAGAACGGCTTTGCCGACGTGCGCATCGTGTCGGCCACGGCCGAGTACGATCCGGCGAGCCGGGGCTTCATCATCACCTTCGTCATCGACGAGGGCGACCGCTACACCTTCGGCGCCGTCGACATTCAGACGACCGTGAGCGGGCTCGATCCGGCGCGGCTGCGGGCTAAGCTGCGCACCAAGCCGGGCGCCATCTACAACGCCGATGCGGTGGAAAAGACGGTCGAGGACCTGACCGTCGAGGTCGCCAAGCTCGGCTATCCGTTTGCTTCCATCCGGCCGCGCGGCGAACGCGATTACGAGGCCAAGGTCGTCAACCTCGTCTACACGATGGAGCAGGGCCTGCGCGCCTATATCGAGCGCATCAATATCCGCGGCAATACGCGCACGCGCGACTACGTTGTCCGGCGCGAGTTCGACATTGTCGAGGGCGACGCCTACAACCGGGCGCTCATCGACCGGGCCGAGCGCCGGATCAAGAATCTCAATTACTTCAAGACCGTTCGCATCACCAACGAGCCGGGCTCGGCGCCCGATCGAATCATCATCAATGTCGATGTCGAGGAACAGCCGACCGGCGAGTTCTCGGTGTCGGGCGGCTACTCCACCGCGGACGGGTTCATCGGCGAAGTCAGCGTCGGCGAACGCAACCTGCTCGGCCGCGGTCATGTCGTGCGGGCGGCGGTGCAGTACGGCACGCGGGCGCGCGGCTTCGAACTCTCCTTCGTCGAACCGTTCCTGTTCGGACAGCGGCTCGCTTTCGGTCTTGACGGCTTTGCCAAGCAAACGACCTCGTCGCAATACACCTCGTACACGTCGAGCACGGTCGGCGGCAGCGCCAAGCTCGGCTTCCCGATCACCGAATCGATCGTCGGCCAGGTGCGCTACTCCGCCTATCAGCAGACGCTCAAGCTTCCGCAGGAATACAACAACTGTAACAATATCAACCCGGCCAGCCCCTGGACCTTCCCGACCTCGACGACCGATATCAACGGCAATCCGATCATCGATCCGACCACCGGCGCCGCGTTCGCGGTCAACTGCTACTACGACGGCGAAGCCTCGCTCGCGGTCCGCCGCGAACTCGCCAACGGTCCGGTCATGGTCTCGCTGGTCGGCTATACGACGAGCTACAACACGCTCGACAACAACAGGAGCCCGACCAGCGGCCTGTTGATCTCGCTCAACCAGGACTTCGCGGGCGTCGGCGGGGACGTGAACTTCTTCAAGACCACGGCCGACTCGCGGCTCTACAATGAGCTCCTTCCGGACATTGTCAGCGTGTTCCGGGTGCAGGGCGGATACGTCACCGGCTGGGGCGACCGTGACCTGCGCATGCTCGACCACTTCCAGGGCGGACCGAATATGGTGCGCGGCTTCGCCCCGGCCGGCTTCGGTCCGCGCGACCTGACGCCGGGCTCCAACCAGGACGCCCTCGGCGGAACGATGTTCTGGGCGGCCAGCTTCGAGGTGCAGACCCCGCTCTTCTTCGCGCCCAAGGACTTCGGCATGCGGCTCGCCGCCTACGCCGACGCAGGCCAGTTGTGGGACTATCAGGGACCGCTGACTTGGCCGGAGCGCGGCCTGATCCTGACCTGCCCCAATTCGCCGCCGACCGTGCCTTGCTTCGGTGACGGCAATGCAATCCGCTCCTCCGTCGGCGTCGGGCTGATCTGGGATTCGCCCTTCGGGCCGCTGCGGTTCGATCTCGCCTATCCGCTGAGCATGGAGTCGTACGACCGCAAGCAGATCTTCCGGTTCGGCGGCGGGACCCGGTTCTGACACGGCGCTCCACGCCGTGCGGCCGGGGTTGCGTTGCGGCGCAATTGCCGCACTATGCGTCGACCTCACGACCGCCGACGCACACCCGATGACCGAGCCGTTCTTTTTCGAACGCACCAACTCCCTGACGATCGCCCAGATCGCTGAGTTGACGGGGGCCGAACCGCTGGCCGGAGCCCCGGTCGACCGGGTCATTCGCGACGTCGCCACGCTCGAGCGGGCGGGCCCGAGCGACCTCGC
>CAYGZV010000003.1:0-13378 GCA_964354425.1 uncultured Rhodoplanes sp. | reverse complement strand
TCCATCGACCCGGCCGCGGTCGTGGGGCCGGGCGCCGAGATCGGCGGCGGCACGGTGATCGGCCCCACCGCCGTCGTCGGCCCGAATGTGCGGATCGGTCGCGATTGCGCGATCGGCGCCGGCGTCTCCCTCACCCACGCGCTTGTCGGCGATCGCGTCATCATTCATCCCGGGTGCCGAATCGGGCAGGACGGGTTCGGCTTCGTCATGGGCGCGGGGGGACATCAGAAAGTGCCGCAACTGCGCCGCGTTGTCATCCAGGATGATGTGGAGATCGGCGCGGGCACCGCGATCGACCGGGGCGGCACGCGCGACACCGTCATCGGCGAAGGCACCAAGATCGACAATCTGGTCCAGATCGGCCACAACGTGGCGATCGGCCGCCATTGCGTGATCGTGGCGCAAACGGGAATCTCGGGCAGCGCGACGCTGGAGGACTTCGTCGTTCTCGGCGCGCGTGTCGGCGTCAACAATCACCTCACGATCGGGGAGGGCGCTCAGATCGCCGCGGTCAGCGCCGTGCATGGCGACGTTCCCGCCGGCGCCCGATGGGGCGGAACCCCGGCCAAGCCGGCACGCATCTGGTTCCGCGAAATGAAGCTGATCGAGCGTCTCGCGACGCGAGCGGAAAGCGGCAAGACGGCGGCCGAGGATTCCAAGAAGGATTGACGGGGGAAGCCGCTATGGAGGCCCGCACCAGCATCGAGGCAGCCGACATTTCAGTGATCCTGAATTCGCTGCCGCACCGCTATCCGTTTCTCATGGTCGATCGCGTGATCGACATCAGGGGCGACGACCATGGCGTCGGAATAAAGAACGTGACGGCGAACGAGCCGCAGTTCCTCGGCCATTTCCCCAACCGCCCGGTGTTTCCCGGCGTGCTGATGATCGAAGGCATGGCGCAGACCGCGGGCGTCCTGTGCGTTCTCGCGGGCACCGGCAAGCAGGCGGGCGAAGTCTATTTCATGACGATCGACAAGGCGAAGTTCCGCAAGCCGGTGGTGCCGGGCGACCGGCTCGAATATCACATGAACAAGATCGCGCGGCGCAGGAACATGTGGTGGTTCCGCGGCGAAGCTCTGGTCGCGGGGCAGATGGTCGCCGAGGCCGAGGTCGGCGCAATGCTGTCCTGGACCTGAGACGATGAGCATGATCGATGCGACGGCCAGGGTGGCCGAGGGCGCGACGCTTGCCGATGATGTGGAAATTGGTCCGTTCTGCGTCGTCGGGCCGCGCGTCGAGCTCGGGCCGGGCGTGCGGCTCCTCTCGCATGTCAGCGTCACCGGCTGCACCAGCATCGGGGCGCGCACGGTCGTCTATCCCTTCGCCTCGCTCGGCGCGCCGCCGCAATCGGTCCATTACCGCGGCGGCGACACCCGCCTCGTGATCGGCGCCGACTGCCAAATCCGCGAAGGCTGCACGGCGAATACCGGGACCGAGGACGGCCGCGGCGTCACGCGGATCGGCGACGGCTGCATGATGATGGTCGGTTCGCATGTCGGCCACGACTGCGAGGTCGGCGATCATGTCACCTTCGCCAATAACGCGGTGCTCGCCGGTCATGTGAGCGTGGGCGATCATGTCGTCTTCGGCGGGCAGGCGGCGGTGCGCCAATTCGTGCGCATCGGTGCGGGCGTGATGGTTGCGGGCTTGACCGGAATCCGCGCCGACATCATCCCGTGGAGTCTGGTCGAGGGCCGCATCGGCCATCTCGCCGGCCTCAACGTCGTCGGGCTGCGCCGACGCGGATTCAGCAAGGCCGATATCCTGCGATTGCGGCAGGCCTACCAGGAGCTGTTCTTCGGCTCGGGCGTTTTTCGCTCCCGCGTCGATGCGATCAAGGCGCGCACGGACGGCCCGCCGGTCGCCGACGTGGTCGAGTTCATCGTCGCAAGCGGCGATCGTCCGCTCACGATGGGCATGCGCCGTGCGCAGGCCAATGCGGAACCATGACTCACGAGGCGACGCCGAACGTCCAATCGCCGCTCGCCATCGTTTGCGGGGGCGGGAGCCTGCCGCGCGCCATCGCCGAACAGGTTGATCGATCCGGCCGGCGCTGCGTGCTGTTTGCGATTCGCGGCTGGGCCGAACCCGCTACCGTCGCGGCCTTTCCGCACCATTGGATCGATCTCGGGCGTTACGGACATTTCCGACGCCTGATGCAGGCGGAGGGATGCCGCGACATCGTGATCATCGGCACGGTCGTGCGCCCCTCGGTCTCGCAGATTCGGCTGGACTGGGAGACGGTGAAGGCCCTGCCGGACATCTGGCGCGCCTTCCGTGGCGGCGACAATCATTTGCTGTCCAGTCTCGGCCGCATCCTCGGCGGGCATGGCTACCGGCTGATCGGCGCGCACGAAGTCGCGCCCGACATCCTCGTTCCGGAAGGGCCGCTCGGCCGGCTCGCCCCCTCGGCGCGCGACGCGGCGGATATCGCGCTGGCGCTCGACCTGTTGCGCGCGACCAGTCCGTTCGATGTCGGGCAGGCCGCCGTGGTGGCGGATCGCCATGTGCTCGCCTTCGAGGCGGCGGAGGGCACCGATCGCATGCTCGAGCGCGTTGCGGACCTGCGGCGGCAGGGGCGCATTCAGACCGCGCCGGGCGCCGGCGTCCTCGTCAAGGCGGCCAAGGTCGGCCAGGACCATCGCTTCGACCTTCCCACGATCGGCCCAAGGACCGTTGAAGGCGTCGAGCGCGCGGGGCTTGCCGGATTGGCCGTCATCGCCGGCGCGACCATCATGGCCGAGCCGCAGGAAATTGTCCGTCGCGCCGATGCGGCAGGGGTGTTCGCCATCGGCGTGCGATCCGCCCCTCCGCCATGACCGACAATGAGCCAACGGAAGGCGGCGCCGCCGACCTGACCATCGCGCTCGTCGCGACCGAAGCCTCCGGAGATCGGCTCGGCGGCGCGCTCATGCAAGCGATCAAGGCGCGCGCGCCCGGCGCGCGGTTCGTCGGGGTCGGCGGGTCCGACATGGCCGCGCACGGCCTCCGCAGCCTGTTTCCGATCGGCGAACTCGCGATCATCGGCGTCGTCGCCATCCTCTCACGCCTGCCCTCCATCTATTCCCATATCCGGGCGGCGGCGGATGCGGTGATCGCTTCGCGTCCGGATGTGCTCGTGATCATCGACAGCCCCGAATTCACCCACCGCGTTGCGCGCCGCGTGCGGGCTGCTGCGCCGGACATCCCGATCGTCGATTACGTTTCGCCGTCGGTGTGGGCGTGGCGGCCATGGCGCGCGCGGGCCATGCGCGCCTATGTCGATCGGGTGCTCGCGCTGCTGCCGTTCGAGCCGGCCGCGCATGCAAGGCTAGGCGGACCGGCATGCACCTTCGTCGGCCATCCGCTCGCGAATGACGTCGAACGGCTGCGGCCGAGCGCAGGCGATGCCGAGCGCCGCGCCGCGAACCCGCCCCTTGTCCTGGTTCTCCCGGGTAGCCGCGGGGGCGAGGTGAAACGCCATCTCGCGGTGTTCGGGGAGGCGATTGCGCTGCTCGCCAAGCGCCGCGGCCCGATCGAGGCCGTGCTGCCGACCACCCCTCATCTCGCGGAGCGGGTGCGCGCGGCGACGGAGACCTGGCCGGTGAAGCCGCGCGTGGTGGTCGGGGCGGAGGAGAAATGGGCGGCGTTCCGGCGCGCCCGCGCCGCGCTTGCGGCGTCCGGAACGGTGACGCTCGAGCTTGCGCTCGCCGGCGTGCCGACCGTCGTCGCTTATAAAATCCCGCTGATCGAGGAGGCGATCGCGCGACTGCTGATCAAGGTGCCGACAATCGTGCTCGCCAATCTCGTCCTCGACGAGAACGTCATGCCGGAACTGCTGCAACGGCAGGTCGCGCCCGAGCCGCTCGTCGCGGCGCTCGCGCCGCTTCTCGCCGACACCCCGGAACGGCGACGCCAGCTCGACGCCTTCGCGCGCCTGGACCAGATCATGGCGATCGGCGCGGCGAACCCGAGCGAGACCGCCGCCGATATCGTGCTCGACCTTGCCCGCAGCCGGCGGCGCGCCTGAGCGACGCGCGCCGCGTGTCCGTCGACTATTTGCGCTTGGCGATCGGCGTGTAGTCGCGGCGCGTCTCTCCGGAATAGAGCTGGCGCGGTCGACCGATCTTCTGGCTCGGATCCTCGATCATTTCCTTCCACTGGGCGATCCAGCCGACCGTGCGGGCCAGCGCGAACAGCACGGTGAACATGGTGGTCGGGAAGCCCATCGCCTTGAGGGTGATGCCCGAATAGAAGTCGATATTGGGATAGAGCTTCTTTTCGATGAAGTACTCGTCGTGCAGCGCGATGCGCTCGAGCTCCTTCGCCACTTCGAAGAGATCGTCCTTCGCGCCGGTTTCCGCGAGCACCTTGTGGCAGGTCGTCTGCATGATCTTCGCGCGCGGATCGTAATTCTTATAGACCCGGTGGCCGAAGCCCATCAGCCGGAACGGATCGTGCTTGTCCTTCGCCCGCCGGATGAATTCCGGGATGCGCTCGGGCTTGCCGATCTCGGTGAGCATGTTCAGCGCCGCCTCGTTGGCGCCGCCATGGGCGGGTCCCCACAGGCAGGCGATTCCCGCGGCGATGCAGGCAAATGGATTGGCCGCGGAAGAGCCGGCGAGGCGCACCGTCGAGGTGGAGGCGTTCTGCTCGTGATCCGCATGCAGGATGAAGATGCGGTCCATCGCGCGCGCCAGCAGCGGGCTCACCTCATACTCCTCGCACGGGACGGCGAAGCACATGCGCAGGAAATTCGACGCGTAGTCGAGGTCGTTCTTCGGATAGATGAAGGGCTGGCCGATCACGTATTTGTAGGCCATCGCCGCCATGGTCGGCATTTTCGCGATCAGGCGGTACGAGGCGATCATCCGCTGATGCGGATCGGAAATGTCCGTCGAGTCGTGATAGAAGGCGGACAGCGCGCCGACGCATCCCACCATGACCGCCATCGGATGCGCGTCCCGGCGGAAGCCCTGGAAGAACCGGGCCATCTGCTCGTGGATCATGGTGTGGCGCGTCACCGTGCGGTCGAAATCCGCCTTCTGCGCCGTGGTCGGGAGTTCGCCATAGAGCAGGAGGTAGCACGTCTCCAGGAAGTCGCCATGCTCGGCGAGCTGCTCGATCGGATAACCGCGATAGAGCAGTATGCCCTCGTCGCCGTCGATGAAGGTGATCTTCGACTCGCAACTTGCGGTCGAGGTGTAGCCCGGATCGTAGGTGAAAACGCCGGCCTCGTCGTAGAGCTTGCTGATGTCGATGACATCAGGGCCCGTCGTGCCTTCGTATAGCGGGAGTGCGTAGTTCTTGTTGCCGATGGTCAGGGTCCCGGCCTTCGCACCCGACTTCGCGTCCATGGAAATCCTCGATTGGTAAGGGGCGGACGAGCCCACCGCTCGCGGCTCGTTCTCTTCTGGTGATCAGTGAGGCTCGCGGCCTCGCGTAACCTATCTCCTCGTTCGCCTCAAGACAGCGGGTTTTACGCTCGCCCGCCGATTCAGGCGTCACCGCTCCGATATGGTGTCAGCCGCCGCCGCCGGGGAGGGGGCCTCGCTCGCCATCGCGGCCGCCTCCGCCTGATCGGCGATCCGCGCCAGGCACTCGGATTTTCCGAGAACGGCCAGCACGTCGAAAATGCCCGGCGACGTCGTGCGGCCGGTCAGCGCCGCGCGGAGCGGCTGGGCGACGGCGCCGAGCTTCACATTGCGTCGCTCG
Source organism: uncultured Rhodoplanes sp. (assembly GCA_964354425.1). Taxonomy (GTDB): domain Bacteria; phylum Pseudomonadota; class Alphaproteobacteria; order Rhizobiales; family Xanthobacteraceae; genus Rhodoplanes. The sequence goes on along the minus strand of CAYGZV010000003.1, from coordinate 7,681 downwards.
GAAAAGCTCCGCACCCCGGCTTCCGTCGCCGCCGCGGTCCACGGCTCGACCTCCCGCAGGAAGTGGCCGAGCTCGCCGAGGATCAGCCGCGCGTCGTGGGTGAGCAGCGCCCGCGCCTTGTCGTCGAGCGGAAGCGGCCGATCGGCGTACAGGTAGCGGGCCTGATCGATCAGCTCGATCAGGGTCTTGGCGCGCTCCTTCAACCCCGGCATCGCCGCGATCAGCTTCTCCTTCATCGCAGGATCGAGCTTGGCCGCAAGCTCGGCTCCATTGGCGATATGGGGGAGGAGCCCTTCGATGGCGGCGAGCAGGTCGCGGTCGCTCGCGGTGCGCAAATAGTGGCCGTTGAGGTTCTCGAGCTTGGCGAAGTCGAAGCGGGCGGGCGAGCGGCCGATCTGCGGAAGATCGAATTCCGCAACCATTTCCTCGGTCGAGAACATCTCCTGGTCGCCATGGCTCCAGCCGAGCCGCACCAGGTAGTTGCGCACCGCCGCCGGCAAGAAGCCCATCGCCCGATACGCGTCGACGCCGAGCGCGCCGTGCCGCTTGGACAGCTTCGAGCCGTCCGGCCCGTGGATGAGCGGAATATGCGCCATCACCGGCGCGTCCCAGCCGAGCGCGTCGTAGATCTGCTTCTGCCGCGCGGCGTTAGTGAGGTGGTCGTCGCCGCGGATGATATGGGTCACGCCCATGTCGTGGTCGTCGACGACGACCGCGAGCATGTAGGTCGGCGTGCCGTCGGACCGCAGCAGCACGAGGTCGTCGAGATGCTCGTTCTGCCACACGACGCGGCCCTGGACCTGATCGTCGATCGCGGTCTCGCCCGTGGTGCACGCTTTCAGGCGTATCACTGGCTTGGCGCCAACCGGCGCCTCGGACGGATGACGTTCGCGCCAGCCGCCATTGTACAGCCGAGTCCGGCCTTCCTGGCGCGCCTTTTCGCGCATGTCGTCGAGCTCGGCCTGGGACGCGTAGCACAGATAGGCGCCGCCGGACGCGAGCAGTCCCTCGGCGACCTCGCGATGCCGCGCCGCGCGGGAAAACTGGTAGACCGCCTCGCCATCCCAATCGAGTCCGAGCCAGCCCAGCCCGTCGAGGATGGCGTCGATCGCGGCCTGGGTCGAACGCTCGCGGTCGGTGTCCTCGATCCGCAGGAGCATGCGGCCGCCGCGGCCGCGCGCATAGAGCCAGTTGAACAACGCCGTGCGCGCCCCGCCGATATGCAGGAATCCGGTCGGCGAGGGAGCAAAGCGAGTGACGACGGTGCTGGTCATGGCGCGCTGGTGGAGAGTCCGAGAAGGCGGACACCGGGGTGTCCTCGTAGCACAGGTACGATCGAGAGCAATTGGGCGCCGTTCCGCCCGCCTGCCATTCGACCATGTGGGGACGCGATGCCACGCATCCAGAGGGGGATCGGCGCTTGGCGCAATGTCGTGAATTTGGCACAAGTCTCCGCCTGCGGTCGTGCACCGCGGTAACGAACCACCCGGGCCACAAGCATGACAGCAGTCGAAACGATCGCCAATGAAGCAGGACGCGACTTCATCCGCGACATCATCCAGGCGGACATCGACGCGGGTCGCCACAAGGAGGTGGTCACGCGCTTCCCGCCGGAGCCGAACGGCTATCTGCATATCGGCCACGCCAAGTCGATCTGCCTGAACTTCGGCGTCGCGGCGGAGTTCGGCGGACGCTGCCATCTGCGGTTCGACGACACCAACCCGACCAAGGAGGAGCAGGAGTATATCGACGCGATCGAGCGCGACGTGCGCTGGCTCGGCTTCGACTGGGGCCGGCACCTCTATCACGCCTCCGACTATTTCGAGCAGCTCTACGCCTGGGCCGAGCACCTGATCCGGGCCGGCAAGGCCTATGTGGACGACCAGTCCCAGGATGCGATCCGCGCCACGCGCGGCACGCTCACCGAGCCAGGCCAGAACAGCCCGTTCCGCGAGCGCTCGATCGAGGAGAACCTCGATCTGTTCCACCGCATGCGCGCCGGCGAGTTCCCGAACGGCGTACGCGTGCTGCGCGCCAAGATCGACATGGCCGCCGGCAATATCAATCTCCGCGATCCGGTGCTCTACCGCATCCTGCATGCGAGCCATCCGCGCACCGGCGACGCGTGGTGCATCTATCCGAGCTACGATTTCGCGCACGGCCAGTCGGACGCGATCGAAGGCATCACGCACTCGATCTGCACGCTCGAGTTCGAGGACCATCGCCCGCTTTACGACTGGTTCCTCGACAACCTCCCGGCGCCGTCGCGGCCCCACCAGTACGAGTTTGCGCGCCTGAACCTGACCTACACGGTGCTCTCCAAGCGCGTCCTGACCACGCTGGTGCGCGACGGGTTCGTCTCGGGCTGGGACGATCCGCGCATGCCGACGCTCGCCGGCCTGCGCCGACGCGGCGTGCCGCCGGAAGCGCTGCGCGATTTCGCCAAGCGCATCGGCGTCGCCAAGGCGAACAGCGTGGTCGACGTCGCGATGCTCGACTTTTCGATCCGCGAAGTTCTCAACCGCACGGCGGAGCGCCGGATGGCGGTGCTGAAGCCGCTGAAGGTCGTGATCGAGAACTATCCGGAAGACAAGACCGAGGAGCTCGACGCGCTCAACCATCCCGACAATCCCGCGGACACGCGCAAGATTCGGTTCGGCCGCGAGCTCTATGTCGAGCGCGACGATTTCATGGAGAACCCGCCGAAGAAATTCTACCGCCTGTCGGTCGGCCGCGAGGTGCGGCTGCGCTACGCCTATTTCATCACGTGCCGTGAGGTGGTGAAGGACGCGGCCGGCGAGGTGATCGAGCTGCGCTGCACCTACGACCCGGCGACTCGGGGCGGCAACGCGCCCGACGGCCGCAAGGTGCAGGCGACGATTCACTGGGTATCGGCCCCCGCATCCGTTCCGGCCGAGGTCCGGCTCCAAAATCATCTGTTCCGGAACGCGGCGCCGAACGTCGCGGACTTCTCCTCCGAGATCAATCCGCAGTCGCTCGATGTGCTCGCTGACTGCCGGCTCGAACCCTCGCTTGCGGCCGTTCCGGTCGGTCAGGCGGTGCAGTTCGAACGCCAGGGCTACTTCTGCCCGGACCCCGATTCGCGGCCCGACCGCCTGGTGTTCAACCGCACCATCGGTCTGCGCGACACCTGGGCGAAGGTGCAGGGCGGCAGGTGAGGCGAGTCTTTCGCGCACATGTCTTCCGCGCGCCCCGGCAAAGCGTGCACCGAAGGAGTTGAAGCGGCGCCTGACCCGCTGGCGCGGAATGCGGTGTGGGCCGGAACAACGTGAATAAGCTCGCGGCGACGGATATGAGCGTTTCCGTTGTGTTCATCGTGAACGGCGCGCATCGATAGAATAACCTCGGGTGGCATACCGGCGCGCCTGGTCTCATTTGCGCCAATGCCCTCGCCCGTGGCGCCTATGCGCGACTCCCTCCCCGAGAGCGGAGGGAGGGTTGGGGCATCTGGCCCGAAAACGATGAACCGCGCCGGTCTCACACGCGGGTGGGGCCTCATGGCGGAGCCTTGGCGATCGCGCAGCCGGGCCGGGACTTGGCCTTCCGGCCGGAGGGCCGCAGGTCATGCGCTGCCTGTCCCGCGCGCGACCGCACTTGCCGATGCGGCGCTCGCCCGGCTGCGCGACTGGGCGGCGGCGGAGGCGGCGCCCGGACGGTTTCTCGCCTGGCTCGCGGTCGCTTTCGGGCTCGGGATCGTGCTCTATTTCGCGGCCGAGCGGGAGCCCGCGCTGTGGGCGGCGGGCGGCGCCGCGGCTGCTTCCGTCCTTGTCGTGCTGGCGATGCGGGGGCGCAGTTATTCGGCGCTGGTTGCGCTCGGGTTCGCCGCCCTCGCGGCCGGCTTTTTCACCGCCACGCTGCGCGCGCAGCGCGCCGATCACCCGATCCTGCGGCAGACGGCCTACGGGGCTTCGCTGTCGGGCTTTGTCGAGCGGCGCGAGGAACGCGAGCGCAGCGACCGCATCGTTCTGCGCGTCCATGCAATGGAGGGTGCGCGCGCGGACGAAAAGGCCGAGCGCGTGCGCATCGCCCTGCGCAAGGGGACCGCCCCGCCGGTCGGCGCTTTTGTGGCGCTGAAGGCGCGGCTCAATCCGCCGCTCCCGCCGTTGCGGCCGGGCGGTTATGATTTCGCCCGCGATCTCTATTTCCACGGCATCGGCGCGGTCGGCTTCGCGCTCGGCGCGATCAAGCCTGCGAACCCGCCTGCTCCGGCGGGCCTGTGGCTCCGCGGCGCGGCCTTCATCGACCAGATGCGCGCGGCGATCGACATGCGCATCCGCGCGACGCTCTCGGGCGACGCCCGGGTCATTGCTTCCGCGCTCATCACCGGCAAGCGCGACGCCATCTCCGCGCCCGTCAGCGAGGCGATGTATGTGTCGAGCCTCGCGCATGTCCTCTCGATTTCCGGCTACCACATGGCGGTGGTCGCGGGCGTCGTGTTCGTGTTCCTGCGGGCGGCCCTCGCGCTCGCGCCGGGACTGGCCGAGCGCCGGCCCATCAAGAAATGGGCGGCGGCCGCCGCCTTCCTGGCCGCGGCGTTTTATCTGGTCCTTTCCGGCGCCGAGGTCGCGACCCAGCGCGCCTTCATCATGACCGCGATCGTGCTCGCGGGCGTGATGCTCGACCGCCAGGCGCTGACGCTGCGCACGCTCGCAATCGCCGCGCTTGCCGTGATGGCGGTGACGCCGGAAGCCGTAGTGCATCCGAGCTTCCAGATGTCGTTTGCGGCGACGCTTGCGCTCGTCGCGGCCTATGATCGCGGCATTCCCTGGATTGCGGCGGGCGGAAAGACCTCGCTCGGCGCGCGGTTCGCGCTGTGGGGCGCGCGCGAACTGGCCGCGCTCGTGTTCGCTTCCTTGATCGCCGGCCTCGCGACGACGGTGTTCGCCGCCTACCATTTCCACCGGCTCGCGCCTTACGGCGTGCTCGCAAATCTGCTCGCCATGCCGGTCGTGTCCGCCTTCGTGATGCCGACCGGGCTGCTCGCGCTCGCCGCCCTGCCGTTCGGCTTCGACGCGCCCGTGTGGCGGCTGATGGGGCATGGCGTCGACTGGATGACGGGGATTGCGCTGTGGGTCGCAAGCTTGCCCGGCGCGGTCGGGCGGATCCCGGCCTTCGGCATCGCTCCTTTGCTGGTCGCGACGGGCGGCCTGATCGTGATCTGCCTGCTGCGTTCGCCGCTGCGGTGGAGCGGGGCGGGCCTTCTCCTGCTCGCAGCGATGCTGGCGGCGGCGACCCCGCGGCCGGATGTGCTCGTCGCCGCCGACGGCGAAACGGTGGCGGTGCGCAGGCCGGACGGCCGCCTCGCGGTGCTGAAGACGCCGAGCCAATCCTTTGCGCCGCGCGATTGGCTCGGCGCGGACGGCGACGCGCGCCAGCCGGGCGATGCTGATCTCGCCAACGGTTTCGTCTGCGATCCGGTCGGCTGCATCGCCCGCCTCGCCGACGGAACGGTCGTCGCGATCGCGCAGACGGCGGAGGCCTTCGCCGACGATTGCAGCCGCGCCGCATTGGTCGTCGCGAGACGCGACCCGCCCGCGGATTGCGCCGCGACCGTCATCGACCGCAGCCACTTGGGCGCGAAAGGCGCGCTCGCGCTCCGGCGGATCGGGCAGGGCTGGGACATCACCGCCGCCCGGCCGCCCGGCTACGACCGGCCGTGGGCGCCGGCGGCGACGCAGAACCGAGCGCAAACGCCTGCGACCGGCGCTTCGCAGTCCGCGCCGCGCGACGCTACGCCCGCGGCCGAGGACCTGGAGGCGGGGGAGGCGAGCGCGCCGGAGTCGAGCGCGCCGGTTGCGGAATAACTTGCCGCGCCTACCCGGCGCGGGTGACGCGCCGCAAGAACGCGCCGATGCGGTATCGACAATCCGCTTTTACGCGGAGCCGGGTTCGAATCAATACCGCCGCATGAGCCCGACCAGTTTGCCCTGGATGCGCACGCGGTTGGGCGGAAGGATGCGCACCTCGTGCGAACTGTTGGCGGGTTCGAGCGCGATCGAAGCGCCGCGCCGGCGGAAGCGCTTCAGCGTCGCTTCGTCACTGTCGACCAGCGCCACGACAATATCGCCGGTTTCCGCGTTCTCGACGCGCCTGATCAGCGCGATGTCGCCGTCGAGAATGCCGGCATCGATCATCGAATCGCCGCGCACTTCGAGCGCGAAATGCTCGCCCGTGCTCAGCAGTTCGGGCGGCACATTGATGATCCCGTTCTTGCTCTGGATCGCCTCGATCGGCGTGCCGGCCGCGATCCGGCCCATCAGCGGCACGGGGACCGGGCGGGCGCTGTCTTCATCGGAGCCCGAGCGCACGCGGCCGAGATTGCCCTCGATCACGCTCGGCGTGAAACCGCGCGCGCGCGCGCCGGGAAGTCCGTGTCCCACCGATTCGGGCAATCGGATCACCTCGATCGCGCGGGCGCGATTCGGCAGGCGGCGGATGAAACCGCGCTCCTCCAGAGCCGTGATCAGGCGATGAATGCCGGACTTCGAGCGGAGATCGAGCGCATCCTTCATCTCGTCGAACGATGGGGGGACGCCGGCTTCCTTCAGGCGCTCATGGATGAAGCGCAGGAGTTCGAATTGCTTGCGGGTCAACATATCTCGAAGTCCCCCTGGCCGATTTCTGCCCTTCGGCAAGTTCTAAAACAAAGGGTGAACATAACCTATCCGTTCGATATGTGTTCCGCAACCCCTTAATTTCGGGTGAAAGTCCAACCGATGCCGGGCGCAAAGGCCTAGTCGGGAGGCCCAAGCCGGATGATGCCGCATGCGCTGCCGGCCGGCGCCGCGGGGGCGTGCGGGGGACGGATGAGCAGGCAATCGGCCATCGCGAGCAGCGCCAGCAAGGAACTGTCCTGGTTGGCGAAAGGGGTCGCCACCCCGCGTCCGTCCGGATCGATCGCGAGGCTCGCGCGCATGTATTCCTCCCGCTCGTCATTTCCGGGAAGGTCGCGTCCGAGCAGCGCCTGTTCGACCGAATCCGCGTCTTTGGCGCCCGCGAGCCGGCGCACCAGCGGCAGGACGAACAGAAGCGAACAAACATAGGCCGACACCGGATTGCCGGGGAGGCCCAGCACGTGGATCGCGCCCAGGCGTCCATGCATCATCGGACGGCCGGGGCGCATGGCGATCTTCCAGAACGACAGCGCCATGCCTTCGGCGGCGAGCGCGCGCTGGACGAGATCATATTCGCCGACCGAGGCGCCGCCGGTCGTGACCAGCACGTCGACCGCAAGGTCGCGGGCGCGGCGCACCGCGGCGATGGTCGCGTCGAGTTCGTCGCGGGCGACGCCGAGATCGATCGCCTGCGCGCCGTGCGCGCGCGCAAGCGCCATCAGCGCAAAGCCATTCGAATAGACGATCTGGCCCGACTCCAGCGCAGCGCCAGGCGGCGCCAGCTCGTCGCCGGTCGCGAGCACGCCGACGCGCGGGCGGCGATGCACCGGCACGGCGGCGTGGTTCATCGCGGCGGCAAGCGCAAGGTCGCGGGCGGACAGGCGATGGCCGCGCTTGAGCAGCGTCTCCCCGGCGGCGAAGTCTATGCCCTGCGCGCGCACATGCCGGCCTCGGATCGCGCCTTTGGCGATCACGACATCGGCGCCCTCGCGGGTCGCGACCTCCTGGATGACGATCGTGTCCGCGCCCTGCGGAACGACGCCGCC
>CAYGZV010000002.1:57583-58679 GCA_964354425.1 uncultured Rhodoplanes sp. | reverse complement strand
CTGCGCCGGCACGGCGAAAGTAGACTACCAGGGCAATGCCTGGAAGTATGTGCCGAAGGGCACCTGCGTGACGATGAAGACGCCGAAGGGCATGGGATCGCTCACCCCGATCAAGAGCTGACGCCCACCGGCCGGGGCGCGGCCCGTCCGCGCCGCGCCCTTTCATGCGGAGCTTGTGATGACCGATCCCACGCTGCCGCCCCATACCGGGATAGGGTTCAAGCCCGAGCATTTCGACGGCCTGACCGCCGACCCCGGCCCGGTCGGCTTCGTCGAGGTGCATGCCGAGAATTACATGGGCGATGGCGGACGGCCGCATGCGCAGCTCACGCATCTGCGCGAGCGCTTCGCTCTGTCGCTGCATGGCGTCGGCCTCTCCATCGGCGGCGATGGACCGCTCGACCGAGCGCATCTGCAGCGCCTGCGCCGGCTGTGCGAGCGCTACAAGCCCGAAAGCTTTTCCGAGCATCTCGCCTGGTCGAGCCACGGCGAGGTTTTTCTCAACGACCTACTCCCCCTGCCCTATACGGCCGCGACGCTCGCCCGCGTCGCCGATCATGTCGCCGAAGTCCAGGACGCGCTCGGCCGCCGCATGCTTCTGGAAAACCCCGCGACCTATGTGCTGTTCACCGAGAGCACGCTTGCGGAAACCGATTTCCTCGCCGGGATCGTCCGGCGCACCGGCTGCGGGCTCCTGCTCGACGTCAACAATGTGTTCGTCTCCGCCACCAATGACGGCCGGAGCGCCGCGGCCTATCTCGCGGCGTTTCCGCTCGACCATGTTGCCGAAATCCATCTCGGCGGCCATGCGGCAAGCGCCGACGAGACGGGGGCGCCGCTCCTGATCGACGCGCATGGCTCGCCGGTGGCCGATTCCGTATGGGCGCTGTTCGAGCGCGTGATCGCCCGCACCGGTCCGCTCCCCACGCTGATCGAGTGGGACAATGACGTGCCGGCCTGGCCGGTGCTGCGCGGCGAAGCGGTCGCGGCCGATGCCGTGCTGACGCGCTTTCGTGCGATGCATGCGGCGTAAGGCGGGCGAATGAGCGCCGACCAGGCAAGCTTCGCGCAGGCGCTGCTCGATCCGGAGCGCCCG
>CAYGZV010000002.1:7025-57483 GCA_964354425.1 uncultured Rhodoplanes sp. | reverse complement strand
AATGAGCGCCGACCAGGCAAGCTTCGCGCAGGCGCTGCTCGATCCGGAGCGCCCGCCGCCGGACGGCGTCACCACGCACACGCATGCCGCGCGGGCAAACCGCTTTGCGGTTTATCGCAACAATGTCGTGGTCGGTCTCGTCGACGTGCTGGCGACGCGCTTCCCCGCCGTGCAGCGGATCGTGGGCGAAGAGTTCTTCCGCGCCATGGCCGGCGTGTTCGTGCGGGCGCATCCGCCCCGCTCGCCCGTGATGATGGAGTATGGCGACGACCTGCCCGCCTTCGTCGAGACCTTCGCCCCGGCAGCGGAGCTGCCGTATCTCGGCGATGTGGCCCGGCTCGAAGCGGCGCGCACCCGCGCCTTCCATGCCGCGGACGCTACGCCGCTGCCGGCTGCGGCGTTCGCGGCGATCGAGCCGGCGCAGCTCGAAGCGCTCCGGCTGCAGTTCTGCCCGGGCGCCGCGATCGTGCGCTCGGCGCATCCGATCGTCACGATCTGGGCCATGAACGTGGACGGGGGCGAGCCCGGGCCGATCGAGGACTGGCGTGCCGAAGACGCGCTTGTCTCGCGCGAGGGGTTCGAGGTGGCGGTGCGGCGGCTGCCCGCCGGGGGCGCCGTTTTCCTCGCGGCCTTGCTCTCTGGCGCGCCCCTCGCCGAGGCGGCGCTGGCCGCCATGCAGGAGACGGTTCAATTCGATCTTGCCGAAAACCTTGCCGGCCTGATCTCGGCGCAGCTCGTGGCCGGGCTCATCCCGGCGCAGGCCCCGCCATTGTGAGGAACGGCGCAGGCGAGCGAGCCGAGGCCGCCGCTCACTTGGCGACTGAGATCGATCCCTCGCGATTATCGACCATCACCGGCGAATGCAGGTATTCGATCTTCGGCGGCTTGCCGTATTTCTCCGTGACGAAGGCGTTCCACGCGTCGGTATAGAGGCGCTCGGCGTCCGCGCGCGAGGCCCAGACATAGATGCCGCCGGCGCGCCGCCCGTCCTCGCTCAGCCAGTAGTTCTTGCGCAAGAGGCCGGGAACGTCGCGGTACTTCGGCGCGGTCGCCTGAAACGTCTTGGTGATCTCGGCGAGGCTCGCCGGCGCGGCAAGCTCGAACGTCACAATGGTTACGATCATCCGGCCCTCCACCCGCCTGTGCCTCCACCATTGACTATCGTAGCATTGCGTCGCCTGCGCCGACATGGCTGAGGCAGGCGTCGCGTGCTTTGCCACGATCGCGCCCGACTTGCCGGCAATGCACAGTTATGCTCGTTAGTCCCCGCCCGGTTTGAAGCCTTCGAGGCACGCTATGATTGATCGGTCCTTCGCCGCCCTAATGCTCGCCGGCATTGCCGTCGCCGCGCCTGTCGGCGCGCGCGCGCAATCCCCGCAACCTCCGCTGCAGGATCGTTGGCCGGCGCCCGCGCAGGAACTCGAACAGCGCGCCGCTCCCCCTGCCGCGGAAACTCCAGCACAGGCGCCCCAGGCTCAATCACCCGCGCCGGCGCCGGCGCAAGAGCCCCAGGCGCAAGAGCCCCCGCCGAGCGCCGAATCGCCTGCGGCAAAGCCCGCCCCGAATCCAGCCGCGAAGCCCGAGCGGGCGCCCGCGCGCGACGCGCGAAAGCCGGCGGCGCCGGCCACCACCGTCGCCTGCGCCGGCGTGTTTGCCCCGAACTCGAGCCATCAGGCGCTCGAGACCGCTTTCAATGCGAAGAACGTGAGCTTCACCGAGGTCGAGGGCGGGCCAGAGGGCAGCAAGCTGATGGCCTCCGTACTGTTCCCGAACGATCCCAAGCGGCGACTCGAAGTGCTGTGGCAGAACGAGGACGAGCGCACCGACACCTACCGGATCGTCATTACCGGCCAATCGACCTGGAGCGGCCCGAAAGGCCTGCGCCTCGGCCTGCCGCTCGCGGCGGTCGAGAAGATCAACGGCAAGCCTTTCAAGCTTCAGGGCTTCGACCAGAGTAATTCATCCGTGGCGATCGATTGGCAGGATGGCGCGCTCGCCTCGCTTCCGGGCGGCTGCAATGTCGGCGTTTTCTTCGCCGCCGATCCGAAGGCGCCGCAATCCGCCCGCGCCGAAGCCGCCGGCGAAGAATTCGCGTCCAGCGACGCCGCCATCCGCGCCCTGAAGCCGACGGTCACGGAAATCCTGTTCGGCTATCCGAAATAGCCCCAGCGGGCCGGCTTTATGCGATCGCCGTATTCGATCGCCGTCCCGCCCGTGCATGCGCGTCATCCCAGACCGTCGGCGCGCGCCGCCTGCAACGCCGCCGCCGCCTGCGCGACCGCATCACCCCCCCTTTCGCGGGAGGTTCGCGTAATCGCCGCGCAACGCCTTCAAGGCATTGCGCTCGCGCTCGATCTCTTTCGCCGTGCGAAAGCCCATTCGGCGCAGAATCGGCAGCGGCGGGCACCAGCCCTGCACCGCATGCTGCAACAGGAAGCCCATCACCGCCGCCGGAAGCAGCAGGAAGGGCGAACCACGCCGCGCCGCCAGCATGGTGCCGAGAAGGCCGACGGTCGCCGCATTCGCCTGCAAGGCGCGCTCGACGTCCCATTCCGCGTCGAGATCCTTGAGCCGTTGGCCGATCTCGTGCGGATGCTGGGCGAAATAGAGCACGTTGCGTTCGATCTGCCGATCGATTCGCGCATTGCTCTCTGCGTCGGTATTGCGCCGAACGCGATCGGCCGATCTCGGCGGAACGGGGCTGTCCAACCCTGCGCGGCGGCGCATCGCGCGCTCCCTCATTGTGGCGTCGCTGGGCTTTATCGGAAGCGGCGCCGGCGACGAGTGCCTACGCCAGCGCCGCGCCGATCAAGGCGTCACGTCGGCGACGATGATGTTCGTCGCCGGATCGACCAGCAGCACGCGGTTATTGACCACGGCATAGCGGTACCCGCGGGTCACCGGCACTTGCACGATCAGGGTCTGCGGAACGGCCGCGAGCCCAATCGTCTGGGGCACGGGCGCGCCCACGGCATAACCGACGGCGTTCGTCGCGACATAAGGCGAAGCGACATAGCCGACCGGCGCCACCGCATAGCCGCCCTGAACGACTGCAGGCGGCGCATAGACGCGCTCGCGCACGATGGTGCGATAGACGATCTCACGCTGCGCCGGGCGCAGCGCGAGCGGAGCGCTGAAGCGGCGCACCCGCGCAACCGGCCGCGCGTCAGGCTCGACCGCGCGCGCCAGGATCGGCGGGGGTCCGCGCCGCGCCAGGGGACGCGCACGCACGACCGGGGCGGCGACCCGCGCCGGAACCGTCCGAACGCGGACCGTCTCGACGACGTCTTCGTCGTCCTCGTCCGTTTCCTCGATCACGACGGCCGGTGCGTTCAGGGAACGGACCTGAACGGTTCCGTAGGCGGGCCGGGCATAGCCGGGAGCTGCATAGCCCGGAGCTGCATAGCCGGGAGTAGCGTAGCCGGGAGTAGCGTAGCCGGGAGTAGCGTAGCCAGAAGCGACATATCCGGGGGTGATAACCCGCCGATAGGACGTGTCGAGCGGACGGCGCGTGATGACAGTGCCATAGGGGCTCTGCGTGATCGTGGTTTCGACCGGCTCCTCGCTGATCTGACGCGTGATGACGGTCTGCGCTTGGGCGGCGGCGACGCCCGACATCAATGCCAGTCCGAACACAAACAAACGGGTCGCAGGCATGACGGCCTCTCTACGCTTGGTTAAGATGCGCAAAACAACGCACGCCTAGGAACATAGGTTCCGTGCCGGTAATTGGCTCGCGCGCCCGCGTGAGAGGCGAATTGTCAACAATTGCGGCATGATATGGCCGTTCCGGCCGCATAATTGCCGTGACCCCGCCAAATTGAACTGGCCTAATGAAACCGTTGTCGCGTAGCCTGCGTGTCGGGCGTTCGATCGCACGCGGGTTCTCGTGCTGCGTCAGAAGGAGCATTGTTCATGACCGTGACCACGGCCCAAGCCCAAGGCGATGTCGAGGACGCCGCGACCACTTTCGAGGGGGAAATCCGGGAATTCGTCCGGCGCGATTTCACGCCGCTGAAGCGGCCGGATGCGGGCAGCGGCGAGTTCGCCGCCAGCAATATCCGCTCTCTGGTGCAACGCGTCGCCGGCACCTCTTTGCAGGAAATCGACAATCTGATCGGCGAGCTGCAAAACCTGCGCGACTATATCGCCAACGAGGGCGACCGCGTGCAGCGTGAAATCACCGGCTACGCGCAGCTCAACCACGCCGCTCTGACGTCGACGCGAATCATTTCCGACAGCATGTCGAAATGGAAGGATGCGCTCGACGAAGCGAAGTCTTCGTAGAGCGTAACCAGCCAGCGCTTAACAGCGTTTCTCGCGGCTCCAGGTCGCGAGCGATCACGCCGTGTGCGGCGGATCGCTCGCGAGCCCGAGCTTTGCCTTCAGGGCATCGATGCGCCGCGACGCCTCGGCTTTGGTCAATTCGGGATCATAGGCCTCCGGCTCGCGCGCCTGTTCGGTCAGCGTCTTGAGATAGGACGCCTGCGCGCCGGTCATCGGCTCCCCACCCGACACCCAGTCCGACGGATTCTTCTCGGTATTTCCGGGCGGGCGCGTGTCGCGTTTCGGGTCGGAACGGGCCGAATCACGCTCCGCGCCCGCCGCCTTGTCTCTCGTCATTGCTCCTCCTCCCTGATGACCACGGCGACCTGCCTGGTCTGCGGATCGACCAGAACGACCTGCTTCTCGATCATCGCGACCTCGAAAGCGCCCGCCTGCGGCATCAGCGTCGCCAGCGTGTCCGGCAGCGGCGCGAGCGAAATCGCCGGCGGCACGGCGCCCCCGACGGAAACGCGGAAACCGGTGGGCGCCGCGTGATTCTTCTGCGTCGTGCTGATGCTCTGGTAGATCGTCTGCCGCTGGGCCGGGCTCAGCTCGATTCGCGGGCCGTCTATCGCGTCCTGCGCCGGCGTCTGCGCGGCGGCGACACCGGCCGAGCACACAAGCGCGACCACGCAAATCATCATCGACCGACCGAGCTTCATCGTCGTCCTTCGCCGAGCCACTGAGAACCGAGGTGACCGGAAAACGCGGCGCGCGCGCCACAGTTCCTCAGAAATCGCACGCGAACAGCGGGCGAAAGGTCCGATCTCGCGCGTTTAGCGGGGTATCCCGCTTTCGCGCCTGCCCGCACTCACGTACACAGATGCGGGGCATGGGGGACTTTCCGTGATTTTCGCGCCGCTTTTCGCCGTATCGCTGGTAGCAGCGGTGGCGACCGGACCGGTTGGCGACCAGTTCGGACCGAATACCGCCGCCGGCCGGGGCGACGCGCTGCGCAGCGTCGTCCACTCAGCGACCGAGTGCATCGTTCGCACCATTGCCGCCGACCCGCGCCTTCAGCAGGGCGACCCGAGCGCGATGCTGGGCGAGCTGATCGTCGATTCGATGCCCGCTTGCGCCGGCACAATGCGCGAGATGATCGAGGCCTATGACGCTTATTTCGGGTCCGGCAGCGGGGAGGCCTTCTTCATGGGCCCATACCTCGATTTTCTTCCGAGCGCCGCGGGCCAGCGGCTGAAGGCCGGCTCACACTCTCAGTAAGCATCGCGCCTCGACGCGACGCCGAAACGCCGGGGCCTTGTTGCGGCTATTCAGCGAGAATATCGACGACGCGCATGGTGGTCGGATCGACCAGCACGACGCGATCATTGACCATGGTGTATTTGTAGAGCTTCGCGGCAGGAATCTGCGCGAGCGTCGCGTCGGGAAGCATATAGAGCTCGAGCGCGGCGGGCAGTTCCGATCCGACCTGGGCGGTGACGCCCGGCGGGACCACCACCTTGCGGTCGGATTGTTTTACCGCCTGCGCGATCGCCGTCTTCTGCTCCGGCGTGAGCTCGGCATTCACGCTTTGCCAGACGGCGCCGACCCCGCCCGTGCTCGGCATGGCCGGAAGCGGCGGCCGCTCCTGGGCCGCAGCCACGCTGATGAATGCGAGCAAAGTCGCCCCTGCGCATGCGATCTTCATATGGCTTCTCCTCCGCCATGGCGTTGCGGGTGGAATGCCGCCTGCGCTCATTCGTTCCCGCAAAGATTCCGCGCGATCAGAAACCGCTCAGACGTTCGATTTCCGCGCCGCACGCCACGAGCTTGCCCTCGAGACGCTCGAAACCGCGATCCAGATGATAGACGCGGTTCACCAGGGTCTCGCCCTCGGCGGCGAGCGCGGCGATCACCAGCGAGACCGAGGCGCGCAGATCGGTCGCCATCACCGGCGCGCCTTTCAGTCGCGGCACGCCCTCGATCGTCGCGGTCTGCCCTTCGAGTCGAATCTGCGCGCCGAGACGCGCCAATTCCTGCACATGCATGAACCGGTTCTCGAAGATCGTCTCGGTGATCTGCGAGACGCCGCCGGCGCGGGTCATCAGCGCCATCAGCTGCGCCTGCAGGTCGGTGGGAAAACCGGGAAACGGTTCGGTCGTGACCTCGACCGGGGCGAGGCCGGACCCGTTGCGCGCGACGCGCAAGCCGGAATTGGTCGATGAAATCTCCGCGCCCGCGCGCACGAGCACGTCGAGCGCCGCCTGCAGCAGTTCGGGCCGCGCCCCCTCGAGAACGACGTCGCCGCCCGCCATCGCCACCGCCATGGCGTAAGTGCCGGTCTCGATGCGATCGGGCAGTACGCGGTGGCGCGCGCCGGACAGCCGCGGCGCCCCGGTCACGACGATGCGCTGCGTTCCCGCGCCGGTGATCCTCGCCCCCATCTTGTTGAGGCACTCGGCGAGATCGGTGATCTCCGGCTCGCAGGCGGCGTTTTCGATCACGCTCTCGCCATGGGCGAGCGCGGCCGCCATGAGCGCGGTGTGGGTGCCGCCAACCGTGACCTTGGGAAATTTGATTTCGCCGCCCTTCAACCCGTGCCGGGCGCGCGCCACCACATAGCCGCGGTCGATGTCGATCTCCGCGCCGAGACACTGCATCGCCATGACCAGCAGGTCGACGGGACGCGTGCCGATGGCGCAGCCGCCCGGCAGCGACACACGCGCCTCGCCCATGCGGGCGACCAGCGGCGCGATCACCCAGAAACTCGCGCGCATTTTCGCGACGAGCTCGTAGGGCGCGGTCGTGTCGACGATGCGCTTGGCGGAAATATGCAGCGTCTGGCCTTCATATTCGCCGTCGCCCGGACGCTTGCCGCCGACCATCACGTCGACGCCGTGATTGCCGAGAATGCGCTGCAACAGCGCGACGTCCGCCAACCGCGGAACGTTCTCCAGAACGAGAATCTCGTCGGTCAGAAGGCTCGCGATCATGAGCGGGAGCGTGGCGTTCTTGGCGCCCGAGATCGGGATGCTTCCCGTGAGCGGCCGCCCCCCGACAATGCGAATGCGATCCATGATGCCCTGCCCCAGTGATTAACCGACGTCGTCGCGTCAGTCCCGCCGATTTCGGGAGCGTCTGACGGCCTGCAGTTCTCAAACAGCTCAACCGACTGTCTTGTCGGGAATGAATTCGGCGGAATCGTGGGGCGTCGGCGCCGCGCCGGCCGAGCCGCCCGGGTCCGCGCCTGCCGCAGGGCCCGAAAATTCGCGCTCGCCGCCGCGCGAGCGAGCCAAGGCCTGCTTCTTGCGCCGCAGCAAATTCGTTCGCAATGCAGCGGCGAGCCGCTGTCCGCGCCGGGCGCGCGGCGCGATTCGCTCCGATGTCGTGTCAGACCGATCATCCATGGCGGCCTTATACTAGGTACGCAGGCGCGCCGGACAAGTGTGTGGCGCCGTTGAGTTGCAGAGCATCCTTGCGATGTCCCGCGCCTTGTGGCAGGTTCCCGCGCCTTTCGACGCGCGAGCCGTCGTCGCGTCGAGGCGCCCGCCTTTTTTCCCGGTGGACCGTTCCTTCACTGTGGAATGCGCCCGCCACCGTCAATTCGGAGGATCGCTGCCGTAGCTCAGTGGTAGAGCACTCCCTTGGTAAAGTTTGCCCACCCGGCCGGAAACGACCGGGAGCGCATCGCCCAAAGTCGGGGAAACCGTCCGGATCAGCCGACGGCAATCCCGAGCCAAGCCCGCGAATGGGAAGGTGTAGAGGCCAGACGGGCGGCGCCTAACGGTTCGATCGAACCCATTGGCGAAGGGATGGTCCAGCGCACAAACGCCGCTTGCGGCGGACGCGAAAGCGTCAGTGTGATGAAGGGAGAGGTCGTCAGTTCAATCCTGACCGGCAGCACCACCTAATTGCTAATTTTCTTTTCCGGCGGGCGGTCTTAAGAACGAGGCAAAAGAGATTGCAGGCATCTTCGAGAGCGGTGGTTCTCGGAGATGCGATGCGTACACAGGGAGGAAGGCTTTAATGAGTCTCGACGAGTCTGCTCTGCATAAGGTCTCGGCCGAACGCTTTCGGCTTGCGATCATCCTGACGGTGATCATGCTGGTTGCCTATTTCGGCTTCATCATGCTGGTCGCCTTCAACAAGCCGCTGCTCTCCACTCTGCTAAATCCTGGCCTCAGTCTCGGCATTCTGCTCGGCGCGCTGGTGATCGTCACCGCGTGGATCCTCTCGTTCATCTATGTCCGTTGGGCCAATAACCATTACGATCGGATCGTTGCCGAGGCGGTGAGCGCCGCCACGATCCATGCCGGGAGGAAGTCATGAGCGGTACATCCAATCCCCTCGCGATTCTGTTCTTCTTCGTCTTCATCACGGCGACGCTGGGCATCACCTATTGGGCGGCGAAGCGCACCAAGACGACGGCCCATTTCTACGCGGCCGGGGGCGGCATCACCGGCTTCCAGAACGGCCTGGCGCTCGCCGGCGACTATATGAGCGCCGCGAGCTTCCTCGGCATCGCCGGCCTGGTGGCGATGAACGGCTTTGACGGGCTGATCTATTCGACCGGCTGGCTGGTCGGCTGGCCGATCATCCTGTTCCTGATCGCGGAGCCGCTGCGCAATCTCGGCAAGTACACCTTCGCCGACGTGGTCGCCTATCGGCTTCGGCAGACGCCGGTCCGCATCGCCGCGGTGATCGGCACGATGTCGGTCGTGCTCACCTATCTGATCGCACAGATGGTCGGCGCCGGCACGCTCATCAAGCTTCTGTTCAATCTGGACTACACGGTCGCGGTGGTGATCGTCGGCTGCGTGATGATGACCTATGTCCTGTTCGGCGGCATGATCGCGACCACCTGGGTGCAGATCATCAAGGCCTGCCTCCTGCTCGGCGGCGCGGTCGCGATGGCGACGATGGTGCTGTATAAGTTCGGCTTCAATCCGACCAATCTGTTCGCTCAGGCCGCGAAGACAGGATGCGATCCGAATGCGGCGTCCGGCTCGCAACTTTTCTGTTACGGCCAACAGGTCCTCGAGCCGGGCACCAAGGTCGTCACGGGCGCGTGGGACGCCGTGTCGCTCGGCCTCGCGCTGATGTTCGGGACGGCCGGCCTGCCGCATATCCTGATGCGGTTCTACACCGTGCCGAACGCGACCCAGGCGCGCCAGTCCGTGGTATGGGCCACGATATGGATCGGCGGCTTCTATCTGATCACCTTCATCCTCGGCTTCGGCGCCATGGTGCTGGTGGGCCAGAAGGAGATCCTGGCGGCCGGCGGCGGCGGCAACATGGCGGCGCCGCTGCTCGCGAATGCGCTCGGCGGATCGGCGCTGTTCGGCTTCATATGCGCCGTCGCCTTCGCGACCATTCTCGCGGTGGTGGCGGGCCTCACGCTGTCGGGCGCCGCCGCGCTGTCGCACGACTTCTGGGTCAGCACCGTCAAGAAGGGGCATGCCTCGGAAGAAGAGCAGCTCAAAGTGGCCCGCATCGCGTCGATCATTCTCGGCGTCTGCGCGATCTTGTTGGGCATCGTGTTCCAGGGCCAGAACGTCGCCTACATGGTCGGCCTCACCTTCTCGATCGCGGCCTCGGCGAACTTCCCGGCGCTGATGCTGGCGATCTTCTGGAAGCGGCTGACCACGGAAGGCGCGGTGTGCAGCATCGTGTTCGGCGCGATCGGCACTTTGGTGCTGATCTATCTCGGACCCACGATCCAGTTCGACCTGCTCGGTCCGAAGGTCGGCGGCAGCGTGACCGCCGCCGACGTGAAGGCCTACCAGGACATGATCATGAGCAAGTGGTGGTTCTTCCCGCTGAAGAACCCGTGCATCATCACGATGACCGGCGCGTTCCTGATCGGCATCGTCGTTTCCCTCCTGAAGCCGGAGAAGAGCTCCGAAGCGGCCTTCGAGGAGATGGAGCGGCGCGCGACGATGGGCGCGATCGTCAAAGCGGCGCCGGCCGAGTGATCGGCGCAGCATGCCGCGGCCAGCGCCGCGGCGGACGAATATGTAGTGCGTAACGAGGACGCCGCCGCGCTCGCAGCCGGCGGCGTCCTTTCACTTGATGGCCGGATCAATCGGCCGGATCACTTGGTCCGATCCGCTCCGAACGTCTGTCGTGCGAAATGCTATTGCTCCGCCGTGCAAATGACCTATCGTCCGGTGTCTGGAGCGAATTCCGTTCCTGCGATTATTCCGGTTGTGGCGTGGTCGCGTTTCTACGGCGGACCGGTTTCCCTTCGCCGGAAAACGTCAGGCGCGGGCGTCGGGCCGGAGATAAGCTCCCGCAGCGAAGACGCGGGCGGTCAACCGACAAGAGGATGTCGTGCGCGCGAACGCGGCTATGATCGAAGCGATCAGGCGGGATCCGCACTTCCAGACGCTCGTCGCGCGAAGGGCACGCGTCGCCTGGGCGCTCACCGCAGCGACGTTGATCATCTATTTCGGCTACATCGCCATCGTCGCCTTCGCCCCGCAATGGCTGGGTGTCTCCATCGGCGGGGTCATGACGCTCGGCATACCGGTCGGCCTCCTGGTGATCGTCGCCGCTTTCGTGCTCACCGCACTTTACGTTCACCGCGCCAATACCGAGTATGACGCGCTCACGCGGCAGATCATCGAGAAAGTCGAATGAGATCGCGCCTGCGCTCGGGCATCGCCGCGCTCATGCTGCTCGTGTTCGCGAGCGCGACCGGCGCGCACGCGGCTGACGCGGTGGCGTCCGGCGCGCCGAACATCTCGGCCATGGTGATGTTCCTGATCTTCGCCTCGGCGACGCTCCTGATCACCTATTGGGCGGCGAACCGAACGCGCTCGGCCGCCGATTTCTATGCTGCGGGCGCCGGCATTTCGGGGGCCCAGAACGGCCTCGCCATGGCGGGCGACTACATGTCGGCCGCATCCTTTCTCGGCATATCGGGCCTCGTCTTCGCCAGCGGCTATGACGGGCTCGTCTATTCGGTCGGTTGGCTGGTCGGCTGGCCGATCATCATGTTCCTGATCGCCGAGCGGCTGCGCAATCTCGGGCGCTACACCTTCGCCGACGTGGTGTCGTTCCGGCTCGAGCCGGTCTCGATTCGCACCCTGTCGGCGCTCGGCACGCTCACCGTCGTCGCGTTCTACCTGATCGCGCAGATGGTCGGCGCCGGCAAGCTGATCGAGCTCCTGTTCGGCCTGCCCTATCTCTATGCGGTGATGATCGTCGGCGCGCTGATGATCCTCTATGTCGCTTTGGGCGGGATGCTGGCGACTACCTGGGTGCAAATCATCAAGTCCTGCCTGCTGCTCGGCGGCGCCACCGTCCTTGCGTTCATGGTGCTCGTCAAGTTCGGCTTCTCGCCGGAAGCGCTGTTCAAGGCCGCGGTCGCGGTGCATCCGAACGGCGCTTCGATCATGGCGCCCGGCGCGCTCCTCTCCGATCCGATCTCGGCATTGTCGCTCGGCGTGGCGCTGATATTCGGCACCGCGGGGCTGCCGCATGTCCTGATGCGCTTCTACACCGTGGCGGACGCCAAGGCCGCCCGCAAATCCGTGCTCTACGCCACCGGCTTCATCGGCTATTTCTACATCCTGACCTTCATCATCGGATTCGGCGCCATCACGTTCCTGATGAACGACGCCGCCAATTACCGGGTCGGACCGGGCGGCGTCTACAACAAGGTCACCGACCTGATCGGCGGCACCAATATGGCGGCGGTGCAGCTCGCCAACGCCGTCGGCGGGTCGTTCTTCCTCGGCTTCATCTCGGCCGTGGCGTTTGCGACGATCCTTGCGGTCGTGTCAGGTTTGACGCTCGCGGGCGCCTCCGCCGTGAGCCACGACCTGTACGAGTCGGTGATCGCCAAGGGAACGGTGTCCGAGGACAAGGAGGTGCGCGTCTCGAAAATCTCCGCGGTCGCGATCGGCGTCCTCGCCGTCTATCTCGGCTATGTCTTCGAGAACCAGAACGTCGCCTTCATGGTCGGCCTCGCTTTCGCGATCGCGGCAAGCTGCAATTTCCCGGCGCTCGTGATGTCGGTTTTCTGGAGCGGCACGACCACGCGCGGCGTGTTCGTCGGCGGCCTGCTCGGCCTCGTCAGCTCCATCGCCGGCGTGGTGCTTGGACCGGCCGTTTGGGTCAAGACCTTCGGATTTGCGAGCGCGCCCTTCCCTTACGACAATCCGGCGCTGTTCTCGATGGCGCTCGCGTTCGGCGGAATCTGGCTGTTCTCCAAGACCGACAGGAGCAAACGGGCCGCCCTCGACAAAGCGGGGTTCGCCGCGCAATTCGTCAGATCCGAGACCGGGATCGGCGCGTCCGGCGCGGTCGCCTATTGATAGAGAGGTGGCGCATGCCGACCCACCCGTGCAATTCGCTCAAGGCGGGGCCGCCGCGCTCCGGCGTCCTGCGGCCGCGCCCGCGCTGAGCGCGACGCCTCGGGAGTTGTTCAATGCCGCAAGCCTTCGATGCGCAGAATCCGCCCTTCGATCGGCTGAGCCACGACCAGATCAGCCATCTGCGCGGCGCGCTCGACATCGGCTATTTTCGCCCGGGCGAAGCGATCATCGAACAGGGGCAGCGCTCCGAAAATCTGCATGTCGTGATCAAGGGCTCGGTCGAGGAGCGCGACGGCGAGAAAATGGAAGCCGTGCTTGGCCCCAAGGACACGTTCGACGCGCGTTCGCTCGTGCACGGTCCGGCCGGCACCAGTTTCATCGCCGCCGACGAGACGCTCTGCTATCTGCTGCCCAAGGCGCTGGTGCTCGACCTGATCGCGAAGAACACCGGTTTCGCCGCCTTCTTCTACTCGGAGATTTCGCGCAAGCTGCGCTCCTACGGGGTCGGACGCGAGGACGGCGGCGTGGATTCGACCTTGCGCGCCCGCGTGCGCGACGTCCGTTTCCGTCCGGCCGTGTTCGTGGACGGGACGACCACGATCAAGCAGGCCGGCAGCGCCATGCGCGAACACAACAACAACACGCTGCTGGTCCGCGAAGGCGACGCGGTTGGAATCATCACCGGAACGGATCTGGCGAAGCGGATCGTTCTCGACGGACACGCCTTGTCGACCAAGATCAGGGACGTGTGCCATTTCGACGTCGCCTCGATCAAGATCGACGATTTCATCTTCGACGCCGTCATCGCGATGACGCACAATAACAAGCGCAGGCTCGCAATCGAGTCGAACGGGCGATATGTCGGCGTGCTCGAGGACATCGACATTCTCGGGCTGGTGGCCGGCAATCCGCAACTCATTCCCGGACAGATCGAGCGCGCGCGCGCGGTCGACGATCTCGTCCTCAGCGCCGGCGACATTCAAAGCCAGGTCGAGCGCCTGCACAAACAGGGCGCCCGAGTCGAGGTGATCGCGGAAATCACCTCCGATCTCAACCGCCGCCTGTTCGCCAAGGTGTTCACCCTGATCGCCTCGCCGGCCATTCGCGAGGCCGGATGTCTCATGGTGATGGGCTCGGAGGGACGCGGCGAGCAGACCGTGCGCACCGATCAGGACAACGGCCTGCTGCTGTCGCGCCCGGTGCCGGAGGACGAGCTGCAGGCCTTTCGCGACGGCTTCACCGACGCGCTGGAGAGGTTCGGTTTTCCGCCCTGCCCCGGCAATGTCATGGTTCGCAACCCGCAATGGTCGCAGCCGATCGACAGCTTCCTGCGCCAACTCAAAAGCTGGGTTCTCGCGCCCAATGACGAGAGCCCGATCAATCTCGGCATTTTCTTCGACGCCGTGCCGGTCATCGGCCATCACGAACTGCTCGACCGCGCGAAGACCGCTATGATCGAAATGATGCACGGCGAGAGCGCCTATCTGTCCCGGTTCGCGCGCGCGATTGATCAGTTCGAGGGGGCGAGCGCCGGCGTGTTGACCTCGATCATGGCCTCGGTCGGCGTCGGCTCCGACGAGATCGACATCAAGAAATCCGGCACCTTCCCGATCGTTCACGGCGTCCGCACCTTCGCCATCGACGAGGGGCTCAAGGAGGTGTCGACCGTGCAGCGCATCGAGGCGCTCGCGGCCAACCGGACGATCGGCGCCGAGCTTGCCCGCGATCTCGGCGGCGCGCTGTCCTATTTCATGGAAATCCGGCTGCGCTCGCAGCTGCGCGCGATGAAGACCGGCAAGCGCGAACTCGAGGCCATCGTGCGGCTGAACGAGCTAACCACGCGCGACCGCGATCTCCTGCGCGACGCGCTGCGGGTGGTCAAGCGCTTCCGCGAGGTCGTCCGCAATCGCTATCATCTGAGCGTGTTCTGATGGGCAAGGAGGTTTTGCGAAGGCTGCGCGCCGGGTTCGACCGCATGCTTCTCGCCGACAACGCCTATGCGTTCCTGTTCCGGCCGGACGCGAGCGGCGAAGTCGTCTCGCTCGACTGCGAGACCAGCGGCTTCAACATCCTGGCCGACGACGTCGTCAGCATCGCGGCGATCAAGATCCGCGGCTCGCGCATTCTCACCAGCGAAACCTACCAAGCGCTGGTGCGGCCGGGCGCGGCGATGGACGTGAGCGCGATCAAGGTTCATCAGCTGCGCGAGAAGGACGTGGCGCACGGCCGCACGATCCGCGAGGTGCTGCCCGAGCTCCTGCACTTCATCGGCGGCCGCCCGCTGGTCGGATACTGGATCTCGTTCGACGTCCGCATGCTGAACAAATATCTCTACAGCATGCTGAACATCCATTTGCCCAACCGCCAGATCGACGTGTCCGAGCTCTACTACGAGCGCAAATACGGCAACGCGCCGCCCGGCACCGCGATCAATCTCAGTTACGCGGCGATCGTGGCCGATCTCAAGCTGCCGATCCTGCCGCAGCACGACGCCTTCAACGACGCGCTGAGCGCGGCGCAGATGTACCTCATCCTGCAGGACATGCAGCGGCGCGGCGTGCGCATTCCGCGCCCGCCCAAGAGCGAGGAGCCGTCGGATTCGGCTCAGCCTTATATGATCACGCCGTAAGACCCGCGCCCCTGCGCCCGTGCGCGCGAGCGCCTCCGAAAGCTGCTTCAGCCGACCATGTTGGAGACCTCGCGGCGCTCCCAGATCGCCGAGAGTTCGCTGCGCAGCGCGCTCAGGTCGAACGGCTTCCGCAAGACGGGAAATCCGTCGCGGACGACCTCGTTGGCGCAGTCGCTGAAGCCGGTCATCAGCAAGATAGGCAAGGACGGTCGCGTCTGCCGCAGCTTGCGCGCGAGGTCCAGCCCGCTCATGCCGCCCGGCATGAGAATGTCGGTGAGAACGACGTCGACATGATCGGCGCCTTGCAAGAGCCGGAGCGCGTCGTGCGGGGACGAGGCGAATTCGACGTCATAGCCGAGCTGGTCGAGGTAGGACTTGCACACGTCGGCGACGGGAAGATTATCTTCGACCACGAGAACGGTCTTGCGCTCGGCCGCCGTCGGCGGCGCCAATACCTCGTGCTGCGTTTCGGCCGGACGCGGCTCGAACTCCTTCAGCGGCAGATACATGCTGACCACCGTGCCGCGCCCGAGCCAGCTTGCGATGGTCGTGGCGCCGCCGGCCTGCTTGGCGAAGCCGTAGACTTGGCTCAGTCCAAGCCCGGTTCCCTTGGTCGCATCCTTCGTCGTGAAGAAAGGCTCGAATACCCGGTGCAGGAGGTCGCGCGGAATGCCGGCTCCGGTATCGGCGAAGGTCACTTCCACGAACTGCCCGGACAGCCCGTCGATCGCCGGGTCGCCGGTTAGAGTGACCTTGTGCACGCGGATATGCAGCCGCCCGCCGTTGGGCATGGCGTCGCGCGCATTGACGCAGATATTCAGCACCGCCACTTCGAATTCGCTGAGATCGACATTCACTGGGCAGCTCTCGTCGGGAATGTCAAGCGTGACCAATATGTTGTCCGTCAAGGAGCTGCGCACTAGCTCGATCAATTCCGGCAATCGGTGCGCCACATTGATCCCTTGCGGGTTCACCGCCTGCTGGCGCGAAAACGACAAGAGCTGGCGCGTGAGCGTCTCAGCGCGCTTCGCCGCCGTCGAGATCATGTCGCACAGCCTGGTGGCCTTCTCGTCCTCCAGCATGGCGCAGAGCCGCGTCACGCTGCCCGAGATCACCATCAGCAGATTGTTGAAATCGTGCGCGACGCCGCCGGTGAGGCGGCCCAGCGCTTCGAGCCGTTGCGCCTGGCGGAGCGCCGATTCCGCCGCCTCGCGGCGATCGGCTTCCGCATAGAGGTTTCGCGTGCGCTGGATGGCGAGACCGAGCAACGCGAACACCAGCAAGCTGGCCGGTATGCCGAACACCAGATGGCCGCTGATGCTGGACAGCCATTCGTTGCGAATCTCGGCCGTGCCCAATCCCGCCACGACATAGGCCGGAAACCCGTCGACCTTGCGGTAGCCGAAGCGCCGCTCGAGGCCATCGAGCTGACCGACTGCAGTGTAGATGCCGCGCTCGGGATTGCTGCGCCGCGCCACGTCGAATCTCGACTTCGGCATGTCGAGCCGCGCGCCCGGCGTCGCCGGTTCGGGATACCGTGTGAGAAACGCCCCATCCTCCCGGATCATGGCGAAATAGGCGCCGACGCCGCGGCTGATTTCCGCATAGAACTTTTCGAAGTCGCTCGGCAGCAGGGACACCGTGACGATGCCGTTGAACCCGCCTTCGGCAAGCGTGCGGCGACGGCTGAAGCTGAAAAAGGCGGGCCCAGGCACCAACCTCGGGGCATGCACCGCGCCGATATAGGCGCCGCTGTCTCGATCGACCTGCGCCTGGAAGAAATCGCGATCGGACAACGAGGCCGAGCGCGGCGGCGGGCTGGCCCGGCTCGAGACCAAGGCAAAGCCTTCGCGATCGATGACCCAAATGGACTGCAGCTGCGGCAACATGTCGGTGACGCGCTTCAAGCGGGCGTAGAGCTGAGGTTCGATCGCCCGGACTTGGTCGTCCGACAGGCCTTGCACGGACTCGGCGACCTCATTCAAGACCAACTGGCCAGTCAACAAGACCTTGAGCGCCTGCTCATGCAGCACGTCGAGCGAGCGCACGATGCTATCGTCGGCGGATCGATAGGTCGCGCCCCAGCTAACCCAGGCGGCATAGCCGAACAGCACGGCGGGAACCGCGAGCGATCCAACCATCAGCGTTCGCAGAATCCGCAGTGTCGCGCGGCGCGCTCTGACCATTCGTCGGCAATCCCTGGAGACTTACGGCAGCAGCATCAATGGTTGCGATGGGACTAGCCAAGTGAGCAGCCAACGCCAAAAAGCTGATAAATGTTCCGGACTTCTCGGAACGAGAGCCCCAACGCGCCGTTAAAACTTGTTAATTGAAAAGCGGGATTAATCCTGAACGGCTACGCGCGGCCCGGGAACCCCGGCAGGCCCGGCTTCGGCGCGCTCCGCGCTGCGGAGCAGCCCGCCGGCCAGATCCTGGAGCGTCGGCTGGCGCAGCGCCGAGAACGGAAGCGGCCGGGTCACTTCAATCGCGGCAAGCCCGAGACGGGCGGTGAGCAGACCGTTCAGCACGCCTTCGCCGAGCCTTGCCGACAGTTTGGCGGCCAGGCCATGGCCGATCATCTGCTGGACGAGACCATCGGTCACCGCCATTCCGCCGGTCATGGCGAGGTGGGAGATGACGTGCCGCATCAGCCGGACCATGCCGAGGGTTCCGGGGCGTCCGCCATAGAGGAGCGACAGACGCCGCACCAGCCCGAGCGCCGTGATCAGGACGAAAACCATATCAACCGCCGCGCGCGGACTGACCGCGGTGACCACCGATACGCGTTTCGCTGCGTTGCCGACCAGCCGGCGCGCCTCCTCGTCCAGTCCGGGCATCAGCTCGCGCTCTGCAAGCTGAACGAGGTCGCGGCCGTCGATGATCTCGCCCAGATGGAACTGCAGCCGCGCGCGTGCGCGCGCCAGCTCAGGCGTGCGGCGGGTGAGCGCGATGAGCTCGGACACGATCGCGCGCCCGGCGTCGCGGTCATCGCTGACGAGCGTTTCGCTTGCACGGTCGCGCAGCTTGTCGATGGTGGCAAGACGCATGAGCCCGAGCGCTTCGCGGAGCAGAATAGCGAGCGCGGCGACGCCGGCCAGCGCCGCAAGCCCAAGGCCGAGATAGCCGAGCGAATCGGCGCGCGCGAACAGATCGGACAAGAGATTGGCGACGGAAAGGCCGAGGCCCAGGGTCACGAGCCCGCCCGCGGAAATCCAGAACAGAGGCGCCCACGGCGCCTTCCGGCGGCGGACCGGCACGAGCTCGCCTTCCTGCTCGAACGACGCGTCCGCCTCCGCCTCGGCTGCGACGGTCGCCAGACGCCGGCGCGCTGCAGGCTCCGCCGGCGCGGGCCGCAGGACGACACTCGGATCATCCGGGCGGAACGCCGCCGGCCGGCGGAATTCGACGGGGTTGTTCATTGCAGGCGGTCTCCGATCAGGAACTCCAGCGCGCGGTCGAAGCGGATATGGGGCAGCGAAGGCAATCCGTCCATGGCCTGCACGATCCGGGGCGGACGAAAACGCAGGAACCGGAACGCCGCGTCCTCGTGCGACACCCCCGTGATCCCCTTGAACCCGTCCGGGCCGACGGCGAACACCCGTTCCGGATCGGCCGGAAGATCGCCGGGGAACAGCGCGATCTCCCGCTCCCCGTCGAAAACCTGCCGCGCCGCCTGCTCGCCCGCGGTCGGCACGCCGACGATCGCGGGGAGTTCGTCGCCGCCGCGCCGGACTTCTGCCTCGCGCGTCGCCCGCACCGCAGCCAGCGCGATCACGTCGGTCGCGGCCCCCGCGAATTTCGCGCCTGCGGCGGCCCGCTCGACCATGCGCGCGAGGATCGCCTCGAGGCGATCGTGGCTCGAATGGTGCAGATGGTCGGCCTTGGTCGCCGCGAACAGGATTTTGTCGACGCGCGGGGCGAAGAGCGTGCTGAGCCAGGTCCGCCGCCCGATCTCGAAACAGGAGAGAATCGATCCGAGCGCCCGTTCCAGATCACGCACCGCGGCCGGCCCGGCATTGAGCGCGGCGAGCACGTCCACGAGAACGATCTGCCGATCGAGCCGCGCGAAGTGATCGCGGAAGAACGGACGCACAACCACGTCCTTGTAGGATTCGTAGCGCCTGCGCATCATGGCCCAGAGCGACCCGTCCGGCGCGACCCCGCCCGCATCGAGGTCGAGCGGCGCGAAGGTCAGCGCGGGCGACCCGGCGAGATCGCCAGGCATGAGAAAACGGCCGGGCGGCAGGAGGCTCAGCGCGTAACGTTCCTCGCGGCAGGCCTTGAGATACTCCGTGTAGCGTTGCGCCGCCGTCATGGCCGCCTGCTCGTCGGCCGGCGCATGCGGGTCGAGCGTCGCGAGATAGGCGTGCCAGGGTTCGGCGATATGCAACCGCGGGCCGTCGCGCGAGAGTGCAAGGCTCTCCTTCGCCCATTCCTCGTAGCTCTTTGCGAGCAGCGGGAGGTCGAGGAGCCACTCGCCTGGGTAGTCGACCAGATCGAGCGTCAACTCGCGCATGCGCCCGCTTTCCGACTGGTATTCAATGACCACACGGAGTTCGCTGATCTGACGGGTGGACTCGGGCCAGGCACGCTCGCCGACCAGCGCCTTGACGTGGTTCTCGTAGTCGAAGCGGGGCACCGCGTCGTCCGGCTGCGGCGCGAGATGGGCGCGGGCGATGCGTCCGCGGGCGAGCGCCGAAAACACCGGAAAGCGCCCGCCACGCGCCAGGCCGTGCACCAGCGCGGTGATGAAGACCGTCTTGCCGGAGCGCGACAGGCCGGTTACGCCGAGCCGAACCGTCGGGTTGAACAGGTTCTCGCCGAAATCGACGAGCGCGCGCGCAGCAAGCCGCGTGCGCTCGAAAAAGTCCGAAAACATGAGATTCATGAGCGCTTGAATAAATAGAGCCCGCAGACCGCGCAGGTCTCGTGTGAGCAGATATTCGGTGCCGGCCCTCCCGACAAGCGGCGACGCCAGGCAATTTCGGGTCAGGGGGCTCGCCGTAACGCGGCAAAGGCGAGCGGAGTGAGGGCCGACCGAACAACGCGCGCGCCCACCACCGCCGGTTGCAGGCCCGGAGGCCGGCGAACCCGACGCCCGGCCGGCGCCGCCGATCTCACATCATTCGGAATGGCAGGTCCGACCCCGCGCCCTTGACAATGGTCAAGGCGGCGAAGCTGCAGCAAATTATCAACTCGACAACAGAATTATAAAAGTTCAAATGAGCACGATCGGGGGCGGTCGGCGCGGAGATCGATCATATGAAGTACAAAGCGTGCTTTGCCGACGCCCTGCAGCGGCTGCGCGACGAGAGCCGCTATCGCGTTTTCGCCGACCTGGAGCGCCTCGCCGGCCGGTTCCCGCGCGCGATCTGGCACTCCGCCGAGGGCCCGCGCGACGTGATCGTGTGGTGCTCCAACGATTATCTCGGCATGGGGCAGCACCCCAAGGTGATCGGCGCGATGGTCGAGACGGCGACCCGCGTGGGCGCCGGCGCCGGCGGGACGCGCAACATCGCCGGAACCAACCATCCGCTGGTGCAGCTCGAACGCGAGCTCTCCGACCTGCATCGCAAGGATTCGGCGCTGGTATTCACCTCCGGCTATGTCTCGAACGATGCCGGCATCTCGACGCTTGCGAAGCTCATTCCCGATTGCCTGATCCTGTCGGATGCCTGGAACCACAATTCCATGATCACCGGCGTCCGCAATTCCGGGATGGAGAAGGCGATCTTCCGCCACAACGACCTGGAGCATCTCGAACAGCTCCTCAAACAGGCGGGCAAGGAACGGGGCAAGCTCATCGTCTTTGAGAGCCTCTACTCGATGGATGGCGACATTTCTCCCATCGCGCGCGTTTGCGACCTCGCCGAGAAGTATGAGGCGATGACCTATCTCGACGAGGTGCATGCGGTCGGCATGTACGGGGCGCGCGGCGGCGGCCAGGCCGAGCTGCAAGGCCAGATGGACCGAATTGACGTGATCGAAGGAACGCTCGCGAAGGCGTTCGGCTGCCTCGGCGGCTATATCGCCGGCGATGCGGACGTGATCGATGCGGTGCGCTCCTATGCGCCCGGCTTCATCTTCACGACCGCGCTGCCGCCGCCGATCTGCGCGGCGGCGACCGCGGCGATCCGCCACCTGAAGACGTCCAGCTGGGAGCGCGAGCGCCATCAGGACCGCGCCGCCCGCGTGAAGGCGATCCTGCTCGCCGCCGGCCTGCCGGTGATGCCGACCGAGACGCATATCGTGCCGGTCTTTGTCGGCGATCCGGAGCGCTGCAAAGCGACGTGCGACATGCTCCTGCGCGAGCACGGCATCTACATCCAGCCGATCAATTATCCGACGGTGCCCAAGGGCACCGAGCGCCTGCGCATCACGCCCTCGCCCTATCATGACGATGCGCTGGTCGATGCGCTCGGCGAAGCGCTGGTCGATGTGTGGGAGCGGCTCGGGCTTCCCCGCAAACCGCACGCGCTCGCCGCGGAGTGACGTTGATCCTATTCCGCTTTCCCGTGAAAACGGGAATCCAGCCTTCTCCTATGATTCTGGATTCCCGCTTGGCTTGCGCGGACGAGCGGGAAGACATCATGGATTCAATGTCACCGGAACATCCTCCAGCCTAGCGAGGATCGCCTTGGCGATCTTCTCGGGCGTCGCTGTCGCGTCGAGCCGCAGCGCCTCGGGCGGCGGCGCGTCGAAGTGCGCCGCCACCCGCGCGACCGTCTCTTGGTCGCGATCCGCGGGCGCGCGGCTTTGCTCGGCGAGGTCGCGACCCGCGCGCGCTTGCGCCACATCGACCGGGCAATCGAGGAAGACCGGGAGGAAGTCCGCTCCCGCGGCGTCCGCAAGCTTGCGCATGTCGTCTATTTCGCGCGCGCGCGAAAACGGCATGCCCTCGACGACGCAGGAGCGGCCGAGTTCAAGGCACGCGGCGACGCCGAGGAGCAGCGCGCGATAGGCGGTCTCCTTCTCGACCTCGGTATAGCCGCAGGGCCGGAACATCGCCGCGCGGATCGCATCGCGCGAGACGACGGACAGAGGACGCTCACGCGCCAAGCGTTCGGCGATCGTCGTCTTGCCGCTGCCCGGCAATCCCATCAGCGCGATCACGACGGGCATGGTCCGCCACCCTCCTGTGTCATCGTCCGACGCAGGCCGAAGGCCGACGATCTCATGGAATAAAGCTTGGTCTGCTGCGCTCCGACCAATGACAGGTGACGACCAAATTACGGCGTCCGCCCTTCTTGCCGCGGCTTCGCCTCATCGGAGCTGCTGGCTGCCGGCTCTGCGCGCGCGGGCTGGTCGTCGTCCATGATGGCGCGCCAGGCGGCGCCGTCGAGATCGTCGAACTGCCCGCTATTGAGCGCCCAGATGAAAGCGACCAGCCCGAGCAGTCCGAGCCCAAGCGCCATCGGCACGAGATAGATCAGGACTTCCATACGGTCCCTTCAAAGGGTTGACGCACGCGAGACCTATCGCTTGTTCCGCTCAGCTTCAACTGCCCCGCTCATTCGCGGGACAGCGGACACCAGCTTGCTTCGCCAATCCTGGGTCCCCGCTTGCGCGGGGACGAGCCGAACCTGCTCTTCGGGGGGCGCTCGCGCGCAGCGAGTTGGTCGTGACGAGGATGGACGAGCCGGACATCGCAAGCGCGGCGATGAGCGGGGTCGCGAGCCCGACGATCGCAATCGGCACCGCGATCGCGTTGTAGATCACCGCCATCCAGAGGTTCTCCGACATGATCCGCTTCGCCCGCGTGGCGATCGCGAGCGCGGCCGCGACCGGATCGAGCCGATCGCCGAGGAACACCGCGTCGGCGGCCGACTGGGTCAGATGCGCGGCGGTGACCGGGGACAGCGACACGTTCGCCGCCGCGAGCGCCGGCGCGTCATTGATGCCGTCGCCAACCATCAGCACCTTCCGGCCGGCGCGTTTCAATTCCTCGATATGCGCGATCTTGTCGGCCGGGGTGACGGCGGCCCGCATCTCGGCGATCCCCAGAATGCGCGCGACATGGGCGACCGCCGGCATCCGATCGCCCGAAAGGATTTCCACGGCATAGCCGCGCGCCTTCAGCGTTGTGACCACCTCGACCGCGTCGGCGCGAATGCGCTGGCGCACGGCGAAGACATAGCGCGCATCCCCGTGCAAGAACGCGATGGCGGACGCTTCCGGATCGCGTTCCGTCACCTGCGCAGCCTCCGCCTCCGCGCCGCAAAACGATGGCCGGCCGAGCCGCAACTCGATTCCATACGCCTTACCCTCCCCTGAAAGGGGAGGGTTGGACCGCAGGTCCGGGGAGGGGTCGTCGGCCGAATGACCCCCTCCCGGCGAGCTAACGCTCGCCGACCTCCCCCTTTTCGGGGGAGGTGATTGAAAGAAGTTGCCCGTCGTCTGATCGTGGGGCGGAGAGAATACGGCGCGCACGCCCTGCCCCGGCTCTTCGAGCGCGCCGGCCAGCGGAAGCTTTGCATCCGCCGCGCGCGCCACCGCCGCGGCGAGCGGATGGCGGCTGGTCAGCGCCAGCCGGCCGGCGAGCGCGAGAACATCGGGGGGAATCTCGGCCGCGTTCACCACTTCCGGCTCGGGCAGCGTGAGCGTGCCGGTCTTGTCGAACACGACCGTGTCGACCACGGCGAGCCGCTCGATCGCATCGCCTGAATTGAGCAGCACGCCGGAGCGGAACAAAGCGCCCGCGGCGACCACCTGCACCGCCGGGATCGCGAGACCGAGCGCGCACGGACAGGTGATGATGAGAACGGCGATCGCGGTCACGATCGCGTCGTGCCAGCTCGCGCCGAGCGCGACCCAGCCGAGCATGGTCGCGAGCGCGGTCAGGTGCACCACCGGCGCATAGAGCTGGGCCGCGCGCTCGGCGAGTCGCACATAGCCCGAGCGCGTCTCCACCGCCTTGTCGAGCAGCCGCGTCACTTCGTCGAGCAGCGTGCCTTCCGCCGCCGCGCCGACGCGCACGCGCAGCGTGCCGTTGATGTTCATGGTTCCGGCGTAGACATGCGCGCCCTTCTCGGCGGCGACATGAGCAGTCTCGCCGGTGACGAGACTTTGGTCGATCTCGGAGCGTCCCTCGATCACTTCGCCGTCGACCGCGATGCGCTCGCCCGGCCGCACCAGCACGACGTCGCCCGGCTCGATCGCCTCGACCGGCACCTCGCGGATCTCGTCGGGACTGACGAACTTGACGGCGGTCTCCGCCTTCAGCGCGGCGAGATTGGCGGCGACCGCACGCGTGCGCCGGCGCATGTTCTGGTCGAGATAGCGGCCGGCGAGCAGGAAGGTGAGCAGCATCACCGCCGAATCGAAATAGGCGTGCTCGGCATGATGCAGCGTCTCGAACACCGACAGGGCGAGCGCCAGCACGACGCCGAGCGTGATCGGCACGTCCATATTGAGGCGGAAAGCCATCAGCGCGCGCATCGCCGAGCGGAAGAAGGGCTGGCCGGCATAGGCCGCGGCGGGCAACGCGATCAGGGCGGAAAGCCAGTGGAAGAAATCGCGCTGCTCGGGCGTGATGTCGGTCGCATTGCCCGACCATACCGAGACGGAGAGCAGCATTACGTTCATCGACGCAAACGCCGCGACGCCGAGACAGCGCAAGAGAAAGCGCGCCTCGTCGTGCTCCTTCGCCTCCGCCCGCCTTGTGTCGAACGGATAGGCCTTGTAGCCGAGCGCATTGAGCTTGCCGACGATCGCCGAAGGATCGAGCTCTCCCTCCCGCCATTCGACCGCGACGCGCCCATTGGTGAGGTTGACCCGCGCGCGGGTGACGTTCGGCAGCGCGGTGAGGCCGCCTTCCACCCGCAGCATGCAGGCGGCGCAGGTCATGCCCTCGACCGCGAGATTCATGCGCGCGCGGCCGTCGTCCAGGCGCTCGACGAAATGGGAGAGATCAATGGTTTCGGTCATCGCTGCGACACCCAGGTTCACCTCTCCCCGGCGGGGAGAGGTCGGCGAGGCATGAAAATGCCGAGCCGGGTGAGGGAAAGCGATCGTCCCTCGATGTGGTCCCCCCTCACCCGGATGACATCGCTTCGCTCGTCATCCGCCCTCTCCCCGCCGCGGAGAGGTGATTTATGATTGCACTTGCGCCTGCACTACTGCAGCACGACGCGGTTGCGCGACAGGAACAACCGCTCGGTCCCGCGCGCCGCCTCGACGATCAGGTCCCATTGCCCGGGTCCAACGCCGGCGGCGTGGCCGGCATAGATTCCCGCTTCCCGCTCGGTCAGCGCGAAGGCGCGATCGCCGCGCTCGTCGGCCGGACGCGCAAGGCGGGCTGCGAACCCGACCCCGCCCAGCGGTGCGCCAACCGCGTCGCGTGCATCGATGCGCAAGCGCGCGCCGCCGTCGCCAAGGCGTTCGACATGGGCGGCGACGCGCCAGCCGCGCTGCGCCTGCGCCTGCGCGGCGGCGACCTCGCCGTTGAAGGCGAGGCTCGCGCGGTAGGCGCTGTCCACCTCGGTGCCGGGCAGCGTCTCGAGCGCAAACGTCACCAGCGCGGCGTTGGCGGCGAAGACGACGCCGAAAAACGCGACGAGGTAGATGAGCACCCGACGGCCGGTCAATGGTCGCGACGCGGCGTTGGCCTCCATAGGCGCACTCCTTTTTCCGCCGTTCTCAAGGGGCGACGAAATGCTCGATCTCGGTCGCGGTCTCGCCGGACCCGACATCGCGGGCCGTGAACTGCACCGACGTCGACTTGTCGAGCTTCACGTCGGGCGGCACGGTGACCAGCACCCGCACCTCGCGGGTCTGGTCGGGCCCGACCGCGACGATGGCGCGGCCCGCCTGCTCTTCCCCGATGATATGGATGATCGGACGGGGCACGCCGGACACGGTGAGCTCGATCATGCGCAGGTCCGTGCGCTTGTTGAGGAAGCGCACGGTATAGGCGTTGCGCACCGAGCCGTCCGACAGCGCGACGAACAGCGGGTTGCGATCGTGCAGGACGTTGATGCCGAGCAGGGTGCGCGCCGCGAGCGAATACAGCATGATCGCGCCGGTGATGGCGATCACCGCGATATAGATGAGCGTGCGCGCGCGGATGAAGCGAAAGACCGGCGGCAGCCCGTCGAGCCGCCGCTTGATGTTGACCTCGGTATCGTAGGCGATCAGCCGAGCCGGCCGACCGATCTTGGCCATCATGGCGTCGCAGGCGTCGATGCACAGCCCGCACTGGATGCAGCCGAGCTGGTCGCCATCGCGGATGTCGACCCCGGTGGGGCACACCGCCACGCACTGGCGGCAATTGATGCAGTCGCCGGCGGGCAGGTCCTTCGCCCGCAGCGCGTTCGCCTTCGGGACCGGCATGCGCGGCTCGCCGCGATCGTAGCGGTACGAGACGTTCAGCGCCCATTCGTCGGTCAGCGCCGCCTGGATGCGCGGCCACGGGCACATATAGATGCACACCTGCTCGCGCATATGCCCGGCGAGCGTGTAGGTCGTGAAGGTGAGAACGGCGATCGCGGCATAGGCGATCGTCGGGGCCTGGAAGGTCGCGAGATCCTTCACCAGCGTCGGCGCGTCGGCGAAGTAGAGCACCCAGGCGCCGCCGGTCCACCAGGCGATGAGCAGCCAGACCGCGTGCTTCGCGGTGATCTCGCCGACCCGCCGCGGCGTGAGCGTGCTCTTGGCCTTCCGCATGCGCTCGCGCCGGTCGCCTTCGATGAAGCGCTCGACCGCGTAGAAAAGGTCGGTCCACACCGTCTGCGGACACCAATAGCCGCACCAGACGCGTCCCCCGATGGCGTTCATCAGAAACAGCGCCATGGCGGCGATCACGAGGAGACCGGTGAAATAGTAAACCTCCTGCGGCCACAGCTCGATGAAGAAGAAATAGAAGCGGCGATTGGGGAAATCGACCAGCACCGCCTGGCTCGGCGCGTTCGGTCCGCGATCCCAGCGCACGAAGGGCAAGAGGTAATAGACGCCGAGGCAGAACGCCATCAGCCCCCATTTGATGTTCCGGAACGTGCCCGAGACGCTCTGCGGATAGACCTTCTTCGCCGGCGCATAGAGCGGGCCTTCGGGAAGATCGAACGCCATTGGATCGACTGGCTTGTTCATCGGCGGGGGCACCGAGGTTCTTTGCACAAACAAGATCGCCCCGACGGAAGCGCCGGGACGATTGAGTTTACGAAGCAGTGCTTGTTCTTGTTTTGATCATCATCAAGGCCGCAGCGCTATTTTCCTCCGCCCAGCGTATGCACGTAAACCGCGAGCGCCTTGAGGGTCGCGGGATCGAGGCGGCCGGCCCAAGCCGGCATGACGCCGCCGCGGCCGGTATTGATGCTTTCGGTGATCGCGGCCTCGTCGGCGCCGTTCAGGAAGATGCGGTCGGCCAGATTGGGAGCGCCCAGCTCCTCGTTCCCCTTGCCCTCGTCGCCATGGCAGACGGCGCAATTCTCGGCGAAGATCTTGCCGCCGGCGGCGATGTCGACGCCCTGGCGCACCGGCATCCCCGACAGCGACCGCACATAGTTCGCGACCTGGACGATTTCGTCGCGCTTGAGCATGCCGTCCCTGCCGAAGGCCGGCATCTGGTTCTCGCGCGCCTCCGCGTGGCCGGAGCGAATGCCGTACTCGAGCGTCTGATAGATCGCGGGCAGCGTGCCGCCCCACAGCCAATCGTCATCGTTCAGGTTGGGGTATCCCTTCGCGCCGGTCGCGCCTGTGCCGTGACAGGGCGCGCAATTGTCGCCGAACGCCGCCTTGCCCTGGGCGCGCGCGAAGGAGAGCAGCGCCTGGTCCTTTTCGATGTCGGCGAGATCGGCGTTCGCAAGCGTGACGGCCTTGTCGCCGCGGATTTTCTGCAGCGCGGCGAGATCGGCGGCGACGTCGGCGCGCGACGAGTAATTGAGGGCGCCCTTGGTGTAGCTCGAAACCAGCGGCCAGGCGGGATAGACGATCCAATACAGCACCGACCAGACGATGGTGGCGTAGAACACCCACACCCACCAGCGCGGCAGCGGCGTATTGAGCTCCTTGATCCCGTCCCATTCGTGCCCCGTCGTGGCCGTGCCGGTGACGACATCGATCTCTTGCTTTGCCATTGTTGTCAGTCCTCACGCAGGGGCAGCTTGGAAGCCTCGTCGAAGGTCGTGCGATTGCGCGGCCGTAACGCGTAGAAAAGCACCGCCAGGAACAGCAGGACGAACAGCGGCGTCCACCACGTCATGACGAGTTCGGAGACGAAGGAGACGGCAGGTTCTATCCGCATGGTGTCTGTCTCAACGCAGATCGGCCTTGTCGTCATACAGCTTGAAGTCGACGAGCGCGCCGAGCATCTGCAGATAGGCGACGAGCGCGTCCATTTCGGTGACCCGCGCCGGATCGCCGTCGAAGTCGCGCGCCGCGGCCTTCGGGTAGCGCTGCTGCAGGTCGGCCGCGCCGGGACTGTCGGGCGTCGCCTGCGCCTTGAGGTCGAGCGCGGCGTTCGTGATCTGCTCTTCGCTGTAAGGCACGCCGACTACGCCCAGCGTGCGCATATTGCCGGCGACCTTCGCCGGGTCGAGTTCGGCGCGCGCGAGGAATCCGTAGCCCGGCATGATCGACTGCGGCACGATCGAGCGCGGATTGGCGAGATGGGTGACGTGCCACTCATCGGAATATTTGCCGCCGACCCGCGCGAGGTCGGGACCGGTGCGCTTCGATCCCCACTGGAAGGGATGATCGTACATGCTCTCGGCGGCGAGCGAGTAGTGGCCGTAACGCTCGACCTCGTCGCGCAGCGGCCGCACCATCTGCGAATGGCAGGTGTAGCAGCCTTCGCGCACATACACGTCGCGGCCGGCAAGCTCCAGCGGCGTGTAGGGGCGCATGCCCTCGACCTTCTCGATCGTGCTCTTGAGGTAGAACAACGGCGCGATCTCGACGATGCCGCCGATCGCGATCACGAGCAGAATCCCGATCAGGAGCAGGATCGAGTTGCGTTCCAGGATTTGGTGGCGGGCCATCAACGACATGTCCGCTCTCCCTCACTCGGCGGGTTGCAGCGCGGGACGCGCGGCGACCGCTTCGGGCTCGCCGGAGCGAACCGTCATCCACAGGTTCCACACCATCACCAGCGAGCCGATGACGAACAACAGGCCGCCGAGCGCGCGAATGACGTAGTAGGGGTGCATCGCTTCGACCGTCTCGATGAAGGAGTATTCGAGGAAGCCGAGCGCGGTGTAGGCGCGCCACATCAGGCCTTGCATGATGCCGGCCACCCACATCGCCGAGACATAGAGGACGATGCCGATGGTGGAGATCCAGAAGTGCCAGTTGACGGCCTTTAGGCTGTAGAGCTCCTTCTTCTGCCACAGCCACGGCACCAGGCAGTAGACCGCGCCGAAGGAGACGAAGCCGACCCAGCCGAGCGCGCCGGAATGGACATGGCCGATGGTCCACTCGGTGTAGTGGCTGAGCGAGTTGACCGCCTTGATCGACATCATCGGCCCTTCGAAGGTCGACATGCCATAGAAGGCGACCGATACGACCATCATGCGCAGCACCGGATCGGTGCGCAGCTTGTCCCACGCGCCGGACAGCGTCATCAGCCCATTGATCATGCCGCCCCAGGACGGCATCCACAGCATGATCGAGAAGGTCATGCCGAGCGTCTGCGCCCAGTCGGGCAGCGCGGTGTAGTGGAGGTGATGCGGGCCCGCCCAGATATAGAGGAAGATGAGCGCCCAGAAATGCACGATCGAGAGCCGATAGGAGTAGATCGGCCGGTCCGCGCGCTTCGGCACGAAGTAATACATGATGCCGAGAAAGCCGGCGGTCAGGAAGAAGCCGACCGCGTTGTGGCCGTACCACCACTGGAACATGGCGTCCTGTACGCCGCCCCAGGCGATGTAGGACTTCGAGCCGAACACCGAGACGGGCAGCGCGGGATTGTTGCCGAGATGCAGGACCGCGATCGTGACGATGAAGGCGAGATAGAACCAGTTGGCGACGAAAATATGCGGTTCCTTGCGCTTGACGAGCGTCACCAGGAACACGAGCAGATAAACGACCCACACGATGGTGAGCCACAGATCGGCGTACCACTCGGGCTCGGCATATTCCTTCGATTGCGTCACGCCGAGCAGGTAGCCGGTGCCGGCGATGAGGATGAAGAAATTGTAGCCCAGCACCACGAACCAGGGGGCGATCTCGCCGGCGATCCGCACCCGGCAACTGCGCTGCACGACATAGAACGAGCTCGCGAGCAGCACATTGCCGCCGAAGGCGAAAATCACGGCGGAGGTGTGCAGGGGCCGGATACGGCCGAAATTCGTCCATGGCAGATCGAAATTGAGCGCGGGCCAGGCGAGCTCCAGCGAGGCCCACAATCCGATAAGGAAGCCGGCGATGCCCCAGAACATCGCCGCCGCCGTCGCGAACTTGATCGGCCCGTAACTGTAGTTCGGCTTGCCGTCGATCTCGGCCGGAATGGGCTCCGACGAACGCCGGGAGAAGGAGCTGAAGATCATGAAGACGGCGAGCACGCTCGCGGCCGCCGAAAGATAGGCGTGGAACGCGAACGGCGCGTCCTGCGCGTTCAGCGCGCCGACGAGACACAGAAGCGCCGTGACGGCGAAGACGAGGGCCGTTCCACCTTCGCCGATAGTCATGGTTTTTCGAGCAGTCGACTGAGCCATGTTCGCGAGCCTCTGAATTACGGGCGCTTAACGAGCTTGGGTGGGATCGCGGACATAGGGCAATCGGCGTCGAGCGCCGCATTGATCCAAGTCAATCTTGCCGTCTGCGACCCACTAAAGTCTCGGTTCACATTCAATGAAATGAATGGGAACCGCGGCCGCGCCGGCCGCGCACCCAGCGGATCACGAAAGGCAGCGCAAGGGAGAGGCCGAGCACACGCGCAAGGTGATGGGCGCCGACGAAGATCGGGTCGAGGCCGAGCGCGAGCGCGAGCACCATCATCGCGTCGACTGCGCCGGGGAGGTACGCGACGATGATGTCGCCTGCCGGCAGGGCGATGAATAAACCCGCAATGGCGGCGAACGCCGCGGCTATGCCGAGCGAGATCGCAAACGAACCGAGCGCGGCCCAGAAATAGGCGAGCACGAGCCGCGCCGGCGTGCCGGCGAAGCGCGCGCCGCCGACCGCGCCGATCCCGACCATGCCGACGACCGTCACCCAAGCAGGCAGCGCCGCGGACACAAGCCCGCTGCCGTGCAGAACGGCGGACACGATCATCGGGCCGATCAGCAAACCGCCCGGCAAGCCGAGCCGCAACAAGCCGAGCCCGGCCGCGACGGAAACGAGGACCAGCAAACTCAATTGCAGCGGCGCATCGGCGAAGCTTGTCGCGCGGGCGGCGAGGCTCCCCGCTCCCGTCAGGCCGAACGCGGCAAGCGCCGCGGGAATGCCGATCGTCAGAATGACGACGCGTATCGTCTGCACGACGGCGACCGCGCGAATATCGCAGTCCTCCTCGGCGGCGTGCGCCATCACCTGCGCGAGCGCGCCGGGATAGCCGGCGAACAGCGCGGTCATCCTATCCCAGCCGTGCACGCGCCGCA
Source organism: uncultured Rhodoplanes sp. (assembly GCA_964354425.1). Classification (GTDB taxonomy): domain Bacteria; phylum Pseudomonadota; class Alphaproteobacteria; order Rhizobiales; family Xanthobacteraceae; genus Rhodoplanes. The sequence goes on along the minus strand of CAYGZV010000002.1, from coordinate 25,729 downwards.
GATAGGTCATGGTGGCGAGGGTCACGCAGGTCATGGCGAGCGCAACCAGAGCGATGCTGAGCGGCCAGGCGGCCACGCCGCGCACCGTCGCCGGATCGACCACGCTGCCGAGCGCGATGCCGACGATGACGTAGAACACGCGCGCCACGGGTCGCGGCAGGCCGACCGGTCGGCCGAGCAGCGCGGCGGCCGCGCAGAAGACCATCGCGCCGGCAAGCCATCCCGCGGGAAATCGCGCGGCGTCGAAGATGAGGCCGCCGGCCACGCCCAAGAGAAGCGTTTCGCCGATCCGGACCCAAGGCCGGCTGAACCGTCCGGCCGCGCCGGGCCTCTTGCTCGCCTGCGGCGCCGAACGGGAGTCCATGCGTTTCTCTTGCCGGCGCTTTTTTCGGCGTGTTTACGCGACGCGCAATCCGCATCGGACAAGAACGCACCGCACTCCGCAAGCGCGGCGCAAAAAGTTCAAGAGGACCGCCCGGGGAGGACGGGGCGATCTCTCCCCCTTGCCGAGCGCGGCCGAGGGGCTCAATGAGCTCCGGTCAGCTGGCACATTCGGCAAACATCGTGGACGCGGACTTCTTCCTGCTTGTCGATCGCGATGATTCCGCGGCGGCGCAGCTCGGAGAAGGCGCGCGACACGGTTTCGAGGGTGAGACCGAGATAGTCGGCGATCTCCTGGCGGGTCATGCCCAGCCGAACGATGGCGGAGTCTCCGCCGCAGCGCGGTCCGGCGCACTCGAAGCCGCCCCGGCCCGGCACGCAATGCATGACGAAAGTGGCGACGCGTTCGAGCGCCGATTTGCGGCCGAGCAGCACGGCGTGCTCGTGCAGCGCGCAGAGCTGCGCGTGGACATGCGCGCTCAGACGACGCAGAAGTTCGGGCGAATGCTCGACGCTTGCGCGATCATAGGCGATCACATTGGAGGCGACGAGCGTTTCCGCCGAGCAGTCGTAGATGGGCAGCGGGGTGAGGCCGAAAACATCGCCGGCGCTCAGCAGCTCCACCACCTGACGCCGGCCGTCGGGCAACAGCTTGTAGAGCATGACCGCGCCGTCGACGACTTGATAGATCCGGTCCGCCCGGTCGCCCTCGCGAAAGATATGGCCATGCTGGCCGACGCGCTGGCGCTGTCCGGTAGGTTCTTCGTCTCGGGAATTGGACGGCGCCGCTCCGCTCAGGTGGCGGGCCTTTGGCAATCTGCAGCTGTTCGGCTCGGTGTCGGGAGAAAGCGCTCGCTGCGCGATCGTTTGCTTCATTGGGGTCCTCGCCCGGCCGCAGAACCCAGGGGTAATTTTTACGGTTCTCTGCGACAATAAAACATTAGCGGAGGTGATTGCGCCCACGATATCTGGCAAGAATGCTTACGTGAAAACGCGTACACGAATGACGTGCACGCGCCCTGTCCGCCTTGCCCTGCCCTCTACGCTCACAGTCGAGCGGATGCGAGCTGCGCTGTAATCGCTGTATGACTCAATGGCTTGCGGATAACCTGGGTGACGCCGACGCCGCGCAATTCGGCGTCGATTGTCCCCTGCGACTGGCCCGACATGGCGACGATCCGAGGTGGATCGCGCAGCCGCTGCAACCAGCGAATCACCTCTTTCCCGCTGATGCCGGGCAACATCAGATCGACAAACACAATGTCGCGTCCGGTGGGCGGCTCACTGCGGAAGAATTCCTCCGCGTCGGCATGGCAAATGACCTCGAAGCCCAGATGGTCGAGCAGGAGGGCGAGCGAATCGCTCACCCCCGGATCATCCTCGAGAACATGCACTGCCACGCGGCGTCCCCAAAAAAAGCTGCAGCGCGTTCCGCGCCCCCGCTTCAAGATCGGCAAAGGCCCCTGGCGCTACAATTCGTAGTAGCACGGTGCGGCGAAGTACTGACTTACAACCGGCGGTCAAGCCCGCTCAGCCACGTCAACGCGGAAAGGTCGATCTGGGTCCCGCGCGCGCGATCACATTCCGCGTGTTTCCGAAAGGACGATACGGACGAGATCGGCGGCGTTCTTGGCGCCCAGCTTCTCCATGATGCGGGCGCGATGCACCTCGATCGTGCGGGGACTGATGCCGAGCTGGCGTCCGGCCTCCTTGTTGGACGCGCCTCCGGCGATGAGATTGAGCACTTCCCGCTCGCGGCTGGTCAGGAGATCGCTGCCGGGAAACTGGGCCAAGGAATCACCCAGCCCGCTGCGGGACTGCTGGCGGGCGGTCGCTTCGATCGCCTCGCGCACCCGGTTCACGACGGTTTCCGCATCGAACGGCTTCTCGATGAAATCGAACGCCCCGTTCTTGATGGCTTCGACCGCCATCGGGATGTCGCCCTGGCCGGAAATGATGAAGACCGGGGCGGGATAGTTCTTTGCGTTCAGTTCTTTGAGGATATCGAGGCCGGAGCGCCCGGGCATGTGGACGTCGAGAATGACGCAGGCGGGCGCCTGACTGCGCACGGCGGCGAGGAACGAGTGCCCGTCGGCGAAGCCGGCCACATGATAGCCTTCGAGCGTCAGCACCACGGCCAGGGCGTCGCGGACGGCCGCATCATCATCGACGATGTGAATCTCACTCGACGCTGTGGCGTTCTGAACCATGGTGACCTGCCTTTGACTGCCTTCAATCGCCCGTCATTCGTCCGACGCCAGCTGCGCCGCCGCCCACTGCTCGTCGCCCTCCGACAACGGCAGGTGCAAGGTGAACGAGGCGCCGCGTCCGCCGCCGCCGGGATCAACCGTCAGTTCACCCCCGTGATTCTGCGCAATCGAGCGCGAGATCGCGAGGCCGAGCCCCAAGCCCCGGCTCTTCGACGATGAAAACGGCTTGAAAAGCTCCTGAATGGCGTCGGCCCGGATGCCCGGCCCGCTGTCCTCGACCACCATCGCCCCGCCATTGCCGGTCGCGCGGGTGGACACCGTAACCACTTGGCGATCGCATGTCTTGACCGCTTCCAGGCCATTCCGCACGAGATTGACCACAACCTGTTGAATCTGCACCGGGTCGACCAGAAGCTTCGGCAGGTCGGGGGCGAGCGCGCGGTCGATCCGCGTCCCGGGCGGACTGCCCAGCAGCGTCAGTTCGATCGCTTCCTCGATGAGCGGGTTGAGATCGACCATGCGGCGCACCGGATCGCGTTTCTCGACGAACTGCCGCATGCGCTGAATGATGCTGCCCGCGCGTTCGGCTTCGCGCACGGCCTTTTCCAGAATCCCGAGCACGCCCGGCGGCATCGGGTTGACGGCGCTGTGCTTCGCGCAGGCGCGCTCGACCGCCTGGAGATAGAGCATCAGCGCGGTCAAGGGTTGATTGAGCTCATGCGCGAGCGCCGCGCCCATCTCGTCGATCGCCGACACCCGCGCCATGCGCACGAGATTGGTCTGCAGCTGATTGAGCCGCTGCTCGCTTTCGTTGCGCGCCCGCAGATCGCGGAGAATGCCGATGAACTGCCGTCCCGCCGAGGTGATCGCCTCGCCCACCGACAAGTGCACGGGGATCACCGTTCCGTCACGGTGCCGCCCCTTCACCTCGCGACCGATGCCGATGATCTTGCGCCGTCCGGTCGTGAGGTAATTGTTGATGTAGTTGTCGTGCGCATGCGCCATGTCGGGCGGCATGATCTCGCTGACATTGCGTCCGATCATTTCGGCGGCGGAATAGCCGAACAGGCGCTCGCACGCCTTGTTGTAGGTGATGACGACGCCATGCTCGTCGATGATGATGATGCCGTCCGCCGCCGTGTCGAGCACGCTCAGGAGTTGGGCGTCGGAAATGGCGGGCACGGCCCGCTGCGCCGTCGCGCCGCCCTTCGCGGCGGCGTCCGCGCGGTCCGCGTCCGCGCGGTCCACTGGCTTTATCGACATGGGAACATCGTCCCTTCGCCTGCGGCGATGTCTACGTATTTCTCCATAAGTACGAACCCGCGATGGCCATTGCAACGACTATCGAGCGGGCGAGGTCGGGCTCGCGCCGGCCATCTGCAGCCCAATGGACAAAGCGGTCGGAGTTGTGCTGACCTGTCGAACCGCGCAGGCCAAAGGCTCGGCCTCGCGGACGAGCCTCGGCCGCAGGAGTGTTCATGCTGCAAGGCTGGGTCGCAGTCGGCGTCGCGCTCGGCTATATCGGCTTATTATTCCTGGTTGCAAGCTATGGCGACCGGGCGCGCGGAAGCGAGCGCGGCCGGCGGTCACGTTTGATTTACCCGCTCTCGCTCGCGATCTACTGCACGTCGTGGACCTTCTTCGGCTCGGTCGGCCTCGCCTCGCGCTCCGGCTTCGACTTTCTCGCCATCTATCTCGGGCCGATCCTGGTGATCGGGCTTGCCTCGCCGCTGGTCATCCGCGTGGTGCGGCTCGCCAAGAGCCAGAACATCACCTCGATCGCGGACTTCATCGCCGCCCGTTACGGCAAGAACCAGGCGGTCGCGGCGACCGTCGCGGTCATCGCCATTGCGGGATCGATCCCCTATCTCGCCCTCCAGCTCAAAGCGGTGTCCGCCTCGCTCGGCACCATCCTCGCCCAGGTCGGGATGAGCACCGGACTGGTGGCGGCCGTGCCCGGCGACATCGCCCTGTTCGTCGCGCTGTCGATGGCGGCCTTCGCCGTGCTGTTCGGCACCCGGCACATCGACGCCACCGAACACCAGGACGGGCTCATCCTCGCGGTCGCGGCGGAATCGGTCGTCAAGCTGCTCGCCTTCCTCGCCGTCGGCGTGTTCGTGACCTATTTCATGTTCGACGGCCCGGTGGCGCTGTTCACCAAGGCGCTGGACCATCCGGAAGTCGCGCAGGTTTTCACGAGCGAACGCGGCGTCAGCGGCTTCATCGCGATAACGCTCCTGTCGGGATTTGCGATCATTCTGCTGCCGCGCCAGTTCCATGTCGCGGTGGTCGAGAACAACAGCGAAACCGAAGTGCGGCGCGCCGCCTGGCTGTTTCCGCTCTATCTCGTTCTGATCAATCTGTTCGTGATGCCGATCGCGCTCGCCGGGCTTCTGACCTTTACGCCGGACGCGGTCGACAGCGACATGTATGTGCTGGCGCTGCCGCTCTCGGCAGGCTCGCAAATTCTCGCTTTGATCGCCTTCATCGGCGGATTGTCGGCGGCGACCGCCATGGTGATCGTCGAGTCGGTCGCGCTCGCGATCATGATCTCGAACGACCTCGTAATGCCGTTGCTGGCGCAGCGCCGCCAGCCCTTCATCGGACTATTGGAGAATGTCGGCGCGCTGTTGCTGCGCGTTCGCCGGCTAGCGATCTTCGGCATCCTGCTGCTTGCCTATCTGTACCATCGCTCCGCCGGGTTCGCCCAGCTCGCCTCGATCGGCCTGTTGTCCTTCGCCGCCATCGCCCAGCTCGCGCCCGCCTTTTTCGGCGGCCTGTTCTGGCCACGGGCGACCGCACGGGGTGCGGTCGCCGGCATGACCGCCGGATTCATCGCCTGGGCCTACACGATGCTGCTGCCGAGCTTCGTCGAGGTCGGGCTGATCGGGGACTCGATCCTGGCCGACGGCCCCTGGGGCCTCGTCCTGCTGCGCCCGCAGGCCCTGCTCGGGCTCGATCTGCCGCCTTTGCTGCATGGCGTCGTTTGCAGCCTCGGCGTCAACCTGCTCGCCTATGTCGGCTTATCGCTCAGCCGCGCGCCGTCGCCGATCGAACGGCTCCAGGCCGACATTTTCGTGCCGTCCCGGTTTGCAGAGGTCACGCCGAGCTTCCGGCTGTGGCGCTCCGCCATCACGGTCGAGGAACTGACCAACGCCGTTGCGCGCTATCTCGGCCCGGAGCGCACGCGCAGTTCGTTTGCGAACTTTGCCGCGAGCCGGCGCATCAGCCTGGAGCCCAAGCGCCAGTCGAGTTTCGAGCTGCTGCAATATGCCGAGCACCTGCTTGCATCCGCGATCGGAGCGGCGTCCTCGCGGCTCGTCATCTCGCTCCTTCTCCGCAAGCGCATGACCTCGACCAAGGAGGCCTTGAAGCTCCTCGACGACGCCAATGCGGTGATTCACTACAATCGGGAGATCCTGCAGACCGCGCTCGATCACGTGCGCCAGGGCATTGCGGTGTTCAACGACGACATGACCCTGCTGTGCTGGAACCGGCAGTTCGGGAAAATCCTCGATCTGCCCGACGACATCATGCGGGTGGGGGTCACGCTCGACGACATTCTCCGTCTGAAGGCCGAGAACGGCGACTTGGGGCCGGGCGACGTGGAGACGGTGGTGCGCGAGCGCGCAGCCCGTTACGCCGCGAGCGGCGTGCCGTTTCTCGAGCGATTCCCCGACCGCGGTCTCGTCATCGAAGTGCGCGCAAACCGCATGCCCGGCGGCGGGTTCGTGACCACGCTGACCGATATCACGGCGAGCGTCGAGGCGGCGGAAGCGCTCGAGCGCGCCAACGACCAACTCGAGCGGCGGGTGCGCGAACGCACGGCCGAACTCGAACGGCTCAATGACGAGCTCGCCGAGGCGAAGGCGGTCGCCGAAAGCGCCAATATTTCCAAGACCCGGTTTCTCGCCGCCGCGAGCCACGACCTTCTGCAGCCGCTCAACGCCGCAAGGCTCTATGTCACGAGCATGATCGAGCGACAGGGCAATGCCGAGGAGCCCGGGCTCGCCGGCAAGGTGGACGCCTCGCTCGAATCGGTCGAGGAAATCCTCGGCGCGCTGCTCGACATATCGCGCCTCGACGCAGGCGCGATGCACCCGGAGCTCGCCGACTTCCGGATCGAGGACGTCTTTCGCCAGCTCGAGGTCGAATTCGCCCCGCTCGCGCGCGAGAAGGAGCTCGACCTCACCTTTGCGCCCTGCTCGCGCGCCGTGCGCTCAGACCGCCGTCTGCTGCTCCGCGTGCTTCAGAACCTCGTCTCCAATGCGATCAAATACACCGAACGCGGCCGCGTGCTGGTGGGCTGCCGACTGCGCGGAGGCATGGTCCGCATCGACGTCCACGACACGGGGATCGGCATTGCGGAGAGCAGTCAGAGCGCAATTTTTGAGGAGTTTCGTCGTCTCGATCGGGCGGCAAGCGTGGCGCGCGGGCTCGGGCTCGGTCTGTCGATCGTCGAGCGCATCGCCCGCGTTCTGAACCATAAGATCACGCTTCGCTCGACGCCGGGGCGCGGCTCGCGCTTCTCGGTCGAGGCGCCGATCGCGGAATTGACGCCATTGCAGGCGAGCAGCCGGCCGCCGTCCCGCGTGCATGACCGCTTCGCCGGCGCGACCGTTTTGTGTCTGGACAACGAGCCGATCGTCCTCGACGGCATGGAGACCCTGCTCTCCGGCTGGGGTTGCGAGGTGCTGAAGGCGCGCGATCTTCCGGCGGCGATCGCCGCGATCACGGCAGCCGGCCATCTGCCGAGCGCTTTGCTCGTCGACTACCACCTGGACGCGGGCAACGGGATCGATGCCGTCATCGAGCTCCGCCGCCGCTTCGGCGCCGATCTGCCGGCGATTCTCATCACCGGCGACCGCACCCAGGAGGTGCGCGAGGCCGCGCGCGCCTGCGCCATCCAGGTGCTGAACAAGCCGGTGAAGCCCGCCCAGCTGCGGGCGCAGCTCGCGCAATGGCAGGCCCAGCACGTGGCCGCGGAGTGATATCGCCTTTTGTGGCTCGGCGCGCTGTGCCGGGGCGGACGTGACGCCCTACTGCACCGGCTCGATCTTGGCGGCGGCGATGACCGCCTGGGTGCGGCTTTCCACCCCGAGCTTCTGCAGGATCGCGGACACATGCGCCTTCACCGTCGCCTCCGAGACCGACAATTCGTAGGCGATCTGCTTGTTGAGCAGCCCTTCCGACAGCATCATCAGCACGCGCACCTGCTGCGGCGTGAGCGTTGCGAAGCGCGTCAGCATCGCCGTGGTCTCGGTATCGACCGCGGCCGACAGATCGACTTCGGGCGGCGTCCATATGCCGCCCGCGAGCACGGCGGCGACGGCCCCGCGGATGGCGTCGACGCCGAGCGTCTTCGGGATGAAGCCGGAAGCGCCGAAATCCATGCAGCGGCGGATGACCGTCGGATTGTCGGTCGCCGACACGACGACGACGGGCACGCCCGGATATTGCGCCCGCAAATACAGCAGGCCCGAAAGGCCCCGCACGCCCGGCATTGCGAGATCGAGCAACACGAGATCGACATCGCCGCCGCGGTCGAGCAGCTTCGCTGTCTCCTCGAACGATCCCGCCTCGGCGATCTCGACGCGTGCGAACATCCCGGACACCGCCTCCCGCAGGGCGCCGCGGAATAGCGGATGATCGTCGGCGATCACCAGCCGATATTGCGTCGGTTCACTCAATTGCCGTGCCAACCCGTCCCTCAGACTCGTCCCTCGCCTTTTTTAAGATTCGACCTTTGTATAATCATAGGCGAATCGGGGCACCTGCCAATCGCAAAAATACTGCGCCCGGAATTGCGGCTTCGTTCCGGGCTTCGCCGCCATGCCGAGCGGCGGTCGATTCCAACGGGAAATCGTCCGGGAATCGTCGATCCCGCACGCTTCGACCGGGCGGGCGGGGCAGTCAAGCGCGGCTGCCGAGGAACTGGAGCACGACGTCCCGCCGATGCGGGCGCTCCCGGTGCTCGGCGAGATAAATGCCCTGCCACGCGCCCAAGGCAAGCCGGCCGCCCATGACCGGGATGGCGAGCGAAACGCCCGTGAGCATGGTTTTGACATGCGCTGGCATGTCGTCCGGCCCTTCCACGTCGTGCACCCAGCCCGCATCGGCCGGCGCGAGCCGGTCGAGCGCGCTGACGAGATCGATGCGCACGTCGGGATCGGCGTTCTCCTGAATGACGAGCGAGGCCGAGGTGTGCCGGATGAACAAAAGCAGCGTTCCCTCGGCCGCGCCCGCCGCCGTCACAAAGCGCTGCGCTTCCTGCGTGATCTCGACAAAGCCCGCACCGCTCGTCTCCACGCGCAGCGTCGCGGTCGCGACGCCCGTGATCGCCGCGTGACCTATCGATGTGAGTCGCCCTGGCATCGCGCCCCCGGCCGCCCTCAGTCGGCGGCGATCATGTCTTGTTGAGGTCGCGCTGGAGGTTCGCCATCAGCTCCACCAGCCTGCGCCAAATCCTTTCGAATACGCTCATGACGCGGTCGAGCTCGGCGTCGCTCGGCGTTTTCAGGTCCTGCGGCGGGCGGGGGACCGCTGTTTCCGGGCTCGCCGCGCCCGGCAAAGGCAGGCCGCGATCGAGCAAGGCTTTCTTGAGCGCGGCATTCTCGGACTGCAGCCGGCCGATTTCGAGCTCGAATGCGGCGCGGTCGTCCGGCGTCGCAAGGCAGGACCAGCCGGCCGGCCGCCGCGCGCAATACGCCACCTGTCCGGTCCGTTGGTCGAGCCGGACAAACCCGTCTTCGCTGCGATGATAGCTGAACCGCGCGTCGTCGGCCTCGGGCGGCGCGCTCGGCGGCGGCGATTGGGCGTCCGCCCCGCCGGCCGCGGCGAGCAGCAGGGAGAGCAAGAGGAGACTCCGGATCATGCGCTCTTGTCCCGTTTTGCCCGGCCCGCGTGCATACTGCCGCAACGCGGCGGCCCCGGCAATTCGGCAGACCGATGCGCGGCGCGGCGGGAGATGCCGGGGCCTTGCGGCGAGCGGCCGATCCGCCCGCGGAATCTCGCCGATTATGGGCGTCCGCCCGGCCCCGGATTGTTGACTTGCTTTTCCGCCCTCAGTAAGGTCCGCGCCGGCTTAAACGGGGGGCCGGACGTCGAAGAAGGTCATCAACGCGCAGGGAGGCGGACATGGCCCATAATGCGCGCGACCCGCACGACCGACCGCCCGAGGAAGCCGCCCTCTCCGCGAGGCTCAGGCGTCTCGGCGAACAGCTTGACAGTCAGCGGGGCGGTCGACCATCCGACTCCGCTCCTGCCGCGCGAATGACGACAGACCCGTCCGGCTATGCCCGCGGGTTCCGGCTTTCCTCCGAACTTGTGGGGGGCGTCGTCGTCGGCGCACTGATCGGGTGGGCGCTCGACTACTGGCTGGGCATCTCGCCCTGGGGAATGATTGTTTTTTTACTGCTCGGTTTCGCTGCCGGCGTGTTCAATGTGATGCGTTCGGCGGGGGTGATGCCGAGCCGGGATGCGGGCGACCGCAAGACCTGACGGACCGGCGCAGCGCCGTCCGCAAGAAGAAAGGGCCCACGAGGTCATGGCCGATCCGATCCATCAATTCGAGATCGTCAACCTGGTCCCGCTTGGGAAAATCGGCAGCACCGAGCTCTATTTCACGAACTCCGCCCTGTTCATGATCGTGGCCGTCGGCCTGACCGCGCTGCTCATGCTCGGCGCGACCGCCGGCCGACAGCTCGTGCCGGGACGCCTGCAGTCGGCGGCCGAGGCCACCTATGAATTCGTCGAGAACATGATCCGCAGTTCGGCGGGAGAAGAAGGCCTGCGCTTCTTTCCGCTCGTCTTCTCGCTGTTCATGTTCATCCTGATCGCGAACGTGGTCGGACTGATCCCCTATACCTTCACCGTGACGAGCCACATCGTCGTCACCGCCTCGCTCGCGCTGATCGTGTTCTTCACCGTGCTGATCTACGGCTTTTGGAAGCACGGGTTCGGCTTCTTGCGGCTGTTCGTCCCGCACGGGGTCCCGATCTACATCCTTCCCTTCGTCGCGATGATCGAAGTGCTCTCCTTCCTCTCGCGGCCGGTGTCGCACAGCGTGCGGCTGTTCGCCAATATGCTGGCGGGCCATATCACGTTGAAAGTCTTCGCAAGCTTCGTCGGCGGGCTCGGCGGCCTCGGCGTGCTTGGCTGGATCGGCGCTTCGCTCCCGCTCCTGCTCGTGGTCGCGCTGACCGCGCTCGAGCTTCTGGTCGCCTTCCTGCAGGCCTATGTGTTCACCCTCCTCACCTGCATCTATCTCAACGACGCCCTGCATCCGGGCCACTGATTTACCTCGTCCACCGTCCCTCTATCTCAAGGAGCTCATCTCATGGACCCGACGGCCGCGAAATTCCTTGGCGCCGGCATCGCCTGCATCGGCATGGGAGGCGCCGGCATCGGCGTGGCCAATATTTTCGGCAGCTATCTCGCCGCCGCGCTGCGCAACCCATCCGCCGCGCAGGGACAGTTCGGCAACCTGATTTTCGGCTTCGCCGTCACCGAAGCGCTCGGCATCTTCTCGCTGCTGATCGCGCTCCTGCTCCTGTTCGCGGTCTGAGCAAGCCGCCGCGCAAGCGCGGAGGCGCTGAGCATCGATCGGATTAGGAGTGGCCGATGGCCCAACCGACCCACGCCACGACGGAGGCCACGCCGGCGCAGCATAAGAGCGGATTTCCGCCGTTCAAGGCGGACACGTTCGCCTCCCAACTGCTCTGGCTCGCGGTCTGCTTCGTCGTCCTGTACGTGATCGTCGCCCGGTTCGCGCTCCCGCGGATGAGCGCGATCCTCGCCAGCCGGCGGGCCAAGATCGAGGCGGACTTCGCCGAGGCGGCCCGCATGAAGGGCGAAGCCGACGCGGCGGTGGCGGCGCACGAGAAGGCCCTCGCCGACGCTCATGCGCGCGCGCATGCCTTGGCGATGACGACGCGAGAACGGCTCGCCGCGGAAAGCGAAGCGCATCGCAAATCGGTTGAGCACGAGCTCAATCAGCGCCTCGCTCTGTCCGACAAGACGATCGCCGCCAGCAAGACGGCGGCGATGGCCAATGTACGCGGCATCGCCGTCGATACGGCGGGCGCGATCGTCGCCCGCCTGATCGGCGCGCCTCCCTCGGAGCAAACCGTGAAATCGGCCGTCGACGAAATTCTCAAACGCTGACCTGCTGACCCGCTGAAAGGTCCGCCGATGTTCTACGAGGCTGAGTTCTGGGTCGCGGTGGGGTTCGTGCTGTTCGTGCTCGCGCTCGTGCGGGTCGGCGCGCATCGCTCCGCTCTCGGCGCGCTCGACGATCGGCGCGCGCGTGTGCAAGCCGAGCTCGACGAGGCGCGTCGCCTGCGGATGGAGGCGCAAGCGCTGCTCGCCGAATACAAACGGCGTCAACATGAAGCGGAGGATGTGGCGCAAGCGCTCATCCGCAGCGCAGAAGCCGAGGGCGAAAGGCTGCAGGCCGAAGCGAAGGCCAAGGTGGAGGAATTCGTCGTCCGGCGAACCAAGATGGCCGAGAACAAGATCGCGCAGGCCGAGGCGCAGGCGCTGGCCGACGTTCGCAACTCCGCCGCCGAAGCGGCCGTCGCCGCCGCCGAGAAGATTCTCGGCGCCTCGGTGAAGGGCAAGCTCGCCGACACGCTGATCGGCGACGGCATCCGCGATCTCCAGTCGAAGCTGAACTGAGCTCGGCTACCGCGCGCCCGCGGCGGCAGTCTTTGCCGGCCGCGGCGTCGGAGCGGCGGCCCCCGCATCGGCGGGCGCGATCTCATTGGCCGGCGAATCCGCCGGCGACCGCGCCGCCTCGACGCAGACTCGCACCGCCTGGCCCAGCGAGACGGCGTAGCGGTCGGCGCCGACCTCGGCCACGACCTCCTCGGCGCTCCCCGCATCCTCGTCGCGCGGCCACAGCCCGATCAGGATCTGCGTATGTGGGAGACGCCGGCGCAGGCGCCGGACCAGGAGGCGCAGCCGCGCGATGCTCCCGTTCGTTTCAAGCACGGAAATGCACACGATGGCGATTTCGCCGGGGTCGAGCGTGGCGATGGCCGGCCGCGAGGACCGATCGCCGGCAAGCCGCTTCGCCGCCAGTCCGTGCTTGCCGAGCAGCTGCGCCAGCATCGAGCAAACCGCCTCGTCGAGCGGGCTCGCCCCCGCCACGCACAGGACCGCTCCGCTGAGCCCCTGCTCCGCCGGCTCGGGCTCGGGCGACTGTTCTTCTTTTCGCGCTGCGCTGTCCGGCTGCTCCAACGGCGCGACGGCGACCGGCTTGGCGGCCGGTTTCGCGGGCTCGGGCTTCCTGTCCTCGTACTCGTCCAGTTCCTCGACGAGTTCCTGCACCGAATCGCGGATGCGCATGAGCTGGGGCGTGTTGAGCCCGCCGCGCAGCGCATCCCGGGCCGCGAGCTTGAGACCTCCCAGCGCGATGTCGTCGTAATAGGCCGAGAGCGCCCGCGTGCGCAGCAGCAGCTCGGCCTGGTCCTGCACCTCGTCGGGATCGCTCGCGAGCATGCGTTGATAGAAGCTTTCGGTGGGACTGAGCGCGGGCCGGTCGCCCAGAATGACATCAAGGAATTCCAGGCGATCCACATGCCGGCCGAGCACGACGAGGCACAGCGTGAGCGGAGTGGCGAGGATCAGGCCGATTGGGCCCCACAGCCAGGTCCAGAAAATGGCGGCGATGACCACCGATACGGGGGTGAGCCCGGTCGAGTGTCCGTACACGAGCGGCTCGACGGCTTGGCCCATGAGCGGTTCGGTCACCATGAAGAGCGCGAGCGTCCAGACGAACATCGACCAGCCCGGATCGACGGCGGCGGCGACGAACAACGGCAGACCGGCGGCGATGAACGCGCCCACATAGGGGATGAAGCGCAACAGCCCGGCGAGGACGCCCCATAGGATCGGGCTCGGCAGCCCGATGAAATACAGGCCGATCGCGATGAAGACGCCGAAGGCGGAGTTGAGCGCGAGCTGCATCAGGAAATATCTGCTCAGCCGGCGCACCGCCTCGTTCAAGGCGACCGTCGTGCGATGCAGATCGCGCGCCCCGACCAGGCGGATGAAGCGATCGCGCAGATCGTCCTGCTGCAGAAGGATGAAGAGCGCGATCACCAGCACGATGCCGAGCGTGGCGATCGGGCTGAGCACGGGAGAGAGAAAGCTCCCCAGCATCGTAAAGGGAGACGAGGCCGATGTGGAGGCCGCGGTCTCGCCGTTTCCGCCGCTCGCCGGGTTCGGCGCCGGCTGCGCCGGCGCTCGGGGCCCTGCGCCCGCGCGAGAGGGCTCGGTTCCGGCAACGCCGCCCGTCCGCAGCTCGTCGATGCGCTCTAGAAGCCCGGTGATCCGGCCGATCGTGAGAGCGCGGACCGTGTCCACTTTCTCGCGGATCGTCGTTTGATAACGCGGCAGGTCCTGGGCGAGCGTGGCGAGTTGCGCGCCGATCACGCCGCCGACCGCGAGGATGACGCCCAGCGCGAGCACGACGGCGATCAGGGCGGCGGGCGGGCGCGGCAGTCCCGCCCAGCGCAGAATGCGCACGAAGGGCGCGAGGACGAAGCTCAGCAGCACCGCGAGCGTGATCGGGACGAACAGGTCGCGCGCAAGATAGAGCGCGGCGATCACCACTACGGCGATCGCCAAAGTGAGGAGACCGGAAAGAGAAGGCAGTTCGGCGGGCGGAACCCGCACATGCCCGGGGCTGCGCTCATCGTCTGGCATGAAAAACCGTCTCCAACCGGCGGCGCGCCGGACGCAAGTCAACGCTCCTATGAACGAAAAGGTGCCACGGCGCAGGCCAGGACTTTGCTGCACCCCCACGGAGGGAACTTTGTTCCTGATTTGCCGTTGAATGTAGTTTCGTCGACCTAAGCGACAACACGGGACTGAGGGGCTCTCATATGATGGAAGCGAGACTCGTTGCGCCGGACGCCGCGAACGGAGGCAGCCGGAGCCGAGAGGCGACGAAGCCGCGCCTGCGGGAGGGCTCTCCCTATCCTTTAGGCGCGACCTGGACCGGCCTCGGGGTCAACTTCGCCCTTTTCTCCGCTTCCGCCACCAAGGTCGAGCTGTGCCTGTTCGACGACCAAGGCGAGAAGGAAATCGAGCGGATCGAACTGCCCGAATTCACCGACGAGGTTTGGCACGGTTTCGTCCCCGACGCGCGGCCCGGCACGATCTACGGCTATCGCGTGCATGGCCCCTACGAGCCGGACAACGGCCACCGCTACAATCCCAACAAGCTGGTGCTCGATCCCTACGCCAAAGCGGTGATCGGCCAATTGCGTTTCGGACCCGAACTGTTCGGCTATCAGCTCGAAAGCGGCGACGATCGCACCTTCGACGAACGCGACTCGGCGCCGCTGATGCTCAAATGCCGGGTGGTCGATCCCGCCTTCACCTGGGGACAGGTTCGCACGCCGAACGTGCCGTGGGACCGCACGATCGTCTACGAGCTCCATGCGCGCGGATTCACCAAGCTCAATCCCGATGTGCCGGAGCCGCTGCGCGGCACGTTTCGCGGGCTCGGCCAGCCGAGCGTCGTCGACTATCTGCGCCGGCTCGGCGTTACGGCGGTCGAGCTGCTGCCGATTCATACATTCGTCGACGACCCCTATTTGCTCGACAAAGGCCTCGTCAATTACTGGGGCTACAACTCGATCAGCTTCTTCGCGCCGGAACGCCGCTATGCGAGCGTTCCGGACTTCGCCTTCTCCGAGTTCAAGGAGATGGTGGCCCGCCTGCACGACGCCGGCATCGAGGTCATTCTCGACGTGGTCTACAACCACACGGCGGAGGGCAATGAGCGCGGACCGACGCTCTCGTTCAAAGGCATCGACAACGCCTCGTATTATCGGCTGCTGCCCGACCAGCGGCGCTACTACATCAACGACACCGGCACCGGAAATACGCTCAATCTATCCAACCAGCGCGTCTTGCAGATGGTCACCGACAGCCTGCGCTACTGGGTGCAGGAAATGCGCGTCGACGGATTCCGCTTCGATCTCGGCACCATTCTGGGGCGCGAGCCGTACGGGTTCGACGAGAACGGCGGCTTCCTCGATTCCTGCCGGCAGGATCCGGTGCTGTCCTCCGTCAAGCTGATCGCCGAGCCCTGGGATTGCGGCCCCGGCGGCTATCAGGTGGGCGGCTTCCCGCCCGGCTGGGCGGAGTGGAACGACCAGTATCGCGACGTGGTGCGCCGGTTCTGGAAGGGCGACGAAGGCTTGCTGGCGCCGTTCGGAGCGCGCCTGACGGCCTCCGGAGACATTTTCAATCGGCGCGGACGCAAGCCGTGGGCGAGCGTGAACTTCGTCACCGCGCATGACGGCTTCACGCTGAACGACGTCGTGAGCTACAACGACAAGCACAACGAAGCCAATGGCGAGGACAACCGCGACGGCAGCAACGCGAACTACAGCTGGAATCACGGGGCCGAAGGGCCGACCGACGACGCCGAGATCCGCGCGCTGCGCCAGCGGCAGAAAAAGAACATGCTGGCGACGCTGCTGCTGTCGCAAGGGACGCCGATGCTTACCGCAGGCGACGAGTTCGGGCGCACGCAGGGCGGCAACAACAACGCCTACTGCCAGGACAACGAGATCAGCTGGCTCAACTGGAATTGGGACGATGACGGCGCCGAACTGTGCCGGTTCGTGCAACGCCTGACCGAACTGCGCCGCAACTACGCGGTTCTCCGGCGCTCCCGCTTCTTCACCGGGGAGTGGAACGAGGCGATCGGCGTGTGCGACGCGACCTGGCTCGATCCGCAGGGCCTCGTGATGGGGCCGGAGCAATGGAGCGATGCGAAAGCCAAATGCCTCGGCGTCGTGTTCGACGGCCGCGCCCAGGCCACGGGCATTCGTAAGCGCGGCAGCGACGCGACGATGCTGCTCATCGTCAACTCGCACCACGATGTCGTGCTGTTCACGCTGCCGCGGGTGGCGGCGGGGCGCGCCTGGCTCAGGCTCATCGACACCAATCTCGATTACGTCGAAGAGGAAATCGATGCGGTCAGGCTGAAATTCGGACACGTCTACAACGTGACCGGACGCTCGCTACTGCTGTTCAGACTGCTGCGCTCGCGCCGGCAGAATCCGACGCCGCCGTCGAGAACCGCACCGAAACCGACCTATACCCCGCCGTCGTACCAGCCGTCCGAGCAGCCGGCCACGCGCGGGCCCGCTCCAAAGCCGGATGAGACCTCGCGCGCCGCCAATCGCGGCGCACCCGAAATCGAGGACGGCGAAGATGGGAAAGACGGAGACGACATCAACGAGTCCGGCGCGACCTGAGCGGCCAGCTTTCGGCGGCTTCGATCGTGCGTAACGGAATCCGGTCGGCGAAGAAAACACCCGCTGCGCAGTCGCGCACGCGGCCGAGCAGATGCCCTCGGCCGCCAACCGATCGCGCGGCGCAGACGCGAAGCTTCGCTTTGCGTCTACTCGCCGGGTGAATTCGGCGCGGGCGGCGGCGCGTCATCGCCGTTCCCGGCGCCCGATCCCGCCTGGCCGATATCGGTGCGCGGGCCGCGATTCCGGCGGCGGCGGCGATGCAGCGGGAAGCGATCGCCCTGCCCCTGCCCTTCAAAGCCGCCATTCGGGTTGTAGCCCTGGCCCTGCTGCGGCTGCGGCGCCGGTCCGGTGACGAAGGACGGCAGGCGGTCGACGGCGTCGTCCTGTCCATTGGGGACCGCGCCCGCCGGCGCCTGTCGCCCATAGGTCGCCTCGCGCTGCGGATAGAACTGGGCGTCGCGCGGCAGGAACGGTTGCGGATCACGCGTGCCGAAGGCGGGCTGGTCGGCTGCGCCGCTCATCGGTGCGCCGACTTCCTCGTCGCCTTCTTCGTACATGTCGTCGCGCCCATCCGACCCGCCGCCCTCCGATCGCAAGAACGGCTGGTTCGGCCGGAACTGCTCCTGGGCCGCCGCGATCACGCGAAAATAATGCTCGGCGTGCTGGAAGTAGTTCTCCGCTCCCACCGGGTCGCCGGAGGACTGAGCGTCGCGCGCGAGTTGCATGTACTTTTCGGCGACGTGGGACGCGGTGCCGCGGATTTTCACATCCGGGCCATTCGACTCGTAAACCCGCGTCAGGGGGTTATGGCTCTTGCGGTTGCGCCCGCGCATACGCTTGTTCTGACCGTTTCTCATGTTCCGGCTTTCGGCCACCTCTTATGAGGGCGGTTGATCCGCCCGTTGCTCATGAACCTTGCACTTGCGCGCAAACGAGCACGCGAGCCACACTTGCGCGCAACGCGCGCGCGCCCCGACAGCATCGCCGCCGCGGAATGCACAGCCACATCACGGCAGAGGTCGTGCGTAGGCGCACCGACATCCGCGCTGAATTGCTTTAGCTGTCGCCTGCAGCAATGCCCTGGCGCTGCCAACCTTTCGTGCTGCGCGTCGCTCCCGATCCGTGAAGCGGGAACGCTCGTCAAGCCGATGAAGCATCTCGATCCCGAGTGGCGTCACACCAACCGACATTTAACAAGCAGGTTGGTAACGGCCTTCGCCGCTTAGCCTCGCCGAGCACTGCTCCGGGCTTAGTCGCGGCGTTCAACCCCCCATCCTCAGGTCGATTCCGTAGGCGAAACCTAGTTGGTCTTTCCCGAGAATCAAGCTCTTTTTGCCGCCCCTTAGTCGAAAGAGCAATCAGGCAACGCTCCGCGCCGTCACAGCGCGGGCCGTTCCGGCGAGGTCGCGCGCGACGGATTCGACCCTCAGTTCAGCCCATTGGAGCAAGTCGGCGACGTCGCCCGCCTGTCCGGCGCCCACTTCAACGACGAGCGGCGCGGAGAGCGCGAGGAGCCTGCGAGCGTCCGCTGCGATCGCGCGATAAGCGGCGAGCCCGTCACGACCGCCATCGAGAGCGCACGGAGGATCGAAGTCGCGCACCTCGGGCGCGAGGCCTTCGACATCCTGCGTGCGCACATATGGCGGATTGGAGATCACGAGATCGAACCCGCCGGCGAGCGCCGTCCCGTAATCGGCGGCGACAAACTCGGCGCGCGCACAAAGGCCGAGCCGTTCCGCATTGTCGCGCGCCGTCGCAAGCGCGCGCGGATCCCGATCCGTGCCGACGCCGTACGCCCGCGGCAATTCCGTCAACAGCGCGAGCAGCA
>CAYGZV010000002.1:0-6925 GCA_964354425.1 uncultured Rhodoplanes sp. | reverse complement strand
CGATCCGTGCCGACGCCGTACGCCCGCGGCAATTCCGTCAACAGCGCGAGCAGCAGCGCGCCCGAACCGGCGCCGAGGTCGGCAATGCGCAGCGCCCGCATGCGCGCCGCTTGACCGCCGAGCGCAGCAAGGGCCGCCTCGACGACCGTCTCGCTCTCCGGGCGCGGGACGAGAACGGCGGGCGTGACCGCGAGCGGCAGCCCCCAGAACTCCTTCAATCCGATGATGCGCGCCACCGGCTCGCGGGCGAGACGGCGCGCGGCGAGCCTGTCGATGCGCGCAGTCTCCTCGGGCGCAAGCGCGCGGTCAGCGGCGGCGGCAAGCCCGGCATGATTGAGCCCGAGCGCATGACAGATCAGCAAACGGGCGTCGAGCGCGGGCGCGTCCAATCCGGCGGCGCGGAACGCCTGCGCGAGCGCGCGGCGCGTTGCGGCGATCGTCGTCACGTCGGGCCGGCGCGAGGTCGCGGCCGCGCTCATCGGTCCTGCGCCGCCAGCAGCTCGGCATTGTGTTCCGTCACGAGCGCATCGACGAACTCGCCCAACGCCTCGCCCTCCATCACCTGCGGCAGCTTGTAGAGCGTGAGATTGATGCGATGATCGCTCACGCGCCCCTGCGGAAAATTATAGGTGCGGATGCGCTCGGAGCGGTCGCCGGTGCCGACCTGCCCGCGCCGCTCGGCGGCGCGATGGGCGTCACGCCGCTGCCGCTCGGCGTCATACAGCTTGGCGCGCAAAAGCGCCATCGCCTTGGCCCGGTTGCGGTGCTGCGAGCGCTCGTCCTGCACGAAGACGACAATGCCCGACGGGAGATGCGTGATCCGCACGGCCGATTCGGTCTTGTTGACATGCTGGCCGCCGGCGCCGCCCGCGCGCATCGTGTCGACGCGCAGGTCGGCCTCGTCGATCGCGACGTCGACATCTTGCACCTCGGGCAGCACGGCGACCGTCGCGGTCGACGTATGGATGCGCCCCGACGCTTCGGTGTTGGGCACGCGCTGGACGCGATGAACGCCCGACTCGAATTTCAGCCGCGCAAAGGCGCCGCGGCCGCGGATCTCGGCGACGATTTCCTTGTAGCCGCCCATCGTGCCTTCGCTCGCGGAAATGATCTCGGTCTTCCATCCCCGCTTGGCGGCGTAGCGCTCGTACATGCGAAACAGGTCGCCGGCGAAAAGGGCGGCCTCGTCCCCCCCTGTTCCGGCGCGGATTTCGAGAATCACATTGCGCTCGTCCATCGCATCCTTCGGAATGAGGGCGAGCTGAATGGCGCTTTCCAGCGCGAGCCGTTTGTCCTCCAGCGCGGCCTTCTCATCGAACGCAATGGCGCGCATCTCGGCGTCGGCGGCCGCATCGTCGATGATCGACTGGAGGTCGGCGAGCTCCGCGAGCGCCTCGCGATATCGCCTGATTGCGTCGATGATCGGCGCGAGCTCGGAGAGCTCGCGCGACAGCCGCACGAACGCCTCGGGTGCGACTTGCCCGGACAGCTCCGCCTCGACGGCGGCGTGACGCGTCACCAGCGCGTCGAGTTTTGTTTGCGGCAACATGGGGCGTTACAGGGACAACCCTTCCGATTCGGCGAAAGCCGTCAGCTTGGCGCGGATCGAGGCGCCGCCATGCGGGCGCTTGATAAGCGGCAGGATAAGCCGCTCGGCCTTTGCCGCGTCGAGGTCGAGCAGCATCGCCTTCACCGGCCCGATCGCCGACGGCAGCACCGAGAACGAGCGATAACCGATCCCGATCAGCGCCAGCGCGCCGAGCGGCTTGGAGGCGATCTCGCCGCATAGCGTGACCGGCTTGCCGTGCGCATGCGCCTTGTCGGCAATCATTTTCAGGGCGCGCAGGACCGGGATCGAGAGCTGATCGAACCGGTTGGCGACGCGCGGATTGCTGCGGTCGGCGGCATACAGGAACTGGATCAGATCGTTCGACCCGACCGACAGGAAATCGACCCGGTCCAGCAACTCGTCGAGCTGAAAGAGCAGCGACGGCACTTCCACCATGCTTCCGATTTCCACCCGCTCTGGCAGCCGATGGCCGTGCCGGCGCAGATGGGTCAGCTCGCGCTCGACCAGGGATTTCGCCTCGTCGAACTCCTGCACGGCCGCGACGAGGGGGAACATGATGCGAAGCTCGCGTCCCGACGCCGCGCGCAGCAAGGCGCGGACCTGGCTGCGCAAGAGACCGGGCCGGTCGAGCCCGAGCCTGATCGCCCGCCAGCCGAGCGCCGGATTTTCCTCCTCGAGACTGCGCATATAGGGAAGCACCTTGTCTCCGCCAATATCGAGCGTGCGGAAGATGACCGGCTTGCCGCCCGCCGAGTCGAGCACGTTGCGATAGAGCGCCAGTTGCTCGCTCGTGCGCGGGAACTGGGCGGCCACCATGAACTGCAACTCGGTGCGGAACAGGCCGACCCCCGCCGCGCCGGATTCGATGAGATGCGGCAGGTCGACCATCAGCCCGGCATTGATCATGAGCGAGATCGGCTGGCCGTCCTTGGTGACGCAGGGACGGTCGCGCAGGCTGAGAAACTGCAGCTGCCGCCGCGCGCGCAGCCGCACCCGCTCGACATAGGCCGCCTCCATGTCCGGGGACGGGCGGACATGCACGTCGCCGGCGGCGCCGTCGACGATGATGGCGTCGCCGGGATCGACCAGGCCGGTTGCGTTCGGCACCTCGCCGACGGCGGCGATGCCGAGCGCGCGGGCGACGATGGTGACATGCGAGTTCGGACCGCCTTCCTCCAGCACGAGCCCGCGCAGCCGGTTGCGGTCGTAGTCGAGCAGCGCGGCCGGCCCCATCGAGCGGGCGACGATGATCGCGTGCTCCGGCAGCTTGTCGCGCGTCGGCGCATGATCGTAGCCGAGCAGCTGGCGCTGCAGGCGATGGGCGAGGTCGTCGAAATCGTGCAGCCGCTCGCGCAGATAGGGGTCGGTCTGCCGCAGCATCCGCGCGCGCGTGTCCGACTGCACGCGCTCGACCGCCGCTTCCGCGGTCAGGCCGGTTAGCACGGCCTCTTCGAGCTTGTGCACCCAGCCGCGGTCATGGGCGAACATGCGATAGGCTTCGAGGACGTCGCGATGCTCGCCCCCTTCGGCGACTTCGCCGCTCTCCAGCATCAGGTCGAGTTCGGCGCGCAGCGTCTGCACCGCGGCGCGCAGGCGGCGCAGCTCCTTTTGCACGTCGTCGGCGATGAAATTGGTGATCACCACGCGCGGCTCGTGCAGCACGACATGGCCGAGCGCGATCGAATCGGTGAGCGCCGCGCCGGTGACGTGCAGCGGACGGCGGACGGCGGGCTCGGCGCCCGGCTGGGCGATGGTCAGGAGTTCGCCCGAGGCGATCATCTCGGCGAGCACCATCGCCGTCGTCTGCAGCGCCTCGACTTCCTCCTCGGAATAGGTGCGCCGGGCGCGGTTCTGCACGACCAGGACGCCGAGCGTGTTGCCGGCGCGCAGGATCGGCACGCCGAGGAAGGAGTGGTAGATCTCCTCGCCCGTCTCCGGCCGGTAGGAAAAGGCCGGATGCGCCTGGGCGTCCGAGAGGTTGATCGGGCTCGCTTCGCTCGCGACCAGGCCGACCAGGCCTTCGTCGGCGCGCATCACGGTGAGGTGCACGGCCTGACGGTTCAATCCTTCGGTCGCGTACAACTCCAGCGTGCTGTCGACGCGCAAGACATAAACCGAGCAGACCTCCGCGACCATGTTCGCGGCGATCAGCACGACGATCTTGTCGAGGCGTTCCTGCGCGCTGGCCGGCTCCGCAACAACTTCGCGAAGCCGACGCAACAGCACGCGCGGACCGCCCAGCGCACCGCGCATCGCCTGGGTCCTTCGGGCCGCAGCATCAGGCCGGCAACGGCCGGCTCGGTTCAAGGGAAATCGCGCTCGGGCGGGACCGCGCGTCGATCCTCACAGCCTATAGCCAATGGGATGTGCGCGCTGCAAGCGAAAGGGCGATGCTGCACTGCACACTCGGCCGCCTCGGCCGATCGGATGGTTAACCCTTGTCCAGCCCATACAGCGAATGCAGGGTGCGGACCGCAAGTTCGGTGAAGGCGGCGTCGATCAGAAGGGAAAATTTTATCTCCGAGGTGGTGATGGCGCGGATATTGATCCCCCGGTCGGCCAGCGCACGAAACGCCCGCGCCGCCACGCCGGCATGGCTGCGCATGCCGATGCCGATCACGGAGATTTTCGCCACGTCGCTCGCGGTGTCGAGCCGTTCATAGCCGATGTCCGCCCGCGCCTTGGCGATGGTGTCCTGGGCGCGCTCGAAGTCGGCGGCGGCGACGGTGAATGTGAGGTCGGTCGTCTGACCGTCGGCCGAGACGTTCTGCACGATCATGTCGACATTGATGTTGGCGTCCGACAGGGGGCCGAAGATCGACGCGGCGACCCCCGGCTTGTCGTCGACGCTCCGGATCGAGATTTGCGCCTCGTCCTTGGAGAAGGCGATGCCGGTGACGACCTCTTGTTCCATGATCTCGCTCTCGTCGCAAATCAGGGTGCCGGGAGGCGCGCGCAGCGGATCGATGTCGTCCGGCCTGTCGAAGCTCGAACGCACGAAAATCCGCACATTATGCACCATTCCGAGCTCGATCGAGCGCACCTGCATGACCTTGGCCCCCTGCGAGGCCATTTCCAGCATTTCCTCGAAGGCGATCTTGTCGAGGCGGTGCGCCTTGGGGACCACGCGCGGATCGGTGGTGTAGACCCCGTCCACATCGGTGTAGATGTCGCAGCGCTCGGCGCGGATCGCCGCCGCAATCGCGACGGCGGAGGTGTCCGACCCGCCCCGCCCGAGCGTGGTGATGCGGCCGGTGGCGGCGTGGACGCCCTGGAACCCGGCGATCACGGCGACCTCCTTGCGGGCGAAGCCTGGAAGCAGCCGTTCGGCGTCGATCTCGAGAATGCGGGCAGAACCGTGCGCGTCGGAGGTGCCGATCGGCAGCTGCCAGCCTTGCCAGGAGCGGGCCGCGATTCCCATTTCCTGCAGGGCGATCGCGAGCAGGCCGGAGGTGACCTGCTCGCCGGAGGCGACCACCGCATCGTATTCGCGGCGGTCGTGCAACGGCGCGGCCGACCGGCACAGATCGACCAGCGTATTGGTGGCCCCCGCCATGGCCGAGACCACGACCGCCACCTCGTGCCCGGCCTCGACCTCGCGCTTGACGTGGCGCGCCACATTGCGGATCCGCTCGATATCGGCGACCGAGGATCCGCCGAATTTCATCACCAGGCGAGCCATGGGCGGCCGATGCGCTCCTGAGGCGTTTGCGCGGGGGACACGGAAGGCTTGCATCGCGGCGAATGCCGCGCATAGAAGAGCGCCTATACATAGCCGGCGAGGAGTCATGAAGGCAACTCCACACGAAATCCTCGACGGCTGCGGGCGCACGGGCGCGCGGAGGCGCAGATGAGCAGCGACTTGGACCGTTCTCCGACCGTCGATGCGGCCGAGGTGGCGCGCTTTTCCGCGCTCGCCGCCACCTGGTGGAACACGCGCGGCGAAATGGCGGCGCTGCACAAGCTCAACCCGGTCCGTCTCGCCTATATCCGCGATGCGACGTGCCAGCAGTTCGGCCGCGACGCCAAACTGGTCGGGTGCCTGCATGGCCTGCGCTTTCTCGATATCGGCTGCGGCGGCGGCATCCTGTCGGAGCCGCTCGCCCGGCTGGGCGCCGCCGTGCTGGGCGCCGACCCGTCGGTCACCAATATCGAGGTGGCGAAGCTGCATGCCGCCCAGAGCGGCCTCGCCATCGATTACCGCGCGACCACCGCGGAAGCCCTGAGCGAGGCGGGCGAGCGCTTCGACGTGGTGCTCGCGATGGAGGTGGTGGAGCACGTCGCCGATGTCGGCCTGTTCGTGCGCAAATGCGCCGACATGGTCAAACCGGGCGGGCTGATGTTCGCCGCCACCCTCAACCGGACCCTCAAGAGCTTCGCGCTCGCGATCGTGGGCGCCGAATACATCCTGCGCTGGCTGCCGATCGGCACGCATCAATGGGACAAGTTCGTCACGCCGGCCGAGCTCGAGACCGCGCTGGAGGAGGCGGGGCTGCGCGTGATCGCCGAAAGGGGCGTGGTCTACACGCCGTTCGCCGACCGCTGGCGGCTGTCCGACGATGTCGACGTCAATTACATGATGGTGGCCGACCGGCCGGTGTGATGCGCCCTCAGCGGGCCGCCCGGTAACGCAAGCGGCGCGGCGGAACCGGCGCGGCGGCCACCGACGGGTCGTAATAGGTCGCCGTCGTCGGCGTCGTCGTCACCGAGCCGGCGAGGCTGCGCACCGTGACGCTGCCCCTCGGCGCGTGCACGACGCATAGCGGGTTGGGCCTGCAGACGCCGTCCGGCCCGCACAGGGGATAGCAGTACAGGCCCGGACGGACATAGCGGTAGTCGTAGGGGCCGTAATAATGGGTGTAGTCGCAATACGGATAGCAGCTCAGGCGGGATTGCGGCGCGGCCGGATTCGATCCCGCAAGGAAGACCAGGACGCCGACTAACAGAGTTGCGGCAAACCGCGGCATGGCGCTCTCGCTTCGAAGTGATTCCATGTGATGCACGAACTTAGCTCGGTTTGCGCCTTCATTGACACGGCGTTCCGCTCCGGCCCGGCCGGTGTCCGCCCTGCCCGACTCGGCGCATGTCGATCGCCTCGGCCGAGGATCGTAGTGTATCTGCGCGCGCCGCGGCAAGCCGCGACCGCGGCCGTGTCCTCCGCCGGCCGGGCGCCGCTCGGGGCGGACGCAAGCCCCAGCCGTTCGATCTCCTGGACAGTCCGCCGCCAAGCCCTTATAAACACCACGCTCTCCTCACATCGCCTCGCATGCGAGGCCAATGCCCAGGTAGCTCAGTTGGTAGAGCACGTGACTGAAAATCACGGTGTCGGTGGTTCGATTCCGCCCCTGGGCACCA
>CAYGZV010000001.1:59860-70516 GCA_964354425.1 uncultured Rhodoplanes sp. | reverse complement strand
ATGGGGTTGCCGCCAACTTGACCCGGTGGGCCGGCAACCCTATGTTTCCGCGTGAAATCGCAGTGTCGGTCATTCGCATGGCCGCCCCGACGGAAATGCCGAGGTTGAGCCATGAAGGTCCGTAATTCATTGAAGTCCCTGCGCGGCCGCCACCGCGACAACCGCATCGTGCGGCGCAAGGGGCGCGTGTTCATCATCAACAAGACGCAGCGCCGGTTCAAGGCGCGCCAGGGCTGACCCGCATCAAGGCGAGGCCGAACGGGCGCGCTCTCTCGGTCCTTCACGCCGCTGTGACGATCAGCGCCGGCGCTGGGCTCTTTGCGGCTCGGGCGAGCGCCGCTACATTGACCCGCATGCGCCCGCGCCGCCACCGACTCGCTCTCGTTCCCGCCATCCTCGCCTGTGCCGGCGTGGCCGCGCTTGCGCCCGGGCAGGCTCCCGCGCAATCTTCGAGCTGGATCGAACCGCCGGCCAATGCGCCGCGCGCGCGCGGGGGCCATGACATCGACTTCCTGTTCGGCGCGCTTAAGGCCGCACCCGACGAGACGAGCGCCAAGGCGATCGAAGACCGCATCTGGGCCCACTGGCTCGCGTCCGGGAGCGACACCGTCAATCTTCTGATGACGCGCGTGAAGACCGCGGTCGACAAGGAGGATTACGATCTCGCCATCCGGATGCTCGACGCGATCATCGAGATCAGGCCGGAATATGCCGAGGCGTGGAACCGGCGGGCGACGGTGTTCTACCTGCAGAAGGACTACAGCAGCGCGCTCTCCGACCTGCGGCAGGCGCTGCGGCGGGAGCCGCGCCATTTCGCGGCGCTGGCGGGAATGGGCATGATCATGCAGGAGATCGGCGAGGAGAAGAGCGCGCTCGACGCCTTTCGCGCGGCGCTCGCCGTGCATCCGCAGCTCAAGGGCATGGCCGACAAGGTGCGGACCCTGACGGACACCGTCGACGGCCGGCCGATCTGATCGACGGCGCGCGCGGCGGCCGATCTCCGATCCTTGCGTCTACAGCGCGCTCTCGCCCCCGACATAGGCGATCTGCACCATGTTGGTCGCGCCGGGCATGCCGAGCGGCAGGCCGGCGACGATGATGATGCGTTCTCCGGCGCGGGCGAATCCCTCGGCGAAGGCGACGCGGCAGGCGCGGTCGACCATGTCGTCCTGGTCGCGCGCATCCTCGCCGACGACGCAATGGACGCCCCACACAAGGGCGAGTTTGCGGCCCGTTTCGGTTTTCGGAGAAATCACCACGATCGACATGTCCGGCCGCTCGCGCGCCACGCGATAGGCGGTGGCGCCCGACGACGTCCACGAGACCACGGCGGAGAGATCGAGCGTCTCGGCGATCTGGCGGGCGGCGGCCGAAATCGCGTCCGCCCCGGTGCGCTCCGGGTCGGTGCGCTGGGCATGGATCACCGAGCGGTAGGTCGGATCGCGCTCCACCGCCTCGGCAATCTTGTTCATCGTCTCGACCGCTTCGACCGGATATTGGCCGGCGGCCGATTCCGCCGACAGCATCACCGCGTCCACGCCCTCGAAGATGGCGGTCGCCACATCCGACACTTCGGCGCGCGTCGGCACCGGGCTCGTGATCATCGATTCGAGCATCTGGGTGGCGACGACAACCGGCTTCCCGGCGCGGCGCGCGGCGCGGGTGATCTGCTTCTGCACGCCCGGCACCCGTTCGAGCGGCATTTCGACGCCGAGATCGCCGCGCGCGACCATCAGGGCGTCGGACGCCTCGATGATGTCGGCGAGCCAGCCGACCGCCTGCGGCTTTTCGATTTTCGCCATCACGCCCGCCCGTCCGCGCGTGATCTTCTTGGCGGCGGCGATGTCCTCGGGACGCTGGATGAAGGAGAGCGCGACCCAGTCGATGCCGGCGTCGAGGGCGGCTTCGAGATCCTTGTAATCCTTGGGCGTGAGCGCGGGGAGTGCGATCACCGTATCGGGGAGGTTGAGTCCCTTGCGGGCGCTCAGCTTGCCGCCGACCTCCACCTTGGTGACGACCTGCGAGGGGGTCGCATCGACGATCATCAGACGGATGCGGCCGTCATCGAGCAGCAGGCGGTGCCCGCGTTCGAGCGCGGCGAGCACTTCCGGATGCGGCACGAAGACCCGTTCGCCATTGCCCGGCGCGGGATCGGAATCGAGGACGAAGGTCGCGCCTTTTTCCAGGCGGATCGCGTCCGGCTCGAACGTCCCGATGCGGAGCTTCGGCCCCTGCAGATCGACCAGGATCGCGATCGGCCGTCCTTGCGCCCGTTCGACCGCGCGGATCATCCGCACCACGTCGCGCATATGCTCGGGCGCGGTGTGGCTCATATTGATGCGGAAGACGTCGGCGCCGGCCTCGAACAGCCGTTCGATCGCCGCCTGATCGGGAGACGCGGGACCGAGCGTCGCAATGATCTTGACGCGCCGCTGACGTCTCATCGAGCGGGGCTTCCGCCGGGAAACTGCGGGGAGGAGGGCGGAGGTCGCCCTGGCGCTGGCGGAATGGTCGTGAGAGGGGCGCCGGGCGCCGGCCGCTGCGAGCTCTGCTCCGACGAATCGGTCAGCTGGACGGTCCAGGTCTGCTGCTCGCCGGTGTCGACCTCGAAGAAGCCGGTCCGGTCATAGCCGCGCGCGAGGCAGTCGTCGGTGCCCCGAATCGTGAACTCCTTGTCGCGCGTGCACATGAAAGCCTGCCCGGACCATTCCCCGCCGCGGTCGTAGTCGACCGCGTAGATGTAGTAGTAACGCGCGACCAGAGTTCCCCGCAGCAACGTTTCGCACGCCCGCGCCGATAGATTCCACCAGCCCTCGGTCGCCCAGCCCTCGCTGTCCTTGTATCCGATCGCCACGCCGACCCGCCCGCTGGTGTTGTTGCACAATCGGAAATCGGCGTGTGCGGGAAGCGTCCAACCGAGCGTCAGCGACAGCACGAATCCGGCCGCCGCCGCGCCCAGCCCGGCCAACCGAGATAAAGCGAGGAAACACGACCTCGTAATGACCGATCGTTGCCACATACCTGTTCGCGCGGATATTCCTCCGCGCTACCGTCTGTCAACGAGTATCGCACGGAAATCGTTTACATTCGTGCAGGTTGGTCCTGTGACGAGGAGATCGCCGACGCGCGTGAAAAATCCCGTCGCATCGTTGTCGGCAAGAAAGAGGGCGGGATCGAGGCCGCTGTCCCACGCGCGCGCGAGCGTGGTCGGGTCGATAAAGGCGCCCGCGGGATCCTGGGCCCCGCCGGCCCCGCCGTCCGTGCCGTCGGTATCCGCGGCAAGCGCCGTGACGCCCGGCGCCCCCGCAAGCGCGACCGCAAGCGCGAGCGCATATTCCTGATTCGGTCCGCCGCGGCCTTTGCCGCGCAGCGTGACGGTGAGCTCACCCCCCGAAAGGATGAGGGCGGAGCGGCCCTCGCGCTGCAGCTCGCGCGCAAGGTCGGCGTGCCGCGCCGCCACCTCGCGCGCTTCCCCCTCGATTCGATCGCCGAGAAACATGCACGCATCCGCGGTTCGGGCGAGCTCCGCTGCGACGGCGCGAAACGCATCCAGGGGGCGCGCGACAATGTGGAACTCGGCGTTTGCGAAGACCGGGTCGTCCGGCTTCGGCGTCTCGTTGGCGGGATCGCCGAGAATGCGCTCGATCGTTGCGGGCAGGTCGAGGCGATAGCGCGCAATGATGGCGCGGGCGTCGGCGAGGGTCGAGGGATCGGGGACGGTCGGGCCGGAGCCGATGACGGCCGGGTCGTCGCCCGGCACGTCGGAGATTGCGAGCGTGACGAGGCGCGCCGGATGCGCGTGCAGCGCGAGCCTTCCGCCCTTGATGCGGGACAGGTGCTTGCGCACGGTGTTGATCTCGCCGATCCCGGCGCCGCAGGCGAGCAGCGCCCGCGTCACCGCCTGCTTGTCCGCAAGCGACAGGCCGGGCGCGGGCGCGATCCAGTTGGCCGACGCGCCGCCCGAGACCAGCACGAGGACGAGGTCGTTTGTGCCGGCCGCGTCGGCGAGCGCCAGCGTCGTCTCCGCCGCGGCGAGCCCCGCCTGATCCGGCAGCGGGTGCCCCGCTTCGACGACCGGCAGAACCCGCGTCGGCCGGCCATAGCCGTGCCGCGTCACCGCGATCCCGGCGAGCTTGTGCGCCGGCCAGCCGAGCCGGTCGAGATAATGATGTTCCGCCACCTCGGCCATCGCTCCGGCCGCTTTTCCGGCCGCGAGAATCACCAGGCGGCCCTCCGCAGGCGGCGGCGGCAAGTGCGGCGGCAGGCAGGAGCGCGGATGCGCGGCGGCGACCGCGGTCTCGAACAGCCGGAGCAGATGGGCGCGTGCAGCGCCGGGCGTGCCGCTGTGACTCATTTTTCGGGTCCAATTCCGGCGCAGCCTTAGCACAGCCGACGAAAGGCGGGCGATCGGAGCCGAACCGGCCTCTATGGAAAGGCGCGGGGAGGGGACCTATGTATCGCCCGCAACGGAGATGACCCATGGCCATGGACGAGAAGACCCGCACCGAGCTCGAGGCCGCCGTTTTCCGCCGGCTGGTCGATCACTTGCGCACGCGCACCGATGTGCAGAACATCGATTTGATGACTCTGGCCGGATTCTGCCGCAACTGCCTGTCCAACTGGCTGAAGGACGCGGCCGACGCCAAGGGCGTCCCGTTCAGCAAGGACGAAAGCCGCCAGCAGGTCTACGGGATGCCCTATGAGGAGTGGAAAGCGAAGTACCAGCGCGAAGCGAGCGCCGAGCAGCAGGCCGCCTTCGCCCGGGCGCATTCCGACGCGCACAAGCACTGAGCCCGCACAAGCACTGAGCCCGCGCAGCACGCCGATTAGGCGTTTGTTTATGCACATGAGCGACTTTGTGTGGATCGTGCGCCGCTCAGCGCGTGTCATGCCTTGACCCGCCGGCTGAATCCTTCCGAATGGGCGCACGGCAACGTCACCAACCAGACGAGGAGCGCCCATGCCTGCGACCGCTGCGGTACGCCAGACTGAAGACGCCGCCCCGAACGCCATCGCCAATCAGCTGAAGGCGGTGGTCGAGCGGATCGAGCGCCTCGAAGAGGAGAAGAAGACGATCGCCGACGATATCCGCGACGTCTATGCCGAGGCCAAGGGCAACGGCTACGACGTGAAGGCGCTGCGCACAATCATTCGCCTGCGCAAGCAGGACAAGACCGAGCGCCAGGAGCACGAAGCGATTCTCGAGACCTATATGCACGCGCTCGGGATGGCGTGACTCCGGCCGTCCGTCCGCATCGGACCTCGACCCTCGCCGCGCGTCGGCGAGGGGGAACAGGACCAGCGAGACGACTCGCTTCCCGGCGACTTGCGTGAGAATCAAAAAAATGCCCGGCAGAGCCGGGCATTGTCGTTTTGCTGGATTGTCTCACTCAACGTGCTGGGTTGTCTCACTCAACGCACGCGCAGGCCGGCGGTACGCTTGAACGTGACGGTCGCAAGAAAGACGACCGCACCGCCGGTGAAATTCTCGCAATTCAGACCGTGAAGCGGATCTTCCGAGAACGTCATGACGATTGTCCCCGCCGGCTTGTGCATCAGCGGCCGGAGCTCGGTGTAGTCGGGGTCCCCGGAATATGTGCTTGTCAGGGACGTGTGCAGGCTCGGCGCAAACATTGCCGCGCGTAGCCAGGGATCGTCGAACTGCATGCCGGCCTTGACCGGCACGGCCGTCCGTATCGCGGTCGTCGGCACGGACGGTTCGGCGGCGTCGTCGGTCAGGCGTGCATCGGTCTTCTTCACCACCGTGACCGGGCCGTTGTCGGCATTGCGTTCGGCCGACTCGGTTGCCGGACGCGAGCGGTCGATCTGTGAGCCGATCGCTGCGGCGCGCGCGATCGAGGGGCCGGCCCGCTGCGCCGGCTCGGCGGCATAGGCGAGGGCAAGGTCGATCGGGACGCGGTCCGCCCTTGTCTGCTCGCGCAGAGGCCAGGGCGTTGCGCCGGCGGTCCGATCCTCGGGCGCGCTCGCCTGTGCGGGCGGGTTGCGCGGGCTCGTCGGCACGGAGCCGTCCGCCGAGGCGGTCCTGATCGGCTTGTCCGCTTCCTCCTTCGCAGAAGCGGCGGGGCCGCGCGTCTCGGCCTTCTGCTCGCGCTTTGCGTTGGCGGCGGCGACTTTGGTCGCGGCGCGGGCGGCGGTCGTCTTGGGCGCATCCTTCGGCGCGCGCGTTTCGTCTTCGTCCTCTTCCGCATCCCGCGCGCCACCGAACAGGGACGCGAGGAGACTCGGGCGCTGGTTCGCCGACTGGACGTCGACGCCCGCGGCGCGGGCGGTATCGAGCGAGGTCTGCGAGGGCGACCGGCCGCGCTTGGCGACATCGGCGAGCGCCAGCTGATAGCCGGGCAGCGGTCGGCCGTTCGCGGGCGTATGCACGGTGCGTCCGTTCGGGAAGACCCGCGCGAGCTGGTCATAGCTCATGCGCGGCCAGTGCCGGATGCTTCCCACGTCGACATGAATGAATGTGGAGGAGGGGTAGTAGCCGACGCCGCCGCGATGCAGCCGCAAGGCCGCCTCGCGCTGCTTGTCGAGCGACACGCCCGGAATATGCAGATCGATCGCCTTTCCCAGCGTGTGCTGGCTGAAGCGGGCGACCCCGCCGCTGCGTCGCCGCAGCATCGAATTGGTCTCGGGCGCGCGATAGCCGCAGATGATTTCGATCGGCTGAGTGGCGCCGACGTCGCGGTAAAGTTCCCAGACGGCGTCGATCACTTGCGGATCCATGCGGGTCGCTTCATTGCGCCGCCAGTCCCGCATCACCCAATTGATCTGCTTGAGACCCTCGTCGTCATAGCGCCCGTCGCGCTTGTAGGTGACGTTGATCTGCTCGTTGGTGTGAAGATGTCGGAAGGACAGGCTGCGGGTCTCGCCATTGGCGGCCGCGTTTTGCAACGAACTGCAGCCGAAGAGCAAAACGAGCGCGGCCAGACCGATATTTTGTCCGCCACGAAGCACTCTGTCGACGGTCGACTCGATGCGCACATTACATGTTGGACTCATCTGCACTTTATCTCTCATCGAGACGGCATCCGACCTTTCCGCGCAAGCAGCCTTGCGTAGATTGCTGCGCGACAGAGCGTGTCACGCAGCAAGGTTGAATGCAGTCTTTGTAGGATTCGTTAATGCAGCGTCTTCGTCCCCCGACCCCCCGGTCACGCTCGCCTCACTAGTCCGTGATCGTGGCGAAAACATGCCAATTGCGGCGCGCATTCACGACAAACCCCCGAAATACAGGCATTTGCGTGGTCTTACGGACGGCGTGCCTGCGTGGTTTTGCTTAGCAGCGTCCGCGCCAACAGCAGGAAATCGTGAACATCGTGAACTCGACTCGCGCAATGCATCGGGACAACGCATGCGCGGTCAATCGACAAAGTAACGGCGCGCTGCAGGTCGCAAGCGCGCCGTTACTGTTGGGTATCTGCCAATCGCGCCCGGACGGTCGGGCGGAACTCCGCGCTACTGGGCGACCGCGAGCCGCGCCGTCTTCCGCCCGCCGTTGAGAGCATGGAGCTGCTTGACCCAATCTTCCGGATACAGCAGGTGCGAGCCCGGCACTTTCATGCCCATGAACCTGGCGATGTCCGAAATGAACATGACGCAGTTGTAAGTGGCTGCGTTCCACAGCGGCGAGTTCGCCTGCTTCTGTTTGATATAGGCGAAGACGACTCTGGCTTCGGGCTCGGTCAGATAGATCCGATAGCTCGCGAGCAAGTACTCTTCATCGAGATCGCCGTAGCTCGCGCCCGTTTCGGCCGGCACCGGCACGACATGCCCGATGATGTAAGGAAGGATGCTGTCGGTCGCCGGATGGAGGCCTGCGACCTCGACCTTGCGATCGCTCGTGCGTCCGAACCAGATGAAGGCATGGCCGTAGCTGGCGGCCGTTCGGGCGCGGAAATCGACGTAATAGGGCAGGCGTGATTTCTGGCCGGCGCTGGCCGCCGTCTGCTGTGACTCGTCTGCCGACGATGTCGCTGCGACGCCCGGGTTTGCACTGGCGACAGCCACCGGCCGTCCATTTTGCGCGGATGCGGCCGGTGCGATGAGGCCCGTAGCGGCCAAACACAATCCGACGGCGAATCCCAATCTGCGCGCGTAATCCTGCACCGCTACCTCCCAAGTCTCAACTCGGATCAGCACAGCCGGGGCGGGACAAATTCAGGCTGGCGGGAAAACCCCCTCTCGGAGGCGCCGATGACAAGCATCGGATCGCCTCGCGAGAAGGAACGGGTGGGCGCATAAGCGCCCCTCCGCAAGGTCGCTAGTGTCAGTACTTCGCGACGACCGGTCCCTTGCCAAAGGGAGCCTTACCAATCGGAGCCTTGCCGATCGGAGCCTTGCCAACCGGGGCGACCGGCGGCGGCGGCTCTTTGCGCGGCATATCGGCGGCGACAGCGGCGCCCACCATGGCGAGAGACGCAGTAGCGGCTAGAAGAATCTTCAACATGGGACCCCCCTCAAGAGTGTGGACACCATCTGTCCAGAAACCTGACGCGGCAACTTCCAGGTATCGACAGCTTTGGCCAACGGAGCTTATTTTGCAATGGAAACTACGTGGAATCGCGGTTACCGGGGCTGCTTTTCGGGGACCCGTTGCACAAACAGCACGGTCGGTTACTGCACGCCGTACGTGTTTGGACAGTTTCGAATAAATCAGTTTCGAATTTGATTACGAATTGGGCGAATGCACGATCGTAAGTCGACGCATCCGAACCGTCGCGCTGCGCGGCGCGCGATTCCAGCGCGACTCGCGCGCTTGCGGCTGGATCGTTGAAGCGATCGGCGACGGATCGACCGCTTAAACGACGTTCCGGGGCTCGCCCGCGCTCAATAGACGCCCGGAATGATGCGGTAGGTCCGCTGCATGTAAGCGCGATATTCATCGCCGAAGCTCTCCATCATCATCCGTTCTTCGCGGGCGATCCGGCCGAAAAACAACGCGCCGAATCCGACGATGCCGGAAAACCCCGCGAACCAGTTGGGCAGCAGCAGCGCCTGCGCAACCGCCCACAGCCAGAACGCCGTGTACATCGGATGCCGCATATGGCGGTACACGCCCTCGGTGATGAGCCGATGATTCTGGCGCAGTTCGAGGCTGATGGACCAGTTGCGCCCGAGCGCCCTGTGGGTGAGGCGAAACATCACGAGCGACGCGATCGCAAAAACGAGCCCGAGCCAAGCGAGCGTCGGTCGGAAGGCGTAATCGGCGAAGGCCGGAAAGCCGATCGCGACGTAGACGAAGGGGACGATGCCGAGCCCGGTGAGCGAGATCGCAAGCAGGACGGTTTCGAGTCGTCCGCGCGCGCTGCTCGCAACGGGCGTGCGGCGCGAGCGCCGCGCATAGCGGAAACGGATGACATACCAGCCGACCATGATCAGGACGAGCGCCGCCTTGGCGAGCGCGGGCGTCATCGCCCGCGCGCCTTTCTTGCCGGCTCGTCGCGCGCCGGCGTCTCGTGCGGCGCTGGCGCAAGCAGCTCTCCGACGGCGCCGATCGCGGAGGCGGCGCCGTCGGGCGATGCGGCCTGCCGCCTCACCGACAGCGGTCCGCACAGCAGCATGAAAAAATCATAGGCGGCGCGCCGGTCATTGGCGCTGACGAACTGGCAATGCACGCGGAAGAGATTGCGGCGGATGCGCCGATAGGCGACGGGGTCCAGCATGTGCTTGATGCGCACGATCCGCACCAGGGGATGCGCCGC
This sequence comes from uncultured Rhodoplanes sp., assembly GCA_964354425.1. Lineage (GTDB taxonomy): Bacteria > Pseudomonadota > Alphaproteobacteria > Rhizobiales > Xanthobacteraceae > Rhodoplanes. The sequence continues at coordinate 60,800 of CAYGZV010000001.1, read as the reverse complement.
AGCCGTCAGCCGCATCTCCGCCACCGGATCCGTCTTGTAGAAATTCATGACGTCGGTGAGCGCCTGGTACTCCGCCCAGAAAACGCCGGGCGCGGAGGCGACGCGCTCGACCGCGGCGTGGAAACGCTTGGCGCCGCGGTGCAGTCCGATCTTGAGAATGGAGGAGCCGACCGAGAGAAACGCGACCGGCGCGCCGTCGCGGCCAAATGCAGGGTCGAGCCGCAGCGCCCGGTCGAGCAGATCGATCGCGAGCACCGCGCCCAGACTATGGCCGAGCACGAGGATCTCGTCCGCTTCGCCAGAGCGCGTCGCCGCGTTCAATTCGTGCGCAAGACGGTCGAGCCTTTGTTCGAGCAGCGGATCGCCGCGCCGGATATAGGTGCGCGCGAAAATCCAGTCGTCGAAGAGCTGGGGAAGGAGCAGCCAACGCCCCGGCCATTGCAGCAGGATCAGAAAAGCGGCGAGTCCCGCGGCCATCCCGATCAGCGCGAAACCGCTCGCCTGCGCGATGAATGCGCCGGCGAACCATGCGATGGTGATGAGCCCGGCGAAGAGCGCGTAAGGATACAGGAAGAACAGGGCGTAACGCCAATTGGTGCGGAGATAACCCCACAGCGCGCCGCCCGCGATGAAATCGATGAAAGCGAGCAGGCCGAGCGGAATACGCCGCCAGAACGGCTGCTCGCCGGCCGCGGCGATGAGGTCGTCCCAGCGCACGAAACGATAGCGTGTTTCGACGCGCCAGTTCGCGCCCGTCGTGACGACGTCCCACGCGGCCGTATCGGGCTTGATCAAGGGGGGCGAGGCCGTGGCCTTCGCCGACCAGGTCCGCTCGAACCGGCGCAGCTCGCGCACGAAGCGCCGATGCACCGCGTCCACCGGCATGGTGAAATCATAGCCGCCGATATGATACACCAGCCGTCTCGCGATGATGGGTTCC
>CAYGZV010000001.1:0-59760 GCA_964354425.1 uncultured Rhodoplanes sp. | reverse complement strand
GGTGAAATCATAGCCGCCGATATGATACACCAGCCGTCTCGCGATGATGGGTTCCGTCATTCGCGCTCCACGGACGCGGGCTGCCGCCGAATGGACGATCGCCCGCCGGACTTAGCGAGAGGTTAAATCGCCGTTCTCTTGCATCAAGGGCAGGCTCGGTGTCCAGGGGCGGCCGACCGGGTGATCGGCAGCCTCTGCGCGGCCGGGAGAAGGCGCCCCGTGCCGCTTTTGATCGCGCGGGCACGAAACCGCCCGGCTCGTCGTCGCGTTCGTCTGCATGCCCGCTACGCCCGCCAGCGCGCCATATGCCGTGAGTGGGCCTGACTTCGTCATCCGGCGGCGCTTCGTCATCCGGCGGATCGGGACAAAGGACGTCGCCTGGGGCGGCCATGCCGACGGCCGCGAGGATCAGGTGATCCGCGGCCTTCAGCGCGATCGAGACAGCCGGGCGACGTCATCCTGACGACTGCTATGCGCCGATCGCCGCACTGCCTCAATGCGTGCAGTCATGCAGGCCGATCGCGTTTGCCGCCTGCACCATTCGCGCGCCGGGTGCGACTGCATCCAGCGCGCGCTCGCCCGTGCGTCCAGCGCGTCCATGCCGACGCATGCCGACGCATGGTGACGTCAGGCCCGGTCCGTCAGCGGAACAGACCGAAGAAGCTGAACCCGCCCGATTGCTGCGGCGGCATGCGCGACACCTGCCGGCGCGCTCCGGGCGCGGCCGCGCGGGCGACCGGCGCCGCCGGCATGTCCGCAACTCTGCGTTCGTCCGTCTTCAACGCCGCGATCACGCGCGCATCCCGGCCATAGACGTCGTCGCGCAGCACGAGCTTGCCCGAGCCGTCGACGAATGCGGTCTGATAGGTGAGGTGCACCGGGATCGGCGTCGGGAATTTGATGTCGACCTCGCCGCTTCCGTACATCCGCCGAATCCGGTCCGCGGTGTAGCCCTCTTTCGGCAAGGCGATCGAGAGCAGCGTTTCGGCGTATTTGTCCGGATCCTGGATGCGCATGCATCCGTGGCTGTAAGCGCGACGCTCATGCGCGAACATGTGTTTGTCCGGCGTGTCGTGCTGGTAGACGAGGAACTTGTTGGGGAAGTTGAAGCGGATGCGGCCGAGCGCGTTGCCGGCGCCGGGCGGCTGCGAAATATGCACTCCGCCATTGCGATTGTAGGAGACGCGCAGGCCCATGCGGGCGAGCACCGTCGGATCCTGCTGCAGCGCCGGAAGATATTCGCCGTAGACGATCGACGGCGGAACATTCCAGGTCGGATTGACGGTGATGAACTTGATCGTCTCGCTGAGGAGCGGCGTCGGGGTCGATGGCTTGCCGACCACGATCCGCGTGGACCACAGGACCGCGTCCTTGTTGTAGACGCGCAGCATGAATTCGGGGATGTTCACGACGACATGCGCCGGCCCGAGATCGTGCGCGATCCAGCGCCACCGCTCGAGATTGGCCAGAATCAGGTCGGCTGCGCGGTCATTGCGCGGGCCGTTCATGGCGTCGACGGTGGCGGCGGTGAAGTTCCCGCTGACCGCGATCCCTTTCTGCTTCTGGAATTCCTTAACGGCGTCGGCCAGCGCCTTGTCGTAGGTGGTGTTTCCGGCCGCGCCGGTGACGCCAAGTCGCTCGCGCAGCTCGGGCACGCGCTCGTCCTGCATGCCGATCTTCAGCGTCGGCCCATAGCTCACGCGCGCATGCGCGACGCCGCCTTTGTGACCTCGGACCTCGGCAAGCTTCGCCTTCAGGGCTTTGTAGGCGGCGTGCTGCGGAAGGTAGCCGTCGAGCGCCGCGCGTGCGTCGGACGCCGTCTCCAGTTTGCCAAGCACGTCGGCCGCTTCGGGCGCGGGCTGCTCATAGAAAATGTCGCGCGCGACGCGCGACCAATGCACGCGGCCGACCGCGGCATGGCGGGCGTAAGCCAGCACCGCGCTGTTGAGTTTCAGCTCGAAATCGGCGAGCGCGTCGGGTCCGGCGTCCGCCTCGAGCTTCGGGACGGCGTAATCGGCCGGGTCCAATCCGTCCGCGTCCGCTGAGCGAAGCTGTGCGATGACCGCCTTCGCGCGTTGGTGCATCGCGCCCTTTTCTGTCCACAGCGGCGCATAGTTGCGCGCCGAATAGAATGTATCGAGCGAAGCGCGCGTCTTGCTGTCGAACAGGCGATCCGTCGCCTTCGCGGCAAGAGAATCACGCAGCCGTTCCCCGAACGGGTCGAGCGCCATCACCGGCGCCGTCTCGGCGGGCGTCGTGGCGGTGGGCGTCGTGGCGGTGGGACGCAGTTCCGGGGTCGCCGCGCGGTCGGCGGGCGTGATGGTCACCTCGGCCGGCTCCGGGATCGGAATTGCCGCCCGGGCCGGCTCGGAAGCGGTCGGGCGCATCTTGTCGACGCCGATATCGGAAGGAGCAATAATGACTTCGGCCGGGAAAGGCACGGGAAGGGCCAGGCTCTCGCTTGGCTCCGCCCTTGGAACCGCAACCGCCTCGGCCGGCAGCGGCGCACCCGGATCGGCGCGGTCGATGTCGTTTGGCGTGATGCTGACCGCGGCCGGCTCGGGTGGCGGGACGCCGTCCGTGGCGACGTCGCCAGTCAGGCCTGCATGTGCGGATACGCCCATCGTAAGAACGAGCGCAATGGCCGAACCGGCCAGGAGACGATCGAAGCGCATCCCCCATGTCCTCCCAAGGCAAGATTTGAAGCAGCGGCCAGTCGTGTCAGGACAAGACCCACCGTAGCGAAGACACACCACAGCCGCGGTTGGTCTTTCTCACCAAGGCAGCCACCCGCCGAAAGCTTAACCCAAGGATAACGGCCGGGCTTAGCCTTTCGCCGGGTCGCGGCCGTCGCGCTGTCGCTTTTCCAGGTTCCTGTCACCGGACGGCCACGCTCAAAGCATCACGAGGGGCCAAAAGCGCTATTCCGAACGTCTCCAGTTTCCGGTGGAGGGCCGGAGTGCGGATGCCGCGCTTAGGCGCGGCCGCGGCGAATAGCGCGCCAGCCGGCGCGAAGCGAATCGCGCTGGCCCCGATCTCGGCGAGAGGGCGAAGCTGTCCGTCGTCCGCGAACAAAGGCAGAAGGGGTTCGCGCGCAGGCGGCGTCCGGGGATCGGGGGCGGCGCCGCCGCCCGGCGGCTCGGTGCGCTCCGGTCTTGCGCCGGCCGTCGGCGCATAGCCCGGCTCCGCGACCATGAGCGCGACCCGGCGGCGCTGGACCGGGCCGTCCTCGGCGATGAGCACCCGTTCCGTCACGGCGACACCGAGCTTGCAAAAACCCAAGAAAGAACGATGTCATTTAGCCGGTCATGCTTAACGGGCCCTTACCGGGCCGCGGCCCTTACCAGGGCGACCCTCGGCGCTGGAGCAATTCGGCGGTTCGGTGCGAGAGGGGAACGATAGAAGCCGCCATCGCTTTGCCACGGCGCGGCCGCATAGGCTGGTCGGACAATCATCGGAGCCGGTCCCCGCATGCTCACTCGTTCACCGCGATCTCGTCCCAAGGCGAAGCCGCCCGCGCGGCGCGCCGCCGCCAAGCGCACCGCGTCCACCCGCAAGGCGTTGCCGGAATGGAATCTCGCCGACCTGTACCCGGCGATCGATGCGCCCGAGATCCGGCGCGACCTCGATCTCGCCCGTGCCGAGGCCGTCACCTTTGAAACGGCTTACAAAGGCCGCCTCTTCGCGCTTGCGCAGCAGCCGGATGCGGGACGGCTGTTGACCGAGGCGATCAAACAATTCGAGGCGCTTGACGATCTGATCGGCCGGCTGATGTCGTTCGCGAGCCTTGTCCATGCCGGCGACACGACCGACCCGGCGCGCACCAAGTTTTTCGGCGACGTGCAGGACGAGCTCACCGCCATTTCGTTGCACCTGTTGTTCTTCACGCTTGAGCTCAACCGCATCGACAAAGACATCCTCGAAGCGGCGCTGGGCGATCCGGAACTAGCGCATTACCGCCCCTTCATCGAGGTCGTTCGCCTGGAGAAGCCCTATCAGCTCGAAGATCGCGTCGAGCAGCTCTTCCACGAGAAATCGGTCACCGGCTATTCGGCGTGGAACCGGTTGTTCGACGAGACCATCGCCGGCCTGCGCTTCAAGGTGGGCGGGAAGATGCTGCCGCTCGAGCCGACGCTCAATCTGATGCAGGACAAGGAGGAGCGAACCCGCAGGGCGGCGGCAGGCGCTTTGGCGGAGACCTTCAAGAAGAATCTTCGCACCTTCACGCTCATCACCAACACGCTCGCCAAGGACAAGGAGATTTCCGACCGCTGGCGCGGCTTTGCCGATATGGCCGATTCCCGTCATCTGTCGAACCGGGTCGAGCGCGAGATCGTCGAGGCGCTGGTGACGGCGGTCCGCGCCGCCTATCCGCGCCTGTCGCATCGCTATTACGCGCTGAAGGCGCGCTGGTTCGGCAAGCGGCGGCTCGCCCATTGGGACCGCAATGCGCCGCTGCCGCAGGCGCCGAGCCGCGCCATTCCCTGGGAGGAGGCGCGCGAAGCCGTGCTCGGCGCCTATGGCGCGTTCTCGCCGCGCATGGCCGAGATCGCCGAGCGCTTCTTCGCCGATCGCTGGATCGATGCGCCGGTGCGCCCGGGCAAGGCGCCGGGCGCTTTTTCGCACCCGACCGTGCCGTCGGCGCACCCTTATGTGCTCGTCAATTACCAGGGCAAGCCGCGCGACGTGATGACGCTCGCCCACGAACTCGGCCACGGCGTGCATCAGGTGCTTGCCGCGGCGAACGGGCCGCTGATGGCGCCGACCCCGCTCACGCTCGCGGAAACCGCGAGCGTGTTCGGCGAGATGCTCACCTTCCGGCGCCTGCTCGCCGCGACCAAGGATGTCAGGCGCCGCCGGGCGATGCTCGCCTCCAAGGTCGAGGACATGCTCAACACCGTAGTGCGCCAGATCGCGTTCTACACCATCGAGCGGATGATCCATAGCGAGCGGCGCGAGGGCGAACTGACGGCCGAGCGGATCGGCGAAATCTGGCTCAAGGAACAAGGGGAGAGCCTCGGGCCGGCGATCGAGCTGAGACCGGGTTACGAGACGTTCTGGTGCTATATCGGCCACTTCATCCATGCGCCGTTCTATGTCTACGCCTATGCGTTCGGCGATTGCCTCGTGAACGCGCTCTATGCCGTCTATGAGAACGCGCATGAGGGCTTCGCCGAGCGCTATCTCGCCATGCTCGCCGCGGGCGGAACCAAGACGCATGCCGAGCTGCTTCAGCCCTTTGGGCTCGACGCCCGCGATCCCGGCTTCTGGCAGGGCGGGTTGAGCCTTATCGAGCGAATGATTGAAGAACTGGAGGGGATGGAGCAATCTCTATGAACTATGGCCTATCGCGTATTCATTTCCCATGGCTGGCACGACCGGTGGGTTGCAAAACAGCTCGCCCGGGCCGTTCGCGAAGACGCGCAGGCTGAGCCATTCATAGACATTTTTGATGTCAACAAGGGGGACCGCATTGAAGAGCGCATCTTCGAGGAACTTCCGAAATGCAAAGAGCTGGTGGCGCTGCTGACTCCATGGTCGGTGACGAGAAACTGGGTTTGGAACGAGATCGGCGCAGCTTGGATTCTCAACATGCGAATTGTCGCCGTTCTTTACGGAGTCTCTTTGGCGGAGATTGATGTCGATAAAGGCGGTCGTGCATGTCTCACTTCACGCAACGCTGTTCTGCTGGACGATTTCGATGACTATATCGATGAACTGGCCGTCCGCGTGAAAGGAGCGTCGTCGTGATGGGACCACATCCGTCGGTTTTCATGTCGTTCGCATGGGGCGACCGCGAACTTGCTGATCAGGTCACAAAATCGTTGAACGATGCAGGCCTCACGGTCAACAGATCGGATACCGAACTGCGGGCAGGCGATCGCTGGGCAGAGGCGGTCAAATCCGCGATCACCGATTCGGATCTGATGGTCTTTATCGTTCCTCCGGAGGGAGCAGCCGGCAGCAACAACGTGTTTTTCGAGGCAGGGGTGGCGGAGGGTCTGAAGAAACCTGTTGTTGCCGTCGTAAAGAACGCCTCTGACATCCTGCATATTAGGTCTGTTCCTTTTGTCTCGGCCGCCGACATGTCAGGCTTGATCCGCCAGGTACATGCGACGCTGAATGAGACATCAGCGATCGAAAACTAGGCGATCCTTGACTCCAGCCAACCGCGGCCCTGGCCACACGACTGTGTAAAGGGCGCCTAACACGCTTGAGGCGCTCGGTCGAAACGCATAAGTGTCAGGCAGCGCCGGAGTCCGCATCCGGGCGCCGCGCTGCGCTGCGGCTTGCTCGCTTTCAGCCGCCACAGGCGCGCGCCATTCGCGCTGACGAATGTCGCAACCGAAGCCGTGTCGGAGCGTTATGAACGACCGACACCGATCGAATCAAAGGTGGCGCATGGCGCATTTGCCATTCGGGTCGGCGCTCTTCTGGCCGATGATGGCGGCGATGTCCGCAAGCGAGGCGACCTCCGCCTTCGTGCACCAGATGGCGCGGATGACGGCAGGGGACGCCGCCATGCGTCCGGAGGTCCCGCGGCCGGAATGGGCGACGCCGAATAGCGTGACGCTGGAGCTCCCGACCCTGCAGCTGCGTGATTTTTCCGCCGGCAGACCGGGTGTGCCGACGCTGATCTGCGCCCCTTACGCCCTGCACGGCGCAACGGTGGCCGATTTCGCGCCCGGCCACAGCCTGATCGAGGTCCTGCAGGCGCAGGGACGGGTCAACCTCCACGCCGTCGAATGGCGCTCGGCGACGCCGCAGATGCGCCTGTACTGCATCGACACATTGCTCGCCGACCTCAATGTCGCGGTCGACGAGTTCGGCGGGCCGGTCGACCTCATCGGCTTGTGCCAGGGCGGGTGGATGGCGCTGCTCTACGCCGCCCGCTTCCCTGCGAAGGTGCGTCGGCTGGTGATCGCGGGCGCCCCGCTCGACCTCACAGCCGCCGATTCGGGCCTGTCGCGGCTCGCCAACCGCACCCCGATGACCCTGTTCGCCGAGCTGTTGAAGGTGGGGGACGGGCGGCTGCTCGGCCAGATGATGCTCGATCTCTGGGGGCCTGCCCCGAGCGAAAAGGCCGCCATCCGCCGGGAACTTCAGATCGCGGCGCAACCCGCCGCGCCGCTGTCGCCCGAGGAGAGCGAACTGCACGAGCGATTCCGCAGGTGGTACGATTGGACGGTCGATCTGCCGGGGATCTACTACCTCGAAGTGGTGCAGTGGCTCTACAAGGAGAACCGGCTCGCGCAGGGCACCTTCTTTGCGCTCGGGCGGCAGATCGACCTCGCGGAGCTCAAGCTGCCGCTGCTGCTGCTCGCAGGAAGCGAGGACCAGATCATCGCGCCGCCGCAAGTCATGTCGGCGGCGAATCTGGTCGGGACGCGCCCCGACGAGCTCAAGACCCTCATCGCGCCCTCGAGCCATCTCGGCCTGTTCATGGGGCGCGACACGCTCACCTGCTTCTGGCCGGAGATCGTCGCGTGGCTCGACCGGCCGGAGCATGTCGAGCCCATGGTCCCGGCGCCGACCGAGCAGGAGCCGCAGCCGCATCCGTGATGCGGGGAGGACCGGCGGCGCGCAGCCCGATCGAATTTTCTCCGATTTCGAGCGCTCGCCTCGATCGCGGTCGGTGTTCTTGCGACCGGCGGCGCGGCAACGAGTGGCGGGGATTGTTGTTCACTCCTATATCGGCAAGGCCGCAACGGAGCTGACAGGCCGGTTCGGCGGGGCCGACAACCGGAACGTCTCAGGTCACGATGACCGATCTCGAAAAGAACCGATTTTCCGCCCGTGCGCGCCGCTATGCGCGGGTCGGGGCGAATATGAGCGGGGTCGCCGCGCGGCTTGCCGCGACACGGTTTTTCGGGGCCGGGCTCGATCGCGACCGGAACGCGGCGGAACTCGCGGCGGCGCTCGGCGGGCTCAAAGGGCCGATCATGAAGGTGGCCCAATTGCTCGCGACAATCCCGGACCTGCTGCCGCCGGAATACGCCGCCGAACTCACCAAGCTGCAGAGCGAGGCCCCGCCGATGGGGTGGGCCTTCGTCAAGCGCCGGATGGCCGCCGAGCTGGGGCCGGACTGGCCCAAAAAGTTCGCGCATTTCGAGCACGTGCCGGCCGCCGCCGCTTCGCTCGGCCAGGTGCATCGGGCGCGCGCGCATAATGGCGCGGCGCTCGCCTGCAAGCTCCAATATCCGGACATGCAGTCGGCCGTCGAGGCGGACCTGCAGCAACTCGGCTGGCTTTTCGCCATCCACCGGCGCATGGACCCGGCGATCGATACGAGCGAAATCGCAAAGGAGATCGCCGCCCGCGTGCGCGAGGAGCTCGACTACGAGCGCGAGGCCAAGCATGTCGCGCTGTACCGGGCGATGCTCGCTCAGATCTCCGTCATCCGCGTCCCCACCGCATGGCCCGAGCTGTCGACGCGGCGGCTTCTGACGCTCGATTGGCTCGAGGGCAAGCGGCTGCTCGCCTTCAAGCAGAAGCCGCTCGAGGTCCGCAACCAGCTCGCGAGCGCGCTCTACCGCGCCTGGTGGCATCCCTTCAGCCGGTTCGGGGTCATCCACGGCGACCCGCATCTCGGCAATTACACCGTGTTCTCGGAGGCGGGCGAGCCTGCCGGCATCAATCTGCTCGATTACGGCTGCATCCGCATCTTTCCGCCGAAGTTCGTCGGCGGGGTGGTCGACCTCTACCATGGCCTGCAGAACAATGATCGCAGCCTGGTCGTGCAGGCCTACGAAGCCTGGGGCTTCAAGGGGCTCTCCAACGAGCTGATCGACATCCTCAACATCTGGGCGCGTTTCATCTTCGGCCCGGTGATCGAGGATCGCGAGCGCACCATCGCCGACGGGGTGAAGCCGGCCGAATATGGTCGGCGCGAGGCCTTCTCCGTGCACCGCGCGCTCAAGGAGAAGGGACCGGTGCGGGTGCCGCAGGAATTCGTGTTCATGGACCGCGCGGCCATCGGCCTCGGCGGCGTCTTCCTGCATCTCGAGGCGCGGCTCAATTATCATCGCCTGTTCAACGAGGCGATCGAGCAGTTCTCGGTCAGCCGGGTGGCGGAACGGCAGGCGGCCGCGCTCGCTTCCGTGGGTTTGACGGAATCCCTCGCGCATTCTTGATCTTCCGCAAGGACTCTCTCGCGAGTCTGCCGCAATCCGGCTCTCACCGGGCGCCTTTCCGTTGCCCTGAAGAGACACATTGCGCTAAGCCGCGCGCTAGCCGCACGCGGAGAGTGGCGGCGTGGAGAAGAAGATGGCCGAGCACGAGCACGCTGGAATGGCCGCGAGATCGTGCTCGCAAGCATCCGGAAGATGCTGGAGGACGCGGAGAACAGCGCTGTCCTCGCCGACCCGCTTCAGGCTACGCGCAAACAGCCAACCACGGTGTCCTTGATTGATCCGGTGGTTGCAATGACCTGCGCTGCGAATCCTTTCATTACCGCCGCGACGACGATGACGACGGCTGCGCCTTCCTCGGACTGGGCGGCTGAACGCGTGTTTTCGAGCAAGGGGAGCGATCCACGAAGCCTCCCTTTATTGCTCTTTAGATCCCGGAGGAGTGGATTATGCGTCTGACAGACAGAGTTGCGATTGTCACGGGCTCGGGGCGCGGCATCGGTCGCGCCACGGCCGTCCGCTTCGCCCAGGAGGGGGCCAAGGTCGTCGTTGTCGACGTCGATCTCGATGAAGCCCAAACCGTGGTGGACGAGATCGGCGCCATGGGCGGCAAGGCCCTGGCGGTCAAGGTTGACGTCGCCAGCCGGCCGTCGGTCGATGCGATGGTCAAGGCCACCTTGGACCATTTCGGCGGACGGATCGACGTGCTGGTCAATAATGCAGGCACGATCCGCGACGCTCAATTGGTCAAGATGACCGAGCAGAATTTCGACCTCGTCATTTCGATCAATCTGAAAGGCGTCTTCAACTGCGCGCAAGCGGTGGTGCCCACCATGATCGCCCAGGGCAGCGGGGTCATCTTGAGCACCTCGTCGCTGGTGGCGCCTTACGGCAATTATGGTCAGACCAACTATGTGGCCAGCAAGGCCGGCGTAGTGGGCATGACCAAAGTGTGGGCGCGCGAACTCGGCCGCAAAGGCATTCGCGCGAATGCAGTGGCGCCCGGTTTCATCGAAACCCGGATGACCGCCGGCATTCCTGACGCCGTCGTCGAGAAAATGCTGGAGCGCATCGCCATGGGCCGTTTCGGCAAGCCGGATGATATCGCGAACTGCTTCGTCTGGTTGGCCTCCGATGAGGCCCGCTATGTGTCCGGCCAGGTGATCGGCGTCGACGGCGGGGCCACCCTCTGACGGTTGCAGGATCGAACAGGATGCCTTGGAGCAAAGTCCGTTTTGCTCCGCCCAACAATGTCCTTGATAGGGTAACCCCCGGAGGTGAACCGTGTTCAACGTAAGAGACATTATGAACACCGAGGTTGCCACGATAGCGGCTTCGGCGCTGGTTTCTGAGGCTATCGGGCTGATGCGCCAGAAAAGAATTCATTCCCTGATCGTCAAACCGCGCGGCTCGGAGAAAGCCTATGGCATTCTCACGGAAACCGATATCGCCTACAAAGTTATTGCTTTCGGCGAAGATCCGAAAGCTTTGAAAGTGAGCGATGTCATGACCAAGCCGTGTATCGCCCTCAATCCTGACATGACGGTTGAAAACGCCGCCCGGTTATTCGCCAATAATCACATCCATCGCGCTCCGGTCATCAAAGACGAGCTGCTCGGCATCGTCTCGGTGACCGACATTCTGCGCAAGGGGAAGTGGTGGTAAAGCAAGGCGGCCTGGCCCGTCAAAGGAGCTGAATTATGCAAACGGCAAGAGAAGTAATGACCACGCCGGTAATTACGATTTCGGCTTCGGCGTCGGTGGCCGAGGCGATGCAGCTGATGGCCGAGAAACACTTGCGCGGTCTGATGGTGGAGCCCGGCGGCGCGGGAGACGCCTACGGAATCGTCACCAACGCCGACATCGTCTATAAAGTGGCGGCCCATGGCAAAAACCCGGAGACCATGACGGTCGGCGAGGTCATGACCAAACCGTGCATCGAGGTCGATCCCGACATGACGGTGCAGGAAGTTTGCCAGATCCTCGCGCAGAATCGCCTGCACCGCGCCCCGGTGGTCAAAGACAAATTGCTGGGCGTGATCACCGTCGTCGACATTTTGCGCGAAACGATGTGGTGGCAAGGCTAGGCGAGCGGCCGAAGCTCCGAAAAAGCACGCGCGCGCGGTTCGGGGGCGCCGCTGTCGCGCCCGTAGCATCGGAGGCGGCACGCGCGGGTCCGCGCTCGACGCATCTTCCACAATGACGCCGTCGTGCAGGCGGGGAGCGATGGGCGGCCAGCGCGCGCTCGCGGTGCGCGGAGCCTGCATTTAAAGCGCGCATTTGTCTCCTTGGCCGGGAAGGGCGGCAAATCGCCCGACAGCGCGCTTTCCGTTGCCCTGAAGATACAATTGCGCTAAGCCCGCGCGCGGTTGCACTGCCGTCAAGCATGGGGAACAGAATGGCCGAGAACAGCGCGCTGGAATACGACACCGCGTCGGGGAATGACTACGCCCAGCACGAGGGGACCTACCGGAGCTTCATTCAACTGGTCAAATGGGGCGTCGCGGCAAGCGTCATCACCCTCGCTCTGATGGCTTGGTTCTTGACCTGAGAAGCGCCCGCGGCGACAGGACAGTCCGCGCGCTTTTCGCCTGGGCAGGAGAAATTCATGAAAATCGCTATCTGTGCGGAAGCCGAGGCTGGCGAGCCGCGCGTGTCGGCCACGCCCGAGACGGTCAAGAAGATGAAGGCGCTGGGGGCGGAGGCGCTCGTGGAGCCCGGCGCCGGAGTGAAATCGGGCATACTGGACGCGGACTACGAGGCGGCCGGTGCGGTGATTTCGCGCGACGCGGTGCGTGACGCCGACATCGTGCTGAAGGTCCGCCGGCCGAACGAGATGGAACTCACCGCCTACAAGAAGGGCGCGCTGGTCATCGCGATCATGGACCCATACGGCCATGAAGCGGCGCTCCAGGCGCTGGCGCGGGCCGGCGTGATCGCCTTCGCCATGGAATTGATGCCGCGGATCACGCGGGCGCAATCGATGGACGTGCTGTCGAGCCAGGCCAACCTCGCCGGCTACCGCGCGGTGATCGATGGCGCGGCGGAATACGGGCGGGCGCTGCCGATGATGATGACGGCGGCGGGCACGGTCCCGGCCACCAAGGTGTTCGTGATGGGAGCGGGCGTCGCCGGGCTGCAGGCGATCGCGACGGCGCGGCGGCTCGGCGCGATCGTGACCGCGACCGACGTGCGTCCGGCGTCCAAGGAACAGGTCGAGAGCCTGGGCGCGAAGTTCGTCGCGGTGATTGACGACGAGTTCAAGCAGGCGGAGACCGCCGGCGGCTATGCCAAGGAAATGTCGAAGGAGTACCAGGCCAAGCAGGCCGCCCTGGTCGCCGAGCACATCAAGAAGCAGGACATGGTGATCACGACGGCGCTGATTCCCGGCCGCCCGGCGCCGAGGCTCATCTCGGCGGAAATGGTGCATTCGATGAAGCCGGGGTCGGTGATCGTCGATCTCGCGGTCGAACGCGGCGGCAATTGCGAACTTGCCAAGCCGGGCGAAGTGGTGGATGCGGGCGGCGTCAAGATCGTCGGCTATCTCAACGTTCCCGGGCGCATCCCGGCCTCCGCCTCGACGCTCTACGCCAAGAATGTCTATACGTTCCTCGAGGTTCTGATCGACAAGAAGACGAAGCAGATCAGCCTGAACTGGGATGACGACATCGTCAAAGCCACTGCGCTCACCCGCGACGGCGCGGTCGTCCATCCGAACTTTGCGCCGAAGACCGCGGCGTAATGATCCGCTGGCTTCGTCCTCAATTCGCCTCTCCCGGCAAGCGGGGAGGGGTCGGACCGCCGAGCGGTCCGGGTGAGCAGGCTTTTAACGGGGCTCGGTCTGCCGCATGCCCCCTCACCCCAGCCCTTTCCCCTCGCACGGGGAGAGGGAGCATGCGCGGCTTGAAGGAGAGTTGACATGGAACATGTCGCGGCGGCGGTCGACCCGTTCGTTTTCCGGTTTTCGATCTTCGTGCTGGCGGTCTTCGTCGGCTATTACGTGGTTTGGTCGGTCACGCCGGCGCTGCATACGCCGCTGATGTCGGTGACCAACGCGATCTCGTCGGTGATCGTCGTCGGCGCGTTGCTGGCCGTCGGCGTGCCCTTGGTCGGCAGCGGCACCGGGTTCGCGCGCTTCCTCGGCTTCATCGCGCTCGTGTTCGCCTCGGTGAACATTTTCGGCGGCTTTCTGGTCACCCAGCGCATGTTGTCGATGTACCAGAAGAAGAAAAAGTAAGCCGTTGCTCCTTCGCCATGCGGCCGAGCATGAGGGCGGCCACCCGGGCGGAGCTGCACGCCTGCACCTGATTGGAACGGGGACGAACTGACATGAACGCCAATATTGCCGGGGTGCTTTATCTCGTCGCGGGCGTGCTCTTCATTTTGGCGTTGCGCGGGCTATCGAGCCCTGAAACGAGCCAGCGCGGCAATCAGTTCGGCATGGTCGGGATGGTCATCGCCGTCCTGACGACCGTGGCGCTCAGTCCGCCGGCGGGGTTCGGGGCGTGGGTGCTGGTCATTCTCGGGCTTGCGGTCGGCGGCGGCGTCGGGGCGACCATCGCCCGGCGTGTTCCGATGACGAGCATGCCGGAGCTGGTCGCGGCGTTTCATTCACTGGTCGGCATGGCCGCGGTGCTGGTGGCGGCGGGCGCGCTCTATGCGCCGAGCGCCTTCAACATCGGCGCGGTCGGCCAAATTCACGGCGCGAGCCTGGTCGAGATGTCGCTCGGCACGGCGATCGGCGCCATCACCTTCACCGGCTCGGTGATCGCCTTCCTCAAGCTGTCCGGACGCATGAGCGGCGCGCCGATCATGCTGCCGGCCCGCCACGCCATCAATCTCGGGCTCGCCGTCCTGATCGTCCTGCTCGTGGTCTGGTTCGCGCGGAGCGAGAGCTACACCGCGTTCTGGCTGCTCGCGATCGCCTCGTTTGCGTTCGGCGTGCTGATCATCATTCCGATCGGCGGCGCCGACATGCCGGTCGTGATCTCGATGCTGAACTCGTATTCGGGTTGGGCCGCGGCCGGCATCGGCTTCACGCTCGGCAACTCGGCGCTGATCATCACCGGGGCCCTGGTCGGCTCCTCCGGCGCGATCCTCTCCTACATCATGTGCAAGGGAATGAACCGGTCGTTCATTTCAGTGATCCTCGGCGGCTTCGGCGGCGAGGTGGCGGGTCCTGCCACCGGCGGCGAGGCGCGGCCGGTCAAGCTCGGATCGGCGGAGGACGCCGCCTTCATCATGAAAAACGCCGGCAAGGTCATCATCGTGCCCGGCTACGGCATGGCGGTCGCGCAGGCTCAGCATGCGCTGCGCGAAATGGGCGATCGGCTGAAGGCGGAGGGCGTGGAGGTCAAATACGCGATCCACCCGGTCGCTGGCCGCATGCCGGGCCACATGAACGTGCTGCTCGCCGAGGCGAATGTCCCGTATGACGAGGTGTTCGAACTCGACGACATCAACAGTGAATTTGCGCAGGCCGACGTCGCCTATGTGATCGGCGCGAACGACGTCACCAATCCGGCGGCGGAAGACGATCCGACGTCGCCGATCTACGGCATGCCGGTCCTGCAAGTGTGGAAGGCGGGCACGGTGATGTTCAACAAGCGCTCGCTCGCCTCCGGCTATGCCGGCATTGACAACCCGCTGTTCTACCGCGACAACACCATGATGATCCTCGGCGACGCCAAGAAGATGACCGAGGAGATCGGCAAGTCGCTTTAGGGCGTGTGGGGTGCGGCGTCGGGATCGGCTCTCCAGTTCCATCGCTGACATGCCGAGCGAAGGCGTCAAATCCGATCCGACCGGACCCGCAGCCCGCCCGCGCCGCCGCTGGTCGCTCGTGCGAGCGGTCGCGCTCCAGGCCGGCATCCTGCTCTTGTGCGCCGCCGGGCTCGAGCTTTTTCTCCGCGTCGCCGATTTCCGCGACCTGCGCCTCGTCCCCGAATCGTATCGGCTCCCCTATCAGCATGACGCCGAGCTCGGCTGGGTTCCCATCGCCCACAAGGTCGCGAGCAACACGATCAGGATCAACAGCCTCGGGCTGCGCGATATCGAGGTGGCGCCAACCACGAAGCCGACGATCCTCGTTATCGGCGATTCGTTCGTCTATGGCGCGGGGGTCAAAGACGGGGAACGCTTCACCGACCGCCTGCGGGAGGAACTGCCCGGGTACAGGATCGTCAATGCCGGCGTGGCAGCCTATGGCACGGACCAGTCGTTCCTGCTGATGCGGCGGCTGTGGCCGCGCCTCGAGCCGAGCGTGGTGGTTCTCATTGTGTGCGTCGACAACGACCATCACGACAATTCCACCAACTCGGTCCACGGGCACACGCTCAAGCCGTACCTCGCCGAGACGGACGGCCGCTGGGAATTCCGCGGCATGCCGGTGCCGCGCAACCACACTTGGTACTTTTACAACAATGCCATGGCCGAACGCTCGGCGCTGGTGCGCCTCGGCATCGAGATCTACCTGCGGGTCCGCCATCCGCCGG
The DNA here is from genome assembly GCA_964354425.1 of uncultured Rhodoplanes sp. Classification (GTDB taxonomy): domain Bacteria; phylum Pseudomonadota; class Alphaproteobacteria; order Rhizobiales; family Xanthobacteraceae; genus Rhodoplanes. Next base: position 44,135 of record CAYGZV010000001.1, on the reverse strand, counting down.
TGGTCGTGCCCGACCCGACGGCGCAGCTCGTGACCATGATGCGCGACTATGTAGTATCGCAGGGGGCGAAATTCGTGGTCGGGCTGCAGCGGCGCGATCCGGCGCTTGAGCCGCATCTGCGCGCCGAGAACATCCCCTACGCCAGCATGGACGAGGCCGACACCATTCCCAATGACGGCCACTGGAGTCCGCAAGGCCATGTCACGGTCGCCGAGCGCCTGATCGCCCTGCTGGGTGCGGAGAAGGCGATCGAGGCGCCAGCTCTACAGCGGTGAGCGTCGGGACTGCGGCGGCGCGTCGCCCGCTCTTCCGATGAGCGCCGAAGGTCTCCACGTCCGTTGCTTCTCGCCAGCGTGCTACCAATGGGCATGACGCTGCTGAAATGGCTGTCGCTCGCGCTCGCCGGCTATGCCGTCCTCGTGGCCGTGCTCTATCTCATGCAGCGCCAGTTCATGTACCAGCCGCCGCCGGTGGCTCGCATCTCGCCGGCCGCCGCCGGATTTCCCGCCGCCGAGGAAATTGCGCTCGCAACGAGCGACGGCGAGACCGTGATCGCCTGGCATGTTCCGCCGCGGCCGGGCCGGCCGGTGGTCGTCTTTTTTCACGGCAATGGCGAAGTGCTCGCCTGGCGCGTCGCGCGGTTCGAACGGCTCGTCGCCGATGGGCTGGGGATCGTCGCGCTTTCCTATCGCGGCTATTTCGGCTCGACCGGGCGGCCGAGCGAGCAGGGCCTGCTGCGCGATGCCGCAGCGGCCTATGCCTTCGCGGCGGAGCGTTACCCCGCCGACCGCATCGTGCTCTGGGGCGTGTCGCTCGGCACCGGGCCGGCGGTCGCGCTCGCGGTCGAGCGGCCGGTCGGCAAGCTCGTTCTCGAAGCGCCGTTTACCTCGGCCGTCGACATCGCCGCGTCGGTGTTTCCCTTCGTGCCGGTGCGGATGCTGATGAAGGATTGGTTCCGGTCGGATGAACTGATCGGCAGGCTCGCCGCGCCCTTGCTGATCATCCATGGCGAGCGCGATCGCGTGGTCCCGCTTCGTTTCGGGGAGCGGCTGTTTGCGCGCGCGCCGGGGCCGAAGCGCTTCGTGCGCTTCCCGCAAGGCGGCCATGATGATCTCGACGCGCATGGCGCGCTTGCGACCGTGCTTCAGTTCATCAATGGCGGTCTCGACTAGCTGGACGCCCACCCCGGCGCGCGATCACGTTTTGGCGATAGAACCCGCGGGCGCCTTGGTCAGAAACGACGCGAATTTGCGGTTTTTTTCTCTTTTAAAGCAGTTGTTTATGGGGAAGGCATCATCCTTTTTATCAGAATTGGAAGGGGTCCTCCGATCTCCCGGCGGCACGTTCCGTTCGAACCGGGTCGCCCGCATAGGCACCCAACATGCAACCTGAACCGAGGTCGACCGCCAGTCGCGGCCGGTCAAGGAGAAGAACGTGCAATAGAATGCGGACTTGCGCCCGCCGACGGCCGCGCGAAACGCCGGGAGTGACCGGCTTTCCAGTCGGCGCCACGCCGTACGCACGCCTTCTGCGCGAACCAAGCCGCCGAGTCGCGCATTAGCACGGAGGCGCCGAACGCGTGAAACCGTCGCCGATCGCGTACGTAGATCAGAAATCGTTGATGAAGGAGACCATGATGCGGAAGATTCTTCTCGGACTTGCAGCCCTCACGGCAGCCTTCGCGGTCGACGCCGCGCCGGCCGACGCGCAGGGCGGCTACCGGCTCTACCCGTGGTGCGCCCAGTACAGCGGTCGCGGCGGCAGCAATTGTTATTTCTCCACGTATTCGCAATGCCGGCAGGCGGTCAGCGGCGTCGGCGGCGTCTGCGTTCAGAATACGTTCTACACCGCCTATGGCAGCTACTATTCCTTTGGCGGCAACCGGGGCGGCGGCATGTATCGTTAGGACTGAGAATAAACACTTATATTGCGTGTCTGCCGAACCGCCGGGCTCATCGTCCGGCGGTTCGACTTATTTTGACGTGCGCGTCCCTCTCCGTACGCCGCGGCTTTCCGCCGGGGGCCCTCCGAAGGGCGCGCTTCTTCCTCGACCGGTCAAGGACACGCGCCGATTGTGACGTTTGTATTGCATTGTGCGATGCACGATGGCGGCGCATGATCGTGGGTGCCCATGGCTGCGCGCGGACCGGGGTAAAGACCTCACAAAGGTCGGCTTGAACGGCATGCGGCGCATACCAGCAGAGCGCCAAGTCCAGATGGCCGAGATGAGAGTCCGAAACAAGAAATGGAACCGCATGTCGGACTCCTCCCCACCCTGGTCGTGAGCCTGCTGGCGGCTTTTGTCGGGGGACTAGCCGCCCGTGCCGCGCGGCTGTCGCCCGTCTTCGGCTATCTCCTGGCCGGCATCGTTCTCGGACTGTTCACGCCGGGCTACGTGATCGACCAGAAGATCACCAATGAACTGGCCGAGATCGGCGTCGCGCTGCTCCTGTTCGGGGTCGGGCTGCATTTCTCGTTCGACGATCTCCTGGCGGTGCGGCGCAGCGCGGTGCCGGGCGCCATCATCCAGATCACCATCGCCTCCGCCTTCGGCTACCTTGTCGCGACCTACCTCATCGACCTTCCGTTCAGCGCGGGTTGGATCGTGGGCTTGTCGCTCGCGATCGCGAGCACGGCGGTTGCGACCCGCGCGCTGGAGGAGCGCGGCCAGCTTGCCGCCACGCCCGGTCGCATCGCCCTCGGCTGGCTGGTCGCGCAGGACATTGTCGTCATCCTGGCGCTGACGCTGGTCCCGGTGCTGGCCCCGGGTCGGGCATTCGAGCCCTTCGATCTCGTCCTCGAACTCGCGCGGGCGCTTCTCCAGATCGCCGGTTTCGTTGCGATCATCGTCCTGGTCGGGCGGCGCGTCATTCCCTGGCTGCTCGGTTATGTCGCCCGCGCCGGATCGCGCGAACTGTTCACGCTCGCCGTCTTCGTGGTCGCGCTCGGGATCGCCTATGGGTCGGCCATTCTGTTCGGCATCTCGCTCGCGCTTGCCGCCTTCTTCGCCGGCGTGGCGCTGGGCGAAAGCGATCTCAGCCACCACGCCGCCGCCGAGGCGCTGCCGATGCAGCAGGTGTTCGCGGTCCTGTTCTTCGTCTCGGTCGGCATGTTGTTCGATCCCATGACGCTGGTGCGGATGCCGGTGGAGATCGCCGCGCTCCTGCTCGCCATCGTGATCGGCACCGGTCTGACCACGGTTCTGATCCTGTTGTTCCTTCGCGCGGCGCCCGAAACGGCCGCGCTGGTCGGGGCGTCGTTTGCGCAGATCGGCGAATTCTCGTTCATCCTGACCGACCAGGCGGTGCAGCGCGGCTTGATGGACGCGGGCGGGCGCGACCTGGTGCTCGCCGTCGCGCTGATCGCGATCGTGATCAATCCGCTGATGTTTCCGCTTGCGCGCCGCTTCGCGCATGCGGTCGCCGGCTGGAAGTTCTTCGTGCGCCTGCGCAAGCGGCGAGGGGGGATCGCGGTGCGCGGGACCATGTTCATTTCCGATCACGCGATCCTGGTCGGCCATGGCCGGGTCGGGCGCACGGTCGCGAGCGCGCTGCGCACCCACGGCCTGAGCTATGTCGTGGTCGAGTCCGACCGCAGGCTCGCGGAGAAGCTCCGGTCGGAAGGGACCCGGGTGGTTTATGGCGACGCCACCCGCGAAGAGGTTCTCGCCGCCGCGCTACCGCGGTCGGCGCGGCTGATCGTGGTGGCGCTGCCGGATGCGTTCCAGGCGCGGCGGGTCATCTCGCTTGCGCGCAAGTTCAATCCGGCGATCGAGACGGTCGTGCGCACCCATTCCGAGGCCGAAGCGCTCTACCTCGCCGAGTCGGGGGTGGGACTGGCGGTCATGGGGGAACGCGAGATTGCGGTCGGAATGTCCGACTTCGCCCTCCAGCGCCTGGGCGTCGACGCCCGCACCGCCCGCAGCACGGTCGACCGCCTGCGCGGCAGCAGCGCTTCCGGAGAGGTTGCGGACTAAGCAGCTGCTCGCGCCTTGCTTATTTCAGGGGAGGGTCAAGCGTTAGAGAATGCCTGAAGAAGCCCGCCCTCGGACCTGATCCGGGGTGGGAACCGGGCCGTAGAATGCGACCACGCGATAACGATAAGAGCGAATTTTCGATTCAACCGGAACGGAATTAGCTCTAATAGCCGCGCCCTTCGTTTGCCCGGATTGCCGGCCGTAAAGAAAGTTGGCATGTGGATAGCGGGTAGGAGCCGGATCGACAGCCCGCTTTCCGACGGCGTTCAGCATCATGAAACTCATCCGCATCTATCTGCGCACGCTCGGCCTGCTCGCGCCGGCCAAGCGGCTCGCGTGGACGCTGGCGATCGCCAATCTGCTGCTCGCCGCGGCGCAATTCGCCGAGCCGGTGCTGTTCGGCCGCATCATCGACGCGCTGTCGCAGGCGCAAACGAATCCGTCGGGCTTCCGCTGGTCGGCGCTCGGCGGCCTGCTGGGCGTGTGGTGCGGCTTCGGCCTGTTCAACATCGTCTGCAGCACGCTTGTTGCGCTCTATGCGGATCGGCTGGCGCACCGGGAGCGCCAGCACGTCCTCACCGAGTATTTCGAGCACGTGCTCGAGCTGCCGCTCGCCTATCACTCGGGAACGCATTCCGGCCGCCTGATGAAGGTGATGCTGCAGGGCACCGACGCGCTGTTCGGCCTGTGGCTCGGCTTCTTCCGCGACAATCTCGCGGCGTTCGTCTCCTTCTTCGTGCTGCTGCCGCTCGCGCTCGTCCTCAACTGGCGGCTCGCTCTGGTGCTGCTGGTGCTCTGCGCCGTTTTCGCGACCCTCACCGCCTTCGTGATGCGCAAGACCGAGGCGCTGCAGACGCTCGTCGAGGAGAACTATTCCGAACTCGCCGAGCGCGCGTCCGACACGCTCGGCAATGTCGCGCTCGTGCACAGCTTCACCCGCGTCGAGGCGGAGGTGTCCGGCCTCAAGACCGTGATCGACCGGCTGCTCGCGGCGCAAACCCCGGTGCTGTCCTGGTGGGCGGTGGTGTCCGTGCTCACGCGCGCCTCGACCACGCTGACTTTGCTCACGATCGTCGTGCTTGGCGCATACCTGAACGCCCGCGGGCTCGCCTCGGTCGGCGAAATCGTGACCTTCACCGGCTTTGCGACCATGCTGATCGCGCGGCTGCAGGACGCGGTGTGGTTCGTCAATCGCGTGTTCTCCGAAGGGCCGCGGCTGGCCGAGTTCTTCGCCGTGTTCGACACGACGCCCGCGATCCGCGACCGGCCCGATGCGACCGACCCGGGGCGCGTTACGGGTCGGGTCGAATTCGACGACGTCTCGTTCTCCTATGACGGCAAGCGTCCCGCAGTTCTCGATCTCGATTTCGCCGCCGCGCCGGGCGAGCGGATCGCGCTGGTCGGCGCGACGGGCGCCGGCAAGTCGACCGCGCTGTCTCTGCTCTACCGCGCGTTCGATCCGCAGTCGGGCGCGATCAGGATCGACGGCCTCGACGTGCGCGACATGACGCTCGCCGCTCTCAGGCGCAATATCGGCGTGGTGTTCCAGGAAGGACTGCTGTTCAACCGCTCGATCGCCGAGAACCTGCGCATCGGCAAGCCGGACGCGACGGCGGCGGAGCTGCGCGACGCAGCCGCGCGCGCGCAGGCGCTCGATTTCATCGAGCGCGACCCGAACGGTTTTGATGCGCGCGTCGGCGAGCGCGGGCGCCTCATCTCCGGCGGCGAGCGCCAGCGCCTGTCGATCGCCCGCGCGCTGCTGAAGGAGCCGCCGATCCTCATCCTCGACGAGGCGACGAGCGCGCTCGACGCCAAGACCGAGGCGAAGCTCCTGGTCGCGCTCGAAGAGGTGATGAAGGGCCGCACCACTTTCGTCATCGCCCATCGGCTCGCCACCATCCGGCGCGCCGACCGCATCCTGATGTTCGAGCACGGCCGCGTCGTCGAGGCGGGCACGTTCGACGAACTGATGCGGGCGGGCGGGCCGTTCTCCGAGCTGGCCAAGGCGCAGTATCTGTCCGCCGAGCCGCCGGCGCCGCCGCTTTCCGCGACGGACGACACGCGCGCAGAAAACTGAGCTAAGGATTACGCTTTACGTAACTGATAATACCAGTATGCTGTCAAGGCGATGATCGTCAGCTACCGAGACAAGAGGACCGGACGTTTTGCAGGCGGCGAGCGTATTCGGGATTTCTCTGGCTTCGCCCGTCAGGCCGAAATCCGACTCGACCGACTGGAGGCGGCCACTAGCCTGAGCGACCTCGCCGCCACCGGTTGGAAGCTCTCAAGGGGGATCGACAGGGGCAGTATAGCATCCGGATCAATGACCAGTGGCGGATTTGCTTTGAGTGGCCCGAAGGCTCGCCCGGCCCGATCAACGTTGAGATTGTCGATTATCATTGAGGATCGTGTCATGGCACGCGCGCCCATTCACCCCGGCGAACACCTCGCCGAAGAATTGAAGGAGATCGGCATTTCCGCCGCCGAACTCGCCCGTCAGATCGATGTACCGGTGAATCGCGTCACCGGCATTCTCAACGGGCAGCGCGGCGTCACGGCCGACACCGCGTTGCGCCTCGGCCACTGGTTCGGCACGAGCCCGGAGTTCTGGCTCAATTTGCAGACGCTGTATGAGCTTCGTCGCGCCCGCAAGCTATCGGGAGCACGGGTCAATAAGCTCCCCACCCTTGCAGCCAAAAAGACAAAGGGGGACCTCGCTCGCAAGGTCTCTTGAGCGCAACCGACGCATGGACGGCTGCGGAAGCAAACGACACGCGCGCGGCGGAGTAGCCTGGCCGGCCGATCACCCGCGCAGCATGCGCATCAGCACGGCGTCCTTGCGGCCGAAGTGATGATAGAGCGCGGCGGCGATATGGATCATAGCGAAAATCGCGATCATGAATCCGAGCACGCGATGCACGACGAGCATGTTCTCGGAGAACGCGCGGTCCTCGGGCCAGATCGGCGGCAGCTCGAACGTCCAGAACACCATGATCGGCGCGCGATAGGCCGATGTCGCCACCCAGCCGACGATCGGCTGGACGATCAGGAGCGCATAGAGCGCGCCGTGCACCGCATGCGCGAGGCCGCGCTGGACGCTCGGAATGTCCCGCGGCAGCGGCGGCGGTGGGTTGCGCAGGCGGTACGCCAGCCGAGCAATCACGATCGGCAGGAGGACCACGCCGAAGGAGCGGTGCAGATGGAACAGGAGGTCCTGCGTCGGCCCGGGGCTCGCATTCGCCATATAGATGCCGGCGGGGATCATGAAGATCACGATGGCGGCCGTCAGCCAGTGCAGCACGCGGGCGGGCAGCGCGTAGCCCTCTTCGCTCCCAGGCCCGTTCATCGTCCATGCGGTCATGGTGTTCTCCTACGCGCTTTTCGCCTCTCCAACGGGAGAGGTGGAACCTTGGCGCAGCCTTGCGGCAATTCTTCCTCGGCACGGGGCGTCGCGGCGCCCGCGTTCGGCTTGAGCCGGAGCTGCATGACAGGCTAAACTCGGCCGCGATGCAAGCTCCGCGCGCAAGGGCGGCGTTTCCATCCATCCATTTCGGGGCGAGCATCTTGGACCGGTCTTCCTGGGCTTATTCCGGCGCGCTCCCGGCCGACGGCTGGGCCGGCGTGCCGGCGGCGTTCCGCGCCAATGCGGCGCTGCCGCCGCCCTGGGACGCGCTTTTCGGGCCGCTGCAGGCCGGCGCCATCGACGGGCTGGTCGTCATCGGCCAGATCGGCCAGTCGATCGATGGGCGCATCGCGACCGACGGCGGCCGCCGCGAATTCATCAATGGATCGGAGGGGCTCGCCCATCTGCATCGCCTGCGTGCGCTGGTGGATGCTGTGGTGATCGGCATCGGCACCGCGCTCGCCGACGACCCGCAACTCACGGTGCGGCGCGTGGCGGGGCCGAACCCGGCGCGCGTCGTCATCGACCGGCGCGGGCGGCTTCCGCCGACCGCGCGCCTGCTCGCCGAGGACGGGGTCCGTCGCCTGGTCGTGACCGACGCCGGCGTGCCGCCGAATTGGCCGCCCGGGGTCGAGCATCTGCCGCTTGCGGCGGAAGCGGGGCGCATCGCGCCCGCCACCATCCTCGGCGCGCTTGCCGGGCAAGGATTCCGCCGCCTGCTGATCGAGGGCGGCGCGGAGACCTTGTCCCGCTTTCTCGCGGCCGCGTGCCTCGACCGCCTCCATGTCGTCGTCGCGCCGATCATCCTCGGGTCCGGCCGGCCGGGCTGCACGCTCGCCACGATCGCGCATGCCGATCACGCGATCCGGCCGCGCGTCCGATCCTGCCCGCTCGGCGATGAGGTGCTGTTCGATTGCGACCTCTCCCTTCAGCGCCGGCCGGTCGGACGCGCGAAAAAGTCGACATGACCGACCCGCAGGCGTGAGCGTTGCGCGGCGAGCATGATCTTCCGCCGCGTCTTCCATTGCGCGACGTCGCCGCTTGCGATGCCGCCGATCTCCGCGGCCGCGCGGGCGAAGCCCGCGAGCATATCCGCCTGGATCTCGTCCGCCGGCCCCAACAGCCAGTCCGACCGGCCCTGCACGATCGCATAGCCGATCCGCTCGAACAGCCCGATGGCCATCGGGGCCGCCGCCGGGCCGAGCGCCGGCCCGAATCCCTTGTCGGTGCATTGATGCCGGTTGAAAGCCGCGACGATCGCCTCGTCCGACGCGTCGGCCGGTTCGAATTCGACGCGCCCATCATAGCTGAGCGCGGCGTAGAAGGGCAGGTTGCGCGCGGCGATCTCGGTCACGAGCCGCTCGATCCACTCGGCGGATACGAGGTCGAGCAGGGCCGATGTCGTGACCAGATCGACCGGCCCGTCGAGCGCCGCTTCGAGATCTTGCACAAGGTCGAGCGGAACGGCGCGCACCGTCACGTCGGCGCCGACCGCCTGCTGCGCCCGCGCAAGCAGGCTCAGGTCGTTGTCGACAAGCCGCCAGCTTTGGCGCTTGGGCAGGGCGTCGGAAACGGCCCGCAGCGTCGCACCCGTCCCGCAGGCGAGGTCGACGATCGTCGCCGCCGGATCGGCGGCGAAGAACTCGGCGACCGCGGCGAGCGCCGCCGGGTTGCGCGCGCGCCGGTCACAGGGCTCGCGCTGCGCGAGCCAGTCGGTGGAAAACCCGGTCATGCCGAGGCCTCGATCGTTTCAGCAACGCGCCGCGCCGAGGCTTCCCAGGTCGGGAGCCGCTCGGCAGCGCGAAGCGCGCCCTCGGCGAGCCGCCGGCGCTCGTCGCGATCGGCGATCAACCGGCGCAGCGCGCCCGTGAGCGCCGCGACATCGTCGGGCGGCACGAGCAGGCCCGCGCCGGCCGGAACGGCTTCGCGGATCGCGCCGGCGGTCGTTCCGATGACGGGCAGGCCGTAGCTCGCCGCTTCCGCAAAGGCCATGCCGTAGCCCTCGAAGCGCGACGCGAGCACGAACAGATCGGCCGCGGCGTACAGGGCGGCTAGGCGGTCGGGCGCGACCGCGCCGGCGAGCGTGACGCGCGCCGCGAGACCGAGCGCCGCGATCTGCGCCTCGAGCCGCGCCGCCGTCGCCGCGTCGCGATCGCGCGGGCCGGCAATGGTGAGCCGCCAATCGAGATCGGCGATCTCGGCGAGCGCCGCAATCAGCAGGTCATGGCCCTTGCGCGGCACGAGCGCGCCGACCGACAAGAGCGCGACCGGCCCGCCGGCGTTCCCGTGCGCGCGCGCGACGCGATCGCAGCCGGGCGGGGCTATGGCGATGCAATCGCGCGGTACGCCGTAATCGGCGACCAGAATGCTTGCCGTCGCCGCGCTCGGGACGATGACGCGCCTCGCGCCCGAGAGCGCGATGCGCTCGCTCGCGCGCAACTTGGCCGCCGCTTCGTCGGTGAGCCCGGTTTCGAGCGCAAGCGGATGATGGACGAGCGCGATCACCGGGCGGGCCCTGCAGAAGTCGGCGGCAAGCTCGGGCAAGGCGCCATAGGCGAGCCCGTCGATGACGATCGGCGATCCCGGCGGCGCGCAGCGAAGCGCCGCCAGCGCGGCGGCCCTGATGTCGCAGCTCGGCCGCGGAAAGCCCTCGCCGAGATCGATGACGTCGACTGCGAAGCCGAGCCGGCGCAGTTCGGCGATGATCCGTCGATCATAGGCATAGCCGCCGGTCGGCGTGTCGAGGTCCCCCGGCACGGCAAACACGGCGCGCCTCACCACAGCGCCGCCTCGTACCAGGCGCGCGCGAGATGCGATTCCGAAACGGTGACGCGGATCGCCGCAAGCTCTTGCCCGTCGCGTCCGAGTTCGCCCGCCCGCGCCGCAGCGGCCAGGCGGTCGAACACATAGCGCGTCAGGAATTCGGTCGTCGTGTTGACCCCGGAAAACTCCGGCAGATCGTCGAGATTGCGGTAGTCGAGCGGGGCGAGCACGGATTTGAGCACGTCCTGCGCGCGGCCGATATCGACGACGATCCCGTTGGCGTCGAGGCGCTCCGCCTGGAACGCAGCGTCGACCACGAAGGTCGCCCCGTGCAGGCGTTGCGCCGGGCCGAAGACCTCGCCGCGAAAAGAATGAGCGATCATGATGTGGTGGCGCACTTCGACGGCGAACACGGAAAGCCTCGTTCAGGTTGCGGCGGGGCCGGCTGCGGGATAGTCGATCACTTGGCACAAGACGCCGCTTTCCGGCGCGAGAATGCCGCCGATCCGGGCCGGTAGGTCCGCAAACGGCGTCGCCGGCGCGAGCAGAACCTCGAGGCGCGCATCGGCGAGGAGGTCAAGCGCCGCCGCCAGCCGGCGGCGCGGCGTCCAGCGCGAGCGGTGCGACGGAGCGACGCGGCCGACCTGGCTCGATATGAGCTTCAGACGACGGCTGTGAAACGCGGCCCCCAGCGGCACCGTGACTTGGCCGCGCCCGTACCAGCTCAGCTCCAATACGGTTGCCTCCTCGCCCGCCAGCCGCAGCGCCGTCGCAAGGCCGGCGCCGCTCCCGCTCGCATGGATCACGACGTCGCAGTCGAGCGGCGCTTCCTCGGGGCAAGCGAAGCCGAGGCCGAGATAGCCGGCCGGCAGCGCCCGCCGCGGGTCGCTATCGACCAGCGTCACCTCTGCGCCGGGAAACGCGCCGCACAACCATCCCGTCAGAAGCCCGATCACGCCGCCGCCGACCACCGCAATCCGGTCCGCCGGGCTCGGCGCGGCATCCCAGACCGCGTTGAGCGCGGTCTCCATATTGGCGGCAAGCACGGCGCGGCGCGCCGGAACCGTGTCCGGCACGACGATGACCGCGTCCGCCGGAAGCGCGAACGCGGTCTGGTGCGGATGCAGCGCGAAAACCGTACGGCCGCGCAGCGGCTCCGGGCCTGCCTCGACCCGCCCGACCAAGGAGTAGCCGTACTTGACCGGGAACGGAAAGGTCCCGCCCATGAACGGGCAGCGCATGCGCTCGAATTCCGATTCCGGCACGCCGCCGGTGAAGACGAGCCGTTCGGTGCCGCGGCTGAACGCGCCGTGCAGCGCCCGCACGACAAGGTCGCCGGATCCCGCTTCTGGCGCGCGCTCCGCGCGAATCTCCGCCTGTCCCGGGGCCACATACCACAGGGCTTCGGCCTTGCTGTCGCCGCGATCGGGCGTCACTCGCAAATCCTTTATTGGCGTGTCGAACGGTTCCTAGCTATACCGCGTGCTCTGCAAAATATCGCGTGCATTGCAAAAGGGCAGGGGGTTGCCACGATGGCGGCAGAGGTGACCGCGGCGACGATCGCGGCAGCGGTCACGGCCATGCCGATCGGACGCCGGCGCATCGTGTTCGCGGCGCTCGTTGTGTCGACGATCGCGGCGATGATCTGGCTGATGGCCCGAACGCTCGCGCCCGGCGGCCTCGGCGTGATCGATATCGTGCTGATCGCGCTGTTTTCGGTCACCCTGCCGTGGACCGTGATCGGTTTCTGGAACGCCATGATCGGCCTGCTCGTCATGCGGTTTGCCGACGATCCGGTCGCGGCGGTGCTGCCGGCGGCGGCGCATCTGCGCGGCGATGAAGCCATTACGGCTTCGACGGCGATCCTTCTGTGCATCCGCAACGAGAAGCCGGACCGCATCCTGCGCAATCTTCACCCCCTGCTCGCGGGGCTGGCCGAGGCGGGGGTGGGCGATCGCTTCCATCTCTATATCCTGAGCGACACCAGCGATCGCGCGATCGCGGCCGAGGAGGAGCGTCGGTTCGATAAGCTCGCGGCCGACTGGCGGGACTGCATCGCCGTAACCTATCGCCGGCGAACCAGCAATGAGGGCTTCAAGGCGGGCAATATCGCCGATTTCTGCGCCCGCTGGGGCGACCGCCACGACTTTGCCGTGACGCTCGACGCCGACAGCGTCATGCCGGCGGGCGCGGTGCTGCGGCTCGTGCGCCTGATCGCGTCCGATCCCAAGATCGGCATCCTGCAGGGCCTGGTGATCGGGCTGCCCTCGACCAGCGGGTTCACCCGGCTGTTCCAGTTCGGCATGCGGCTCGGGATGCGCTCCTACACGATCGGCAGCGCCTGGTGGCAGGGCGATTGCGGTCCCTATTGGGGGCACAATGCGGTGCTGCGGCTGAAACCGTTCATCGCGCATTGCGAATTGTCCGCGCTGCCGGACGGCGGCCCGCTGGCCGGTCATGTGCTCAGCCATGACCAGATCGAGGCGGTGCTGATGCGCCGCGCGAAATACGAAGTGCGCGTGTGGCCCGAGGAGAATCTCGGCTTTGAGGAGAACCCGCCGACGCTCGTGGAATTCATCCGGCGCGATCTCCGCTGGTGCCAGGGCAACATGCAATATGTGAGCTTCATCGGTCTGCCCGGCCTCCACGTCGTCAGCCGCTACCAGCTCGCCTTCGCCATCCTGATGTTCATCAATTCGCCCGCCTGGATCGCGCTTCTTACGCTCGGCGTCCTCGTCTTGGCGCTTGCCCCCGATCCGGCCGCGGTGGTCAATGCCGGGGCGGGCCGGACCCTGTTCTGGAGCATGCTCGCAATGTGGTTCGCGCCGCCGGTCGCGACCGCCCTCGACATATTGCTGCACCCGCAGCTGCGGCGCTCGTTCGGCGGTTCGTTACGCTTTGCGGCGAGCGTCGCGGCGGCCCTGTCCTTCAATCTCGTTCTCGCGCCGATCATGTGGCTTGCGCATACGATCTTTCTCGGCGGCCTCCTGTTCGGGCGCGACATCGGCTGGAACAGCCAGCGCCGCGACGATCACGGGGTCCCGTTTTCGCTGGCCATGCGATCCTTATTGCCCCAGGCCGCGCTCGGCTGGGGAGCGATCGCGCTGCTGGCGCTGACCTACCCCGCGGCGCTTCCCTACGCCCTGATCGTTGCGGGCGGGCTGGCGCTTGCCGTCCCGTTCGCCGTCGTGACCTCCCGGCGCGAGTTCGGCCGCCTGCTGATGCGTCTCGGGCTCGGCCGGCTGCCGGAGGAAATCGCCCCGCCGCCGATCCTGCGCGCGATCGCCCTGCCGGCGCTGGGCGCTGCGCCCGCATCGGCGCCGCCGAAGGCCGGGTTACCGGAATGCTCAAAGGCCTGCGGTCCGTAAGGGGCGTCCTCAATTCGCTCCGCGTCTACTATGGCGACCGTCGCCATCGCGCCGGCCTAGAGCGCCTGTATCGCCGTTTCGTGCAGGAGGGCGACCTCGTGTTCGACATTGGCGCGCATGTGGGCGACCGCATCGGCGTGTTTCGCCGGATCGGCGCGCGGGTGGTCGCGGTCGAGCCGCAGCCGGCGCTGGTCGCGGTGCTGCGCCTCATCTACGGCCGCGACGAAGGGGTGGCGATCGAGCCCGCCGTGGTCGGCCGCGGGGAGGGCTTTGCCGAGCTGATGGTCAACCGCGACAACCCGACCATTTCGACGGCCTCGCCGGAGTTCGTCGCCGCCGCCGCCGGAGCGAAGGGCTGGGAAGGCCAGCGCTGGGACGAGCGCGTGCGCGTGCCGATGACGACGCTCGACGCGTTGATCGCCCGGCACGGCGTTCCCGCCTTCGCCAAGATCGACGTGGAGGGGTTCGAGGCCGAGGCGCTGGCCGGCCTCACCCAAGCCATTCCGGCGCTGTCCTTCGAGTTCACCACCATCCAGCGGGACGTCGCGCTTGCGGCGCTCGACCGCTGCGGCGCGCTCGGATTTTCGCGTTTCAATGCGTCGCTCGGCGAGACGCATTCCTTCGTGCATGACGGCTGGCGTTCGGCCGAGGAGATGCGCCGCTGGCTCGCCGGCCTGCCGCATGCGGCGAACTCGGGCGACGTCTATGCGGCGCGCTGATGACCGGTCTGCCGCGCTCTGGCCGAGCGCGCTCGTCGCGGCGCTCGCCGGCGGCGGGTTCGCGCTGACGCTGTTCGTCTTCTACCCCGGCGTGATGACCTACGACTCGCTCTACGTCTACCAGGCGATCGCCGAGGGCCGGGTCGGCGACTGGCAGTCGCCGGTGATGACGGCGCTGTGGGCGCTGATCGATCCGATCGCGCCGGGCGCGGGCAGCATGTTTCTTTTCACCGCTTCGCTCTACTGGCTGGGCTTTGCCCTGGTCGGGATCACGCTGGCGCGGCGCGCGCCCTGGCTCGGCGTAATCGCGGTTCTGCTTGGCTTCATGCCGCCCGCCTTCATGTTCATCGGCATCATCTGGCGGGACATGCTGTTTGCCTGCGTGTGGCTCTGCGCCGCGGCGCTGGCTTTCACGGTCGCGGAGGCGCGCGCGGGGTTGCGTCTTCCGGCGCAGGCGGTCGCACTCGCATTGGTCGCGCTCGGCGTCTTCCTGCGGCCGAACGCGCTCGTCGCCGCGCCGATCCTGACCGCCTATGTCCTGTGGCCGAGCCGGTTTGCATGGAAACGCGCGGCGCTCGCCTATGTGCCGACTGCGCTTGCTCTCTTCGGGCTGATGCAGGTCGTCTATTACGACGTGCTCGGCGCGGTGCGCCAGCATCCGCTGCATTCGCTCTACGTGTTCGATCTCGGCGGCATCACCCATTTTTCCAAGGAGAACCAGTTTCCCACGACCTGGTCGCCGGCCGAGCAGCGGCGGCTCGTCACCGATTGCTACGATCCCTATTTGTGGGACGCCTATTGGCACGGGCGGCCGTGCAGTTTCGTCATGGGCCGGATCGAGAACGAGCAGAAAATCTTCGGCACGCCCGTGCTGGGCGCGGCGTGGCGGCGCGCGCTCGCAGCGTATCCCGCCGCTTATCTGCAGCATCGCGCCGCGTTCCTCGGCACGTTTCTGTTGTGCAGCAATTACACGATCTGGACGCAGGATGTCGGCGATCTGAGCAGGCTCGCTTTGCCGGACAAGCGCGGCTTCGTCGCGCTCAAGGCCGTGCATGACGTGATCAAGCCGAGCCCGCTGTTCCGCGTCGCGTTCTGGCTCATCCTGTGCGGGGTCGTCTGCGCCGCAGCGTGGCGACGCCGCGACACGCCGGCGGGCGCGTTCGCGCTCGCGGTGGCGGGCTCTGCGGTCGTCTATGTGCTGACCTATGCGCTGGTCGGCGTCGCGTCCGATTTTCGCTACGCCTATTGGGCCGTCCTCGCCGCCCTTGCCAGCGGCGCGGCGGCGATCGCGGCGTATTTTCCGGTCATTCCGGAAGCCCAGCGAAGCTCGGCTGTCCGAATGCATAACCCTTGTCTCCGGGATTTGGATTCCGGGTTCTCGGGCTTCGCCCGAGCCCCGGAATGACGGGAATAGACCTCACTCCGCCGCCCGGTCGAAGGTGTTGACATGCGCCTTCGGCTTCGCCCTCAGGCGCAGTTCGGTGAGCTCGGCGCGGTCGCGCTCGCTGTTGCGGAAGAGCTGGTCGCGCCCGGCGTAATATTGCGGCGGGCAGTGGATCGCGGGCGCGCCGTACCAGGCCGCGGCCTTCATGGCGAAGGACGGGTCTATCAGATGCGGACGCGCAAGCGCGACGAGGTCGGCGCGCCCGGCCGCGACGATGGTGTTGACCTGATCGGCGGTCGTGATCGCGCCGACGCACATCGTGGCGAGCCCCGCCTCGTTGCGGATCTGGTCGGAGAACGGGGTCTGGAACATGCGGCCGTAGAGCGGCGCCGCAGCCGGCGTGGTCTGGCCGGTCGACACGTCGATGAGATCGCATCCGGCCTCGCCGAACAGGCGCGCGACCGCGACGGCGTCGTCGCCGGAAAGTCCGCCATCCTCCCAGTCGGTCGCCGAGATGCGCACCGACATCGGCTTCTCGTCCGGCCACGCTGCGCGCACCGCGCGAAAGACTTCGAGCGGGAAGCGCATGCGGTTTTCGAGCGCGCCGCCATATTCGTCGCGGCGGATATTCGTCAGCGGCGAGATGAAGCTCGCGAGCAGATAGCCGTGCGCGGCATGCAGCTCCAGCATGTCGAAGCCCGCGCGGATTCCCCGCTTTGCCGCGGCGACATAATCCGCCACGACCTTGTCCATGTCCGCGCGCGTCATCTCGCGCGGCGTCTGGCTGTGCGGGAAATAGGGCAGGGGAGATGCGGAGACGATCGGCCACGCGCCTTCTTCCAGCGGCTCGTCGATTCCCTCCCACATCAGCTTGGTCGCGCCCTTGCGCCCGGCATGGCCGAGCTGCAGGCAGATTTTCGCTCCCGAGTTCGCGTGCACGAAATCGACGATGCGCCTCCACGCCGCCTCCTGCGCGTCGCTGTACATGCCGGTGCAGCCATAGGTGATGCGCGCTTCCGCAGAGACATTGGTCATCTCGGTGAACATCAGGCCCGCCCCGCCGATTGCGCGCGCGCCGTAATGCACGAGGTGCCAGTCGCCCGGCACGCCGTCGGTCGCCGAGTACTGGCACATGGGCGAGACGACGACGCGGTTCGCGAGCGTCATGCCGCGCAGCCGGAACGGCTGGAACATCGGCGCGGCGGGCCGCACCGTGTCCACCGCGAAGCCCTGCGCGCGCACGTCCAGCGCCACCGCCCGGTCGATCTCGTCGACGAAGGCGGGCGCGCGCAGGCGCAGATTGTCATAGGTGATCGCCTTCGCGCGCGTCATCAGGCCGAACACGAAGCGCTGTGGGTCCATCGACCAGAACCGGTCGACATGCTCGAACCACACGAGCGACACGTCGGCCGCGTGCTGGGTCTTCTCGACCTCCTCGCGGCGCACCGTTTCGTAGCGCTGTAACGCACCCCCGACATCGCGCCCGCCGGTCGCGCGGAACGCGTCAAAGAGCGCGATCGCATCCTCCATCGCGAGCTTCGTTCCCGACCCGATCGAGAAATGCGCCGTCGCCTTGGCGTCGCCGAGCAGGACGATGTTGTCCTTGACCCAGCGCGCATTGGAGACGCGCGGGAAATTGCGCCACATCGACCGGTTGATGAGCAGGCGATGGCCGCGCAGCTCCTCGCGGAACACGTCTTCGAGGAAGGCCGCCGACTGCGCCTCGTCGAGCCGGTCGAGACCGGCGCGCGCGAAGGTCTCGGGCTGCGCCTCCATCACCCAGGTCGAGCGCCCCGGCTCGTACTGGTAGCAGTGGGCGATGAAAATGCCGTGCTCGGTCTCGCGGAAGAAGAAGGTGAAGGCGTCGAACGCCCGGGTCGAGCCCATCCAGGCGAACTTGTTCGGGCGCAGATTGATCTTCGTTCCGAAATGGTCGCGCCGCGCCTCGCGGATGGCGCTGTTGATGCCGTCGGCGGCGACGATCAGGTCGGCGTCGGCGTGCGCCGCCAGGCCAGGGTCGATCACGGCCTCGAACTCGAGCGCGACGCCGAGCGCGCGGGCGCGGTCCTGCAACAGGCGCAGCAGGTTGACGCGCGAGCAGCCGCAGAAGCCGTTGCCGCCGATCCGCCGCACCGTTCCCTTGAAGTGGATTTCGATGTCGTCCCAATAGGCGAAATGATCGACGATCGCCCGATAGCTCTCGCGGTCATAGGCCTCGAAGGTGGCCAGCGTCTCGTCGGAGAACACCACGCCGAAGCCGAACGTGTCGTCCGGCCGGTTGCGCTCGAACACGGTGATGTCGGCGTCCGGGCGGCTCTTGTTCATCAGGATCGCGAAATAGAGCCCGGCGGGCCCGCCGCCGATCACATGGACCTTCATGCGTTTCTCCCTCGACGACCTTCCCCGGACGACCTTCGCCGGTCGTTCCAGCCGGTCGCGCTTGAGATATAGTACGCGAAAACGAACAGCCGAGATCGGCGCAAGGGAAACGCCTGGGAGTTCCGTCCGTGCACGCGACCGACGACGACGCGCACCCGCCGCTGCATCCCTCCGCCCATGTGGACACCTTCGCGCGCGACAATCTGCCTCCCCGCGCGCAATGGCCGGACTTCATCTTCAGCCTGCCCGAGCTGCAATATCCGGGGCGGCTCAACTGCGCGGTCGAGCTGGTAGATTCGTGGGTCGCGCGCGGTGAGGGCGCGCGCGCATGCGTCCGCGCCGCCGGCGAAGCGCTCAGCTATGGCGAATTCGCCGAGCGGGTGAACCGCATCGCCAATGTGCTCACGCGCGATCTCGGGCTCGTGCCGGGAAATCGCGTGCTGCTGCGCGGTTTCAACAGTCCGATGATGGTCGCCGCCTATTTCGCCGTGATGAAGGCCGGCGGCGTCGTGGTGGCGACGATGCCGCTCCTGCGCGCGAAGGAAATCGCCTTTCCCCTCGCCAAGGCGCAGATCAGGTTCGCTTTATGCGACAAGCGCCTCGCCGAGGAGATGGAGAAGGCCAGAGCGGGCGCGCCCGTGCTCGAACGCGTCGTGTATTGGGGCGAAGGCGGGGAGCACTCGCTCGATCGGCTGATGGACCGGCCGGGCTACGCGGGTTTCGCCCCCTGCAACACGGCGAGCGACGATGTCTGCCTCATCGCCTTCACCTCCGGCACGACCGGCGAGCCCAAGGGCACGATGCATTTCCACCGCGACATGCTCGCGACCTGCGACTCCTACGGGCGGCATGTGCTGCGCGCGTCCGGCGAGGATCGCTTCATCGGGACGGCGCCGCTCGCCTTCACCTTCGGGCTCGGCGGGATCGCGCTATTCCCGCTGCGGGTCGGCGCGTGCTCCATCCTCATCGAAAAGACCGCGCCGCCCGACCTGGTCGCAGGGATTGCGGAACACAAAGCCACGGTCTGTTTCACCGCGCCGACGGCGTATCGCGCCATGCTCCCGCTGCTCGCCGCGCATGACGTCTCGTCGCTGCGCAAATGCGTCTCGGCGGGCGAGGCGCTCCCCAAGGCGACGTTCGAGGCGTGGCGCGCCGCGACCGGCATCCGCATCATGGACGGCATCGGCGCGACCGAGATGCTGCACATATTCGTCGGCTCGCCCGAGGATGACATCCGGCCGGGTGCGACCGGCCGCCCGGTTCCGGGTTACGAAGCCCGCATCATCGACGGGGACGGCCGGGAGGTCCCGCCCGGGACCGTCGGCCGGCTCGCCGTGCGCGGGCCGACCGGGTGCCGCTACTTGGCCGATGCGCGGCAGGAGGCCTATGTGCAGCGCGGATGGAACGTGACGGGCGACGCCTTTCGCATGGATGCCGACGGCTACTTCTGGTACCAGGCGCGCTCCGACGACATGATCATTTCCGCCGGCTACAACATCGCCGGACCGGAAGTCGAGGCGGCGCTAATCAGCCATCCGGCGGTCGCCGAATGCGGCGTGGTCGGGGCGCCCGATGCGGAACGCGGCGAGATCGTCACCGCCTATGTCGTGCTGCATTCCGGCCAAGACCGCGCGGCGATGACCAAGGACCTGCAGGAGCACGTCAAGGCGACGATCGCGCCCTACAAATATCCGCGCCGGATCGTCTATGTCGACGAGCTGCCGAAGACCTTGACCGGCAAGCTGCAACGCTTTGCGCTGCGGCGCATGGCGAAAGAGACGTGAGCCGCCGCTTTATCCGCGGGTCATGCGGACTTCGACGGGCGGTCCGTTCCGGATGGTCTGGTAGACGACGCAGTAGCGCTCGGTCAGCTTGAGGAGCTGGTCGAGCCGCTCCTGCGGCGCGTCGGTGTCGACCGCGAAGGTCAGCCTGATCTGTGCGAAACCGACCGGCGCCTCCTTGGCGACGCCGAGCGTGCCGCGAAAATCGAGATCGCCCTCGGCATGGACCGCGCCCGACCGCAACGGAATCTCGAGCGCGGTCGCGACCGCTTTGAGCGTCACGCCGGCGCAGGCGACGAGCGCTTCGAGCAGCATGTCGCCCGAGCAGAGTTCGAGCCCGGACCCGCCGCTCGCCGGATGCAGGCCGGCGACCGCGAGCGCGCGCCCCGTCTCCACCTTGCAGGCGATGGCGCTGTCGTCGAGCGTCCCCTGTGCGCGCAGCGTGATGCGGGCGGTGTCCGGGTCAGCCTTATAACGCTCTTTGATCGGCGCTTGCAGGGCGCGCAAGGCGGCGGCATCCATCATGAGGGCTCCCTTTCCGGCAGGCTTCGGCTTGGTTAACGGGCGACCACTACAAAGGAAGCACGGCCCGGCGCAAGCCGCGATGCCCCCTCGATGTTCGGCGCGCCGCGAATAGAAGGCGTTTGCGGGTCGCGGTCTAGTGCTTAACGCTTTATAAAAGCCGCGAATTTGACGACGGCCTCACATTCGGCCACTTTGCGGAGCGATGACTAGGGGCGCGGAACCGATCGCGCTTGGGTCCGCGTCTCGGACCGGATCGGTCCGCTTGATCCGCAGCCGTTGGTGGGCGCGACGCCGCCAGGCGGGCTGTCGGGCGGGGGCCATACGACAAACAAGAGGTGCCGTTGCCGATGCGATCCCGTCCGCAATCTGCTTTTTGATGCTCTGTTCGAGATTTCGAACATCATGAAAGAGCAGTTCGCCGACACCAAACCCGCGAAAGCCCGACACGCTGCACCGAGTTGTGAGTTTCTCGCCGGTGGCGGCGAGATGGGCGCGCTGATGCGCGCGCATGATTGGAGCCGTTCGCCGCTCGGCCCGCCGGACCAGTGGCCGGACGCGCTGAAGATGGCGGTCAGCATCTGCCTGAATTCCCGTTTCCCGATGCTCTTGTGGTGGGGACCGGAATTCGTGATGGTCTACAATGACGCCTACCGGCCAATTCTCGGGATGACCAAGCATCCGGCGAGCCTCGGCAGCCGCGGGCGCGACACCTACCCGGAGATCTGGGCCATCATCGGCCCCCAGCTCGCGAGCATCTGGCGGGGGGAGGCGACCTGGTCGCACGATCTGCTGCTTCCCGTCGACCGCAACAATTATCTTGAAGAAGCATATTTCACCTATTCCTACAGCCCGATCAAACATGCGGACGGGCGGATCGGCGGGGTCTTCACCGCGGTCACCGAGACGACCGAGCGCGTGCTGAGCGAACGGCGGCTGCGCATCCTGCGCGAACTGGCGTCGCAGACCGCGGAAATGCGCGGGGTCGAGAGCGCGTGCCAGAGCGCGATCCATGTCCTCGGCGCCTACAACCCGGATATTCCCTTTGCTCTCCTATACCTCGTCGACGAGGAGAGCGGCTGCATTCGCGCGGTCGGATCGACCGGCCTTCCCTACGACAAGTACCCCTCCGAGATCGCGCTGCACAGCGACGATCCGTGGAGCGTCAGCCGCGTTCTGCGCACGGGCGAGCCGGTCCTTCTGTACGATCTCGCGAGCCGCTTCGGCATGCTGCCGGGCGGCACATGGCCCGAACCGACCAATCGCGCGCTGGTGCTGCCCGTGGCCAAGCTCGGAACGCCCGCTTCGGCCGGCGCGCTCGTGCTCGGCGTCAATCCGCGGCGCGCGCTCGACGACGACTATCGCGGCTTCTTCGACCTCGTCGCCGGCCATCTCGCCACCGCCATCTCCAATGCGCGCGCCTATACCGAGAGCCTCGATACGCTGCGCCTGAGCGAGGCGCGTTTCCGCGATTTCGCCGATTCGGCCCCGGTGATGATCTGGGTCGCCGACGCCGGCGCGAAGTGCACCTGGTTCAACCGTCCCTGGCTCGCCTTCACCGGGCGCAGCATGGAGGAGGAGATGGGGGACGGATGGACCCAAAACGTCCATCCAGAGGATTGCGCGCGCTGCCGCAACACCTACCGCTCGGCCTTCGAGCGGCACGAGCCGTTCCGGCTCGGCTTTCGCCTGCGCCGGCATGACGGCGAGTGGCGTCACGTCGACAATACCGGCGTGCCGCACTACGCCGCCGATGGCGCATTCATCGGTTTCATCGGCTCCTGCGTCGACGTGACCGACGCCCGGCGGTGGGAGGCGGCGCTGCGCCGCAGCCGCGAGGAACTGCTTCGCCTCAACGAAACGCTCGAGCTGCGGGTCGCCGAACGCACCAAGGATCTCGCCGCGGCCAACCGCCAGCTCCTCGCCCAGATCGAGGAACGCGAGGAGGTGGAAACCACCTTGCGGCAGATGCAGCGGCTCGACGCGATCGGCCAGCTCACCTCGGGCGTCGCGCACGACTTCAACAATCTGCTGACGGTCATTCTCGGCAATGTCAGCTATCTGGAGAAGGCCTGGGCGCAGTCGGACGATCCCAAGCTCTTGCGCCGCCTGTCGCATACGCGCCTCGCCGCCGAGCGCGGCGCCAAGCTGATCGCGCAGCTCCTCGCGTTTTCGCGCCGCCAGCGCCTGGAACCGCGGACGATCGATCTCAAGGAGACGCTCGGGCGCATGCGCGAGCTTCTGCAGAGCACGATGGGCGGCAGCTTCGAGATCGAGACGGTGCTGGGCCCCGACACTTGGCCGGCATTGGTCGATCCGACCCAGCTTGAACTCGTTGTGCTCAACCTCGCCATCAATTCGCGCGACGCGATGCCGGTCGGCGGCCGGCTCACCGTCGCGACCGGAAACGTCACGCTGGAAACGCCGACGCGGGCGGAAGAGCCGCCGGCCGGCGACTATGTCGTCATCTCGGTGAGCGACACCGGATCGGGCATGTCCGACGAGGTGCTCGCCAAGGCGTTCGAGCCGTTCTTCACCACCAAGCGGGTCGGCAAGGGGTCCGGGCTCGGGCTCAGCCAGGTGCTCGGATTCGCCAAGCAGTCGGGCGGCGGCGTGCAGATCGAAACGGAGCTCGGCAAAGGGACCACGGTGCGCGTCTATTTTCCGCGATCAAGCGCGGCGGCCGCGGATCAGGCGCCGCTGTCCGCCGAGGCCTTGGCCGCCGTATTGCCCGCGTCCGCCGTCGTCCTCGTGGTCGACGACGACGATCATGTCCGCCATGTCACGGCTTCCATGCTCGAAGGGCTGGGCCATGTCCCGATCGAGGCGGGGAGCGGCGGCGCGGCGCTCGAAGTGCTGGCCGGCAAGCGCAAGATCGATGTGGCGCTGATCGACTTCGCCATGCCGGGAATGAGCGGCCTCGAACTCGCGCGCGAGGCGCGCATGCGGCTGCCGGCGCTGCCGATCGTGTTCATCACCGGCTTTGCCGATTCGACCGTGCTCGCCGGCATCCGGCACGAGCACATATTGCGCAAGCCTTTCCTCGACCACGATCTCGACCGGAAGATCCGCGCCGCGCTCGCCCACAAGCATGTCGGCACGCTCGACGAGCTGATGTCGCTCGGCTGACCAGCGCGGCTGCGACGCGCGCCGGGTTTGCGTCCGCCGCTGAGGTAAATGCGGCTCCATTCCCAACTGAAATCACCTCTCCCCGCCGGGAGAGGTCGACGAAAGCAGGTCACCACCACAGCGCCGCGCCTTGCGCGGTCTTGGCCTCGCGGTCGTCGACGCTGCGCAGGCGGTCCTGCGCGCGGTCGAGCGCCGCGAGCACGCGGCGTTTGGCGAAGTCGAAGGCGGCCGACTGGCGGTCGCGCGGGCGCGGCAGGTCGACCGCGATCTCTTCGAGCACGCGTCCGGGCCGCGGCCGCATGACCATCACGCGGTCGCCGAGCACGATCGCCTCGTCGACGTCATGCGTGACCACGACGAGCGTCGGCTTCAGCTCGCCCCACAGGTCGAGCAGATGGTCCTGCAGGTCGGTGCGGGTGAAGGCGTCGAGCGCGGAGAAGGGCTCGTCGAGGAGGAGGACCTCGGGCCGGGTCACGAGCGAGCGCGCGATCGCCACACGCTGCGCCTGTCCGCCGGACAGTTCGCGCGGCCATACGCCGGCCTTCTCGTAAAGCCCGACCCGATCGAGCTGCGCCGCAACCCGCCTTTCGCGCACCGGCCGCGACAGGCCGGCGAGGCCAAACCCGACATTGTCGGCGACGGTGAGCCAGGGCAGCAGCCGCGGCTCCTGAAACACCATGCCGATCTTCGGATGCGGCGCGGCGATCAGCGCGCCGTCGAGCGAGACGCGCCCCGTCGTGGGCGGATCGAGCCCGGAGATCGCGCGCAGCAATGTCGACTTGCCGCACCCCGAGCCGCCGACCACCGCAAGGATCTCGCCGAGAGTGACGCTCAGCGTCACGCCGTCGAGCGCCCGCACGCCGTTCGGATAGGTCTTGCCGATCCGGTCGAGCGCGAGCATTCAACGCGCTCCGCCGCGCGGCAGGCTCACGTCCTGCCAGCGCAGGAACGGCGCCGAGCCCGCCACCAGAAGCCAGTCGGTGGTCTTGCCGAGAATGGCGAAAGCGACGATCGCCGCGACGATCTGGGCCGGCTTGCCGAGCTGCTGACCATCGACCAGAAGATAGCCGAGCCCTTCCGCGGCGCCCATGAATTCAGCGGCGACGACGAACATCCAGCCCAGTCCCAGCCCAGCGCGCAGCGAAACGACATAGGCGGGCAGCACCGCCGGCAGCAGGATGCGGCGGATCATCGCCGGCCCGGAGAGGCGGAAGATGCGCCCGATCTCGACGGTCTTCCGGTCGACCGAAACGATCGCGCCCATCACGCCGAGATACACCGGAAAAAACACGCCGACGGCGATCAGGGCGACCTTGGAGGCTTCGAAAATGCCGAGCCAGAGGATGAACAGCGGCACCCAGGCGATCGAGGGGATCGCCCGCAAGGCTTGCAGCATCGGGTCGGCGAGCGCGCGCGCAAGCGTCGAATAGCCGGCGATCGCGCCGAGCAGGGTCCCGAACAGCACGCCGAGGCCGAACCCCGCCGCGACGCGCAGCACGGTCGCGATCGTATGCCGCGTCAATTCGCCGGTCGAGGCGAGTTCGGAGAAGGTCGTGAAAATGCGCGAGGGAGGCGGCACCAGCCGGCCTTCCGCCAGGCCGGCATACACCGCGAGCTCCCACAGCGCGGCGAGGCCGACCGGCAGGGCGAGCCCGAGCGCGAGGCCGCGCCAGCGGCCGCGTCGGTCCGGCGCCGGGCGCGCCGCCGGCTGGTCGAGCGCGGCGATGGGGTGAGTGTCGACGGTCATTGCGCCACTCAAACCGCCGGGCGAGGCTTGCGTCAATTGGAGGCCGGCGCGAGCTGATCGGAGATCAAGGCGTCGACGGTCGCCGGCACGTCGACGGTCGGCGCGATCACGCCCGCCTGCTGCAAAGCAAGCCCGGCGGCGAGGATCGATTCGCGCTGCGGCGCGCCGATGCGGCTGTGGGTCAGTTCGGTGCGCTCCTTGAGCTGCTTGTCGACCACCGGTTCGGGCAGCTTGGTCGCCGCGATGAAGGTCTTCTTCGTCCCGTCGTAATCGGCGAGCGCGGCCTTGCGCGCCTCCTCATAGACGGCGAGCACGCGGCGAACCAGGTCGGGATGATCTTTGAGGAAGGCCTCGCGCACATTCAGAATGCCCCAGGTATTGGCCTCCGGCTTGCGGTAGAACAGCTTGGCGCCGTCCTCGACCTCGGCCTGCGCCATCATCGGGTCGAGCCCGGCCCAGGCGTCGACATCGCCGCGGATCAGCGCCGTCTTGCCGTCCGGATGCTGCAGCAGCACCGGCTGGATATCCTTTTCGGTCAGGCCGGCGCTGTAGAGGGCGCGCACGAGAAAGATGTGCGGATCGGTGCCGCGGGTGACGGCGACGCGCTTGCCCTTCAGGTCGGCGGGATTGGCGATCGCGCTGTCCTTGCGCGTGACGAGGGCGGTCCATTCGGGGCGCGAATAGACATAGATCGACTTGATCGGATTGCCGTTGATCTTCGAGACGAGCGCCGCCGAGCCCGCGGTCGAGCCGAAATCGATCGAGCCGGCATTGAGGAATTCCAGCGCCTTGTTCGAGCCGAGCGTCTGCACCCAGCGGACGCCGATGCCGTCCTTCGCGAATTCCTTCTCCAGCAGGCCCTTCTCCTTGAGCACCATCGACACCGGATTGTAGGTCGCCCAATCGAGACGGATTTCGCTCGGCTTGTCGGCGGCGCGCGCCGTCACCGTCGAGGCGAGAGCCGCGATCGCCGTGAACGCGATCAGGGAGCGTCGGGACAGCTTGATCATGAAACCTCCATGCAGGCCTGCGGCCGTTCGGGTGAGCGGCGATCGCGCCGGTTCTGTCGGAGGCGGGTTGCGGCCGCCCGCCCACAGCCTCGCGTGGGGCGAGCCCCGCGCTTTAGCTGTATTTGTTAAGCGCCCGCAAGCTGCATTGCTTCAAATCGGCGCTGACATGCTGTCTTGGAACAGGAACAACTGCGGGTCAATGGAATAATACTGCGAATAGACCAAGCGGTAGGGAAGGACTTTATCGCAAGACTGATCTTGCGCAGCCGGCCGTTCCGCAGGGCGTCCCGCCGCGCGCATGCGCCGACCCGTGACACCTCGCGTGCAGGCGGCTATCTATTCGGTATGGATACGGTCCTCGATCACCCGCACCACGCTCCCGCCGACCTGTTCGATGCCGAGGCGGCCAAGGCCGATCTCGCTCTCATTGCCAACGACTATGGCGGGCGCGAGCGCGAGTTGCGCTTGGCGGTGGCGCAGCGGCTCAAGACCGCGCTTGCCGAGGGGCGGGCCAAGGCCGAGCAGTTGTTGTTCGAAGATCGGCAGGGCCGCGCCTGCGCCGAGCGCCTCTCGGACATGCAGGACGAGATCATCCGCGTCCTCTACGAGTTCTCGACCACGCATCTCTACGCCGCCCAGAACCCGTCCGAAGGCGAGCACATGGCGATCGTCGCGACCGGCGGGTACGGCCGCGGCATGCTGGCGCCGGGCTCGGACATCGACCTCTTGTTCCTGCTTCCCTACAAGCAGACCGCCTGGGGCGAATCGATTGCGGAAGCGATTCTCTATTGCCTGTGGGACATGGGGCTGAAGGTCGGCCACGCGACCCGCTCGGTCGACGAATGCATCCGCCAGGCGAAAGCGGACATGACCATCCGCACCGCCATTCTCGAATCGCGCTTCCTGTTCGGCGAGCAGAGCCTGTTCGACGAGCTCGTGACGCGCTTCGACAAGCAGATCGCGCAGGGCACCGGTCCGGAATTCGTCGCCGCGAAACTCGCCGAGCGCGAAGAGCGGCTGCGCCGCGTCGGCCAGTCGCGCTACCTGGTCGAGCCGAACGTCAAGGACGGGAAAGGCGGCCTGCGCGACCTGCACACGCTGTTCTGGATCGCCAAATATGTCTATTGCGTCCGCAAGCCGGAGGAACTGATCGAACGTGGGGTGTTCGACCGGCAGGAATACCGGTTGTTTCAGCGCTGCGAGAACTTCCTCTGGTCGGTCCGCTGCCATATGCATTTCGCCACCGGCCGGTCGGAGGAGCGGCTATCGTTCGACATCCAGCGCGAAATGGCGAAGCGGCTCGGCTACACGACGCATCCCGGCATGCGCGACGTCGAGCGTTTCATGAAGCACTACTTCCTGGTGGCGAAGGATGTCGGCGATCTCACCGCCATTCTGTGCGCCGGGCTCGAGAGCCGGCACCAGAAGGAGGTGCCGATGCTCAACCGCTTCGTGGCGCGGCTGCGGAAGCGGTCCCGGCGGGTGCTGAGCGAGAGCGACGATTTCGTCGTCGACAATAGCCGCATCAATATCGCCGATCCGGACGTGTTCCAGCGCGATCCGATCAATCTCATCCGCATTTTCCGCCTGGCGCAGCGGCACAGCCTCGCCTTTCACCCGGACGCGATGCGCGCCGCCACCCGCTCGCTGCGGCTGATCGACAAGCATCTGCGCGCCGATCCGCAGGCCTACCGGCTGTTCTACGAGATACTGACGGCGAAGAACGACGTCGAGATCGTGCTGCGGCGCATGAACGAGGTCGGCGTGCTCGGCCGGTTCATTCCCGAGTTCGGGCGCGTCGTCTCGATGATGCAGTTCAACATGTACCACCATTACACGGTGGACGAGCATCTGTTGCGCTGCATCGGCGTGCTGGCGGAGATCGAAAAAGGACAGAACCCGGAATACGGGCTGTCCAACGAGCTGATGCGCACCATCCTGCCGGAGCATCGCGATCTGCTCTATGTCGCCTTGTTCCTGCACGACATCGCCAAGGGCCGCACCGAGGATCACTCGATCGCGGGGGCGAGAATCGCGCGCCAGCTCTGTCCGCTGATGGGCCTGTCGGCGGCCAACACCGAAACGGTCGCCTGGCTGCTCGAGCATCACCTGGTGATGTCGTCGATCGCCCAGTCGCGCGATCTCTCCGACCGCAAGACGATCGAGAATTTCTGCGCCATCGTGCAGTCGCTCGAGCGCATGAAGCTCCTCACCGTCCTCACGACCGCCGACATCCGCGCGGTCGGGCCGGGCGTGTGGAACAGCTGGAAGGCGCAGCTGCTGCGGGCGCTCTATTACGAAGCCGAGCCGGCGCTCACCGGGGGCTTCTCCGAGGTCAACCGGGCGCAGCGCGTCGCCGCCGCCCAGGCGCAGTTCCGCGCCGAGCTCGCGGACTGGCCGACCGAGGACGTCGAGCGCTACATCGCCCGCCACTACCCAGCCTATTGGCTGAAGGTCGACCTCAAGTCGCAGATTGATCACGCCCGCTTCGTCCGCGAGGCGGAGGCGGCGAGCCGGACGCTCGCGACCAAGTTCGAGTTCGACGCCCATCGCGGCGTCACGGTGCTGACCGTGCTCACGCCGGATCATCCCTGGCTGCTTTGCCTGATCGCCGGCGCCTGCGCCAAGGCCGGCGCGAACATCGTCGATGCGCAGATCTACACGACGACGGACGGGCTCGCGCTCGACACCATTTCCATCTCGCGCGAGTTCGACCGCGACGACGACGAGACGCGGCGCGCCGGCCGCGTCACCGAGGCGATCGAGGCGGTGCTGCGCGGCGAACTGAAGCTGCCGGAACTGATGATGAAGCGCGAGGCGCCGAAGGGCCGCATCAAGGCGTTCGCCATCGAGCCGGAAGTCTCCGTCAACAATCAATGGTCGAACCGCTACACCGTCGTCGAGGTGAGCGGTCTCGACCGGCCCGGCCTGCTGTACGAGCTGACCACCACGCTGTCGAAACTCAATCTCAACATCGCCTCGGCGCATGTGGCGACGTTCGGCGAGCGCGCGGTCGACGTGTTCTACGTCACCGACCTGCTCGGGGCGCGCATCACCTCGGCGCCGCGGATCGCCACCATCAAGCGCGCGCTTCTGCAGGCCTTCGCGGTCCGGCCGGAGCCGGCCGCAGCAGCGCAGAGCGCAGCCGCGGCGGGGTAGGGCGCTCTCGGTTCTGTGGCGCAGTCCGGGTGAAGGCGGATCCGTGATCGAGACGGCGCCCCGCGAACCGCGGTTGAGCTTAACCTCTCCCCGGCGGGGAGTGGTGCGATCGCCGTCCTTTCCTTAACGCGCCCTTAAAGCGCGCCGCGCTAGGGTTTCCGCGCGGGCCTGCGGCGTCGCCGCAGGCTGTCCGGCGGGACGGGACATGGCTCGAGCACAGAGAAGCCCGCGGGAGCGGCGCGAGCCCGCGATGGGTGCGCCTGCCGCACCATCGGGCGATTCCATGAGCGCCAAGCCTGGTCCGGCCGTGCCCCGCGCGGAGGCGGAGGCGCGTCCGCGCCGCAGCGGTCCACGGAAGCCGGTCGGTCGCCCCGGCGTCTCCCGCGCCGGGCAGCTTGTCGCCGCGGTCAAGCGCAAGCGGGGAGGGCGCCGGCGTCGCGGCGGCGGCTCGCGCGGCGGATCCCGGATCAAGCGGCTGTTCTACTGGCTCGCGGTTGTCGCGCTGTGGGGGGTGATCGCCGGCGTCGGCGTGATCGCCTGGGTCGGCATGCATCTGCCGCCGATCCATGCGCTCGAAATCCCCAAGCGTCCGCCCACCATTCAAGTGCTTGGAGTCGACGGCCGCCTGCTCGCGACGCGCGGCGAAATGGGCGGAAGCGCTTTGCCCCTTTCCGACATGCCGGTCTATCTCCCGCGCGCCTTCATCGCCATCGAGGACCGGCGCTTCTACTCGCATTTCGGCATCGACGTGGTGGGGCTTTCGCGCGCGCTCTTCGCCAATCTCGCCCGCCGCGGCATTTCGCAGGGCGGATCGACCATCACCCAGCAGCTTGCGAAAAACCTCTTCCTCAAGCCCGAGCGCACGCTGATGCGCAAGCTCGAGGAAGCCGTTCTCGCCGTCTGGCTCGAGCACAAATTCACCAAGACGCAGATTCTCGAACTCTACCTCAACCGCATTTATTTCGGCGCCGGCGCGTACGGGGTGGAGGCCGCCGCGCAGCGCTATTTCCGCAAGTCGGCGCGGCAGGTGACGTTGCCCGAGGCTGCGCTGCTGGCGGGACTGGTCAAATCGCCCTCCCGCCTGATGCCGACCCGCAACTATGACGGGGCGGAGCGCCGCGCCCAGCTCGTGCTCGCCGCCATGTCCGACGCCGGACTGGTGACCGAGAGCGCCGCCAAGACCGCGATGCTGCAGCCGCCCAAAGTGGTCAAGGCGGGCAGCGGCTCCGCCGCCTATGCCGCCGATTGGGTGATGGACGTGCTCAACGACGTGATCGGGCAGGTCGAAGACGATCTCGTCGTCGACACCACGCTCGATCCCGCCATGCAGGCCGCGGCCGAAAAGGCGATCGTCGAGATGCTGGCGCAGCGCGGCGAGAAATTTGGCGTCGAACAGGGCGCTCTGGTCGCGATGACCCCCGAGGGCGCGGTGCGCGCGCTGGTCGGGGGCCGCGATTACCAGGAAAGCGTGTTCAACCGGGCGGTGACCGCCAAGCGCCAGCCGGGTTCGGCGTTCAAGCCGTTCGTCTTTCTCACCGCGATCGAGCGCGGCCTGACGCCGGACAGCGTGCGCGAGGACAAGCCGATCGCGCTCAAGAACTGGAAGCCGGAGAACTACAAGCACGAATATTTCGGGCCGGTGACGCTCACCCAGGCGCTCGCCCTGTCGCTCAACACGGTCTCGGTCCGGCTCACGCTCGAATTCGGACCAACCGCGGTGGCGCGCACGGCGTACCGGCTCGGGATCGTCTCGAAGCTCGAGCCGAACGCCTCGCTCGCGCTCGGCACCTCGGAGACTTCGCTGCTCGAACTCGTCGGCGCCTATGCGCCGTTCGCCAATGGCGGCTACGGGGCCTTCCCGCATGTCGTCGAGCGGGTGCGCAACGCCGACGGCAAGGTTCTCTATGCGCGCGCGCCGCATGTGCGCAACCGCATCATCGAGCTGGGCTATGTCGCGATGATGAACCAGATGATGCGCGAGACGATCCGCATCGGCACTGCGCGGCGCGCAGAGCTTCCCGGCTGGCCGGTCGCGGGCAAGACCGGCACGAGCCAGGATTTCCGCGACGCCTGGTTCGTGGGCTTCACCGGCCGGCTCGTGACCGGCGTCTGGTTCGGCAATGACGATTCCTCGCCGACCAAGAAACTCACCGGCGGCAGCCTGCCGGTCGAGGTGTGGACGCGGTTCATGAAGGCGGCCCACCAGGGCGCGCCGCTCGCCGATCTGCCGGGTGCGACCTCCTCGCCGTTCTTTGCGCCGCCGGCGTCGGCGCCCGCGGCTCCGTCCGCGGACGCACGCCAGCCGCGCCAGGAAGCCGGCGTCGACGGGTGGCTGCTCGACCGGCTGTTCTCGCCGCGCTGATCCGCCTCAGGAGCGCGGCTTGAACGGGCGCGTCCGCACCGTCCGGGTCGCAAGCCACAGCAGGAGGGTGAGGCATCCTGCGATGGCGATGCCGATAACCATCGGCCAGGCGCTCGCCCCGAGCGAATGTCCGACGATCGCGCCGACGATCGCGCCGACGGTCTGCTGGACGGAGCCGAGGAACGAGGACGCCGCGCCCGCGCGTTCGGGGAATGGCTGGAGCGCGCTCGCGATCGACAGCGGCAAGACAAGGCCCAGGCCGGCGAGAAACACCATCATCGGCGCGGCGAGGGCGACGACCGATGACGCGGCAAAGCTGACGCCCGCGACCAGCAGCACCCCTCCCGCCGCCAGCGCGCCGGCGCCGAGCCCGATCGTACGGTCGAAGCCGCGGCGGGTGACGAGCTTGGCCCCGATCAGCGTCCCGGCAATGAAGCCGAGGCTGGTCACGCCGTAGAACAGGCCAAACGCGAGCGGCGACAGCCCGTACACGCCCTGGAGCACGAATGACGAGCCGGAGATATAGGCGAACAGGCCGGCATAGCTCGCCGTCGCGATGCCGAGATGGGCAAGAAAGCTGCCGCTCTTTCCCACCACGCCATAGGAACGCGCGAGCGCGACCAGCGGGTGGCCGGGCGGCTTGTGCCGCCGCGCCGTCTCCGGAAGCAGGCGCCACACCACCACGATCGCGGCAAGTCCCGCGACGAAAATGAGAATGAACCCGGAGCGCCAGCCGAAGCTCGTCTGGGTGAAGCCGCCGATCACCGGGGCGATGATCGGCGCCACGCCCATGATCGCGGCCATCAGCGATAATTCGCGGCCGGCGCGCGGCCCTTCATAGAGATCGCGGACGATCGCGCGCGTGAGCACGATCACGCCGGCCGCGCCTGCGCCCTGGAGCGCGCGGGCGGCGATCAGCGCGCCGATCGAGGGCGCGACGGAGCACACAAGCGTGCCGACGCAGAAGATCACGAGCGCGGCGCTGAGCACCGGCTTGCGGCCGAGCCGGTCCGATACCGGTCCGTAGACGATCTGCCCGACCGCGAAGCCGATGAGATAGATGGAAATCGTGAGCTGGACCTGGGCCGCGGAGGCCCCGAGGGCTGTTTCGATCGCCGGCAGCGACGGCAGGTACAGGTCCATCGCGAGCGGCCCGAGCGCGGTCAAGAGCGCGAGCAGCGCGGTGAGCGCGAAGGTGTCGGGAGACAGCATCAGAACGGAGCTTTGCAATGCATGGGACGTCATGCGGGCCTCGCCCGCATATCCATCGTGAGAAGCGCAGCGCCCCCAGGAAGATGGATTGCCGGGTTACGCCCGGCAATGGCGCGGCTGCCGCGAAAGCCGGCCGCTGATGTCTGGCCGTTCTACGCCGGAGGGTTCAATAGTCCGCCATGGCGCGGCGGCGGTTGGCGCGGAAGGAACTCGCCTCGTCGGGACGCATGCCGTAGCGATGCAGGTCGGCGCCGTTGAGATCGAGCCAGACTTTCGCGCGCCGCATGTCCGGACACATGCGGTCGAGCAGCCGCCAGAACCGCGCCGAGTGGTTCATCTCGACGAGATGGGCCACCTCGTGCGCGGCGAGGTAGTCCAGAACGTGGCGCGGCGCGAGAATGAGCCGCCACGAAAACGAGAGCGCGCCGGTGGTCGAGCACGATCCCCAGCGGCTGGTCTGGTCGCGGATGCTGATGCGCTTGAGCGTCAAGCCGAGTTGGTCGGCATAGCCGTGTGCGGCGGCTTCGAGATCGCGTTTGGCCTCGCGATGAAGGAAGTCGCGGATCCGGCGTTCCATGTGCAGGGGATCGCCTGCGACGCAGAGAAGCCGCTCGCCGTCGCTATTGACCTCCGTCCACACCGTGCCGCGCGCCATGCGCCGGTGCACGACGCGATGGGGAACTCCGCGCAGCGGCAGAACGGTGCCGGGCGCGAACGGCGCCGCCGCCGGCATCCGGCACAGACGGGTCGCGATCCAGCCGCCATGCTTGCGCGCGAAGTCGCAGGCTTCGCGCAACGTGCCGCGCGGAGGCATCGTCAGCACGACATCGCGCGTCGCCGCTTGGATTCGCAGCGTGTAACGGCGCGCCTGGCGATGCCGGCGAAGGCGCACGAGGTAGATCTCCTCGTCGAAGATCACCTCGATCGCCTGGGGCTCGCTGGGACGGCGGTAAAGCATGGCGCGCGACGGCATGGACTTCCTGTTCCGGCCTGATTTGCAGGTGGGATAGTGCCATATTCGCCCTCCCTTGAAGCCCCCACCCCGCTCAGGCCGTCCGGGCGCGACATGTGGGTGAGGTCGGCGGTGCCGGCTGCCAGATATGGGGCCTGAAGGGATGAACTGAGGTTCACTCCTAAAGCGCCCGACCGCGCTCGGAATCAGGGAAAAAATGTCAGCCTTTCCAGGTGCTTGAAGCTGACGACACAAATCTCTTGCCAGCGCGGCCGTTTCGGCCCGTAGCGCCTGCTTCGCCGGGGCCGATCCGGAGCAAAAAACCGGTTCGGCGGCATGCGAACCATCATTTTTCGCTGACTGTGTCTCGCGTCATCCGTCGTGAACACAGGATCGCGTTCCGCGGCGCGCGCGGGCTGCGCAAGATCGTCGGTCTTCTGAAAATTACAGGCGCGCAGCGTGTGCGAAACGCTTCGGACGCAGAGGTCAGCAATGCGCATCGCCGACGATGAATGTCCGCGCGCAGGACGCATATGCGCGCGTCAGCCCTGCAGCCCCTGCACGATCGGCAGGCGCGCGGCGCGAATGGCGGGAAGCAGTCCGCCGATTAGTCCGACGAGCAAGGCGAGCGCCAAACCCTGTCCGATGAGCGCCGGCGTCAGCTTGAAGCTGAACACCACCTGGGTGAATCCGGAGCCGAGCGTCGAGGCGGTGAACCCGTCGAACACGAGATAGGTCGCGACCGCTCCGAGGACGCCGCCGATCCCGGCGAGGAGCAGAGACTCGGTGAGCGTGCCGACAAAAGCGGGGAAGCCGCCGAAGCCGATCGCGCGCAGCGTCGCGATCTCGACCGAGCGCGCGGCGACCGAGCTGTACATCGTGTTGAGCGCCCCCGCGAGCGCGCCGAGCGCCATCGCGATCGCGAGCGGCCAGCCGAGCTTCTGGATGAGGTCGGAGGTCTGCGAAGACTGTTCGGCGAAATATTCCTGCTCCGATTTCACGTCGAGCTTGAGACGCGGATCGGTGTCGGCGTAGCGCTTCAACTCGGCCAGATCGGCCGGGCTGTCGACCCGGGCGCGCACCGTCTGGAACACATTGTTGCGGTTGAACAGGCTCTGCACGACGGGCAGGTCGCCCCAGATTTCCGACTCGAACACGCTGCCGTCCGCCGCGAACACGCCGACGACCGTCCACTGGCTGGTCAGGAACTTCACCCGCTCGCCGAGGTCGAAGCCCTGGAACTGGGTGAGCAGGCTCTTGCCGACGACGATCTCGTTGGCGCCCGGATTGAACATGCGCCCGGCGACGAGCGTGACGTCCTTGCGCAGCGCGGCGCCGTCCTCGTCGATTCCCCGCAAGGGGATATTGGCCTTGGTCTGGCTCGACCGCTTGATGCCGTCGACCACGATATACAGTTCGGCCGACACCAGCGGCTTTCCATCGGCGCCGCGGGCGATGCCCGGGCCGTCCTCGATCAGGCGGACCTGCTCGCGCGTGATGCTGCTGTTGATCTCCGACTGGGAGCCGCCGCGCAGCACGATTGCGATGTCCTCGGCCCCGGCGCTCTTCAATGTGCGCTGAAAGCCGTACGCCATGGCGAGAAACGACAGCAGCACCATCACGACGAGGGCGACCGCGACGACGGTGGAGAGGGACAGCCAGAAGCGTTGCGGGATGCTGCGGAGATTGATCGCCGTGACGGCGATGACTTGCAGGAGAAGCGCGCGCATGGCTCAGCCCCGCCCCATGGCGTCGGCGATCTTGAGGCGGAAGGCGTGGATCGCCGGCGCAAGGCCGGTCGCGAGCCCAAGGCCGATCATCAGCACGAGCGCGATCGCGAGGATCGATGGATCGAGGGTGAGCCCGGGAACGAAATTCGCCATGCTGTCGCGCATGCTCATCGTTGCGAGCGCGGCGAGGCCGATGCCGGGAAGGCCGCCGACGATCGCGAGCAGCAAGGTTTCGCCAAGCACGAGCCGCAGCACCCGTCCGCCGGAAAAGCCGAGCGTTTTCAGGACGCCGATTTCGCGCGTGCGTTCGCGCACGGCCATCACCATGGTGTTGCCGACGATCATCAGGATGGTCACGAAGGCAGCTCCGACCACCAGTTGCACGATGAGCGCGATGTTGCCGAGCTGCGCCACGAACGCCTTGTTGAAGGCCTTCTCGGTGTCGGTCGCCGTCTCGAACGAGGAGTTGGCGAAATTCTGGTCGATCGCTTTCGCGACGCGGTCGTTGACCGTGGGCGAGGCGGTCTGCAGCACCAGCCAGCCGATCGTGTCCTTGCCGAAGGAGCGGGTCTCGTCGAAATACTCGTATTGAAATAGCATGAGATTGGTGTCGGCCTGCGGCTTGCGGTTCTTGAAGATGCCGACGATGGTCATGTCCCAGCTGCGCGAGCCGTTCTTCTGCGAGAAGATGTTGCTCGCGATCGGCACGCGGTCGCCGACCTTCCAGCCCCATTTCCTCGCGAGCGTTTCACCGACCAGCGCCCCCGTGCGCTCGCGGATGAAGGCTTCGCGCATCTCGGGCGTGAACTCGTAGTCGCTGTCCAGGATATGCAGATAGGTGTCCGGCTCGACCGCGAAGACGATCAGGAAGTTCTTCGGGTCCTGGAAGTAGCCGCCGAACCAGTTGGCGTGCGTCGCCTGGCGCACCCCGTCCATCGCGCGCACGCGATTGAAATAGGCGATCGGCAGCGGCTGGGTGAAATTGATCTTGTTGACCACCACCAGCCGGTCGTCTTCCGCCAACTGCTCGCCGGAATTGAAGGCGCGCTCGAATGCGGTAAGCACGCCGAAAATCGCAAACGCGATCAGGATCGACACGATCATCAGCACCGCCCGCAGCTTCTTGCGGAACAGGTTCTTGCGGATGAGGACGAAATCGTTCACGCCGCGAGCTCCTTCTCGACGAAATGCCCCTTGTCGAGGTGAAGGGTGCGGCGGGCGTAGCGCGCTGCGGCCGGATCATGCGTCACCATCACGATGGTCTTGCCGAGGTCGCGGTTGAGGATGGTCAGCATCCCGAGGATTTCGTCGGCCGAATGGCGGTCGAGGTCGCCGGTCGGCTCGTCGCAGAGCAGGAGCTTCGGGTCCGACACGATCGCGCGGGCGATCGCGACGCGCTGCTGCTGGCCGCCCGACATTTCGCGCGGATAATGCTTGGCGCGGTCGGCGAGATTGACGATCTTCAGCGCCGTCGCGACATGGTCGCGCCGCTCCGCCTTGTGCAGACTGGTGAGCAGCAGCGGCAGTTCGACATTCTGCGCGGCGGTCAGCATCGGCATGAGATTGTAGAACTGGAACACGAATCCGACATTGGCGGCCCGCCAGCGCGCGAGTTCGCCTTCCGAAAGGGTGTCGATGCGCACGCCGGCGATGTGAATCTCGCCGCTGTCCGGCCGGTCGATCCCGCCGAGCAGATTGAGCAGCGTCGTCTTGCCCGATCCGGACGGGCCCATCACCGCGACGAAGTCCCTCGCGGGGATCGTGAGGTCGAGCCGATCGAAAATGCCGATCTCCTCCTTGCCCTTCACGAAGCCCTTGGAGACCTGGAATAAACCAACGAGCATGTCGGACATCGACATAAGTTCTCCGGTATGAGCGAGAAGAGGCGACTACTGCGCGGACGAGGTCTTCTCGCCGGCCGGGCCGCCGCCTTCGAGAAATGTCACCTTGACCGCCATGTCGGGCAGGATGCGCGGGTCCTTCTGCCGGAACCCGATGCGCACGCGCACGGTCGCCTTTTCGCGATTGGCCGTGGGCACGATGGCGATGACATAGGCCGGGATCGTCCAGTCGGGATAGGCGTCGAGCACCGCGGCGACCGCGCCGTCCTTGTGGACGCGGCCGATGAAGGCCTCGTTCACGTCCACCTCGATCTCGATCGAATCCATGTCGACGATGGTGCAGATGCCCGTGCGGGTGAAGCTTCCGCCCGCCGACAGGGGAGAGATCATCTCGCCGGGCTGCGCGCTGCGGTCGACCACGACGCCGCCGAAGGGCGCACGGATGCTGTGCTGATCGAGCACCTCGCCATAGCGCTGGGCTTCGAGCTTCGCCGTCTCATGCTGGGCGCGCGCCTGGTTCAGCTGCGCGCGCAGGACATAGACCCGCGATTCGGAGCGGGTCATGTCGGCTTCGCTCGCGAAGCTTTTTTGCGCGAGGCTCTGGGTGCGCGTGTAAATGCGCTCCGCCTCGCGGAGATCGGCCGCGATGGCGGTGACGGCCGCCTCCGCGCCATTGGCGCGCGATTGCGCCAAAGCGACGTCAGTCTCGGTCAGCCGGCTCTTGATCCGGGCGAGGACCTGCCCGGACTCGACGACCATGCCTTCCTCGATCAGCACCTCGGTCACCTTGCCGGTAATCTCGGCGGCGACCGTCGCCTTGCGGCGCGCGACGACATAGCCGGATGCGGCAAGCCCGCCCGGACGTGTGCGCTGGACCGCGGCGGCGGAACGCTCGGGAGCGGCCGGGCGCGGCGCCGTCTCCGCGCTCGCGACGGACACCCCGGCCCCGCGACCCGCGTCTTGGCGAGGGAAAACGACCCAGAGGGCGGCGCCCGCGACAAGGAGCGCTCCCAAGGCGGCCAATGTCCAGACCGGATAGGCGCGGGCGCGCCGCGGCTTCGTGGCCGTGTCGCGGTGGATCGCCAGGGAATTGAGCAGCTTGGTCCGATCGTCCATGTCTTGCTCCGACAATCGCCGATCGAGCGATGCCGACTTACCATTGTTGTCCGTTCCAGCGAACTGGAAAACGTCCGCAGCTACGCGAGACTTATCCGCCGGCGCGGACGGATACACGTTAATTGCGTCGAAAGATGTGCCTCGTGAAGTAGGGTTGTCACTCACTGCGACAAGCGGCCTACCCACGAAGAGAAGCGTCCGCGGCCCCGCACGAGCATGGCTCCGGCCAGCCGGCGCGGTCCCGAGCGGCGCAGGAGCGAGGCCGGCCAATGCGGCGGCCGACCGGCGAGTTCCAAAGCGTCAAGCGCTCTCGTGACTCCATTTTCGGCTGTGGGCAACCGGGTTGCCTCGGGATTCCATCAGGCGGTTGCACGACTCACAATTCGAGACATGCCGAAAAGCAGTCATGCCCCTTGATCATCGAGTATCTTTAATACTAAGATAGTTAGTGTATAAAGGTAATTGCTGACGATGTCAAACGCACCCGCCCCCAGCGATCGGCGGCTTCAGGACCTCGAAGCCGCGATTCGGGAATCGAGCGGGCTCGGGGTCGTTTTCAGCAGCGTGGTGGCCGACCGTCTCGGGATTTCCGGCAGGGATCTCGAGTGCCTCGATATGATCGTTCTGAGAGGCCGCGTGACGGCGGGAGAACTCGCGGCCGCGACCGGACTGACGACGGGCGCCGTCACCGGCCTGATCGATCGGCTGGAAGCGGCCGGCCTGGCGCGGCGCGAGCGCGACCTTCGCGATCGCCGCAAGGTCTTCGTACGCCGGCTTCCGCGCGTCGAGACGGACATCATGCCGCTCTACGCGTCGCTGCAGACGCGGATGCGCAAGCTGATGCTCGAACTGTCCGATCAGGAGATCGAGCGCCTGCTCGCGTTCTTTTCGGCGTCCCGCGACGTTCTGCTGAGCGAGATCGCCGCGCTGAGGTCCGCCCGCGTCACCGAGACGCGCGCGGCTTCTTCGAACGAGGACTGATGGCCCGACTGACTTCTGCGAGGGATGTTCCATGGCCTACGAGCTGTACTACTGGCCGACGATCCAGGGGCGCGGCGAATTCGTTCGCCTCGCGCTGGAAGAGGCGGGGGCGCGCTATGTCGATGTCGCGCGCGAAACGAAGAAGGAGAGCGGCGGCATGCCTGCGATGCTGGCGCTGCTCGACGACGATCGGAGTCCCCGCCCGCCCTTCGCGCCGCCATTTCTGAAGTCGGGCCGGCTTGTGATCGCGCAGACCGCGAACATCCTGATGTTCCTCGGGTTGCGGCACGGGCTTGCTCCGGCCAACGAGGCGGGGCGGCTGTGGACCAACCAGCTCCAGCTCACGATCGCCGACTTCGTCGGGGAGGCTCACGATACCCACCATCCCGTCGGCGCGAGCCTCTACTACGAGGACCAGAAGGGGGAGGCGGCGCGCCGCGCCGACGATTTCCGCAAGAACCGCGCGCCGAAATATTTGGGCTATTTCGAATCCGTGCTCGCGCGCAACGGACGCGGGAAACATCTGGTCGGCGGTTCGCTCAGCTATGCGGACCTCTCGCTGTTCCAGGTCGTGGCCGGGCTGCGCTATGCCTTTCCGCAGATGATGAAGCGCCTGGAGCGCAAGCTCCCGCACACCGTGGCGCTGCACGATCGCGTGGCCGCGCGCCCCCGCATCGCCGCCTATCTTTCCTCCGACCGCCGCCTCCCCTTCAGCGAAGAGGGCATTTTCCGACACTATCCCGAGCTCGACGCGTAGCATCGCCAGGATGGTGCGGGCGAAGCGAAGGCCAGCGGCAGAATCCGCATAAGGAAGGCGAGAGTTTTGCGCCGAAACCGACGCGCTGCGCTGCGCGGCTGACCTCACTTCGAATTGCCAATAATGTAGGGATAGCGCATGCTGTAGTTGCTAGCGTCATGATTACATGCCGCAGTTGTTCTGGGGAGAAATGGTTATGCATATACTCGTCTTGGTTTTGTTAGGGTTTGTGATCGGTTCCCCTCTTCACGCTGTAGCGCAATCTAAGTTTTACAGCTTCGAGCGGAACATCGATCGGCCAGGGCGAGACTATAAGAACACTCAATCACAATCGGCGGTGGACTGTAGTTTCGCCTGCCAAAGTGAGGGCAACCAATGTCAGGCATGGACTTACGTTAAACCAGGGTTTCAGGGCTCCTCGGGTCGGTGCTGGTTTAAGAAATCTGCTTCAGGGGCCGTCCGAAATAACTGTTGCACCTCGGGCATCAGAACAGGGGGCCGTCCGCAAAGAATCGATTGAGCAAGAACGCGTTTCAAGCACGGCCGCGCTAACCGGCGCAAGACATCGCCGCTGTTGCGGAAAAAGCCATAGCACGGGAACTCCAGTCGAACTGGAAGGCCTCCCCGGCGCGAAGGAAAGCGGCACATAGGCCGTGGCCGTCGATTGCCCGCAAGCCGTGACGTTCGCGCCGGACGGGGAGCGGGGTCGGCGCCCCTCACGCCGCTACGCTCGGTGAAGGAACAAGGGCCGGCTCCAGCGCCGGCACGAGGCGGCGCTTCTCGCGCCGCGCGGGAATGGCGCGGTAGACCTGCTTCATCGCCTCGACGATATGCACGCCGGCGAACGGCGCCGAGATGGTGCGGCCGGTGCGCTCCCAAGCCACCGCCGAGCGAATGAGCCAGCCGCGCGGGATCGGCGGCATGTAGAGCGCCTCGCCCCAGGACGTCGGCGTGAAAGAGGTCTCCCGCAACAGATGCAAAATCTGCGACCGCGAATAGGGCCGCCCGTAGCCGAATGGGGTCGTGTCCATCCGCGCCCACAGCCCGCGCCGGTTCGGGATCACGAGCAGGAGCCGCCCGCCCGGGGCCAGCACCCGCCATAATTCGCGCAGCAAGGAGGAAGCGTCGTCGGACATTTCGAGCGCATGCACGAGGATGATGCGGTCGACCGACAGATCGAGCAGCGGCAGATCGTACTCCTCGACCAGCGCCGCCAGCGCGGGCCGGGCGGTCGGCCATTTGATCACGCCTTGCCCGGCCGGCATGAAGGCGAGGCAGCGCTCGGCTTCCTCGCGAAACAGGCCGAGATAGGGGGTGGCATAGCCGAACCCGACCACGCGCTGCCCATGCGTGTCCGGCCAGCGCGCTCTGATCCCGAGGCCGATGAAGCGCCGCGCGAGCTTGCCGAGTTGCTGGGCATAGAAATTGCGCAGGTCGACGACGTCGAGCGACATGACGGTCTATCAATCGGAAACGGCCGCCGCTTCGGCCTTACCGCGAAAAAACGGGGGCTCGGATCGCCGAGCCCCCAATCCTAACAGACGATGGCGGGCAGTGACGCCCGCTATTCGTCATGCGCTTGTCAGCGCTCGATGCACATGGCGATGCCCATGCCGCCGCCGATGCACAGCGTGGCGAGGCCCTTCTTCAGGTTGCGCCGCTGCATCTCGTGCAGGAGCGTGACCAGAATGCGGGTGCCGGACGCGCCGATCGGATGGCCGAGCGCAATCGCTCCGCCGTTGACATTGACCTTGCTGAGGTCCCAGCCGAGGTCCTTGTTCACGGCGCAGGCCTGCGCGGCGAAAGCTTCGTTGGCCTCGATCAGCTCGAGGTCCTCGATCTTCCAGCCGGCCTTCTTAAGCACGGCGCGGGTGGCCGGGATCGGGCCCGTGCCCATGATCGCCGGGTCGACGCCGGCATGCGCCCAGGCCGCGATGCGGCCGAGCACCGGGTGGCCGCCCTTGGCGGCGTCGCTCGCGCGCATCAGCACGACCATCGCCGCGCCGTCATTGATGCCGGAGGCGTTCGCGGCGGTCACCGAACCTTCCTTGTCGAAGGCGGGGCGAACCTTGGCGAGCTGGTCGACCGTCACGCCGTGGCGCGGGAACTCGTCGGTGTCGACGATCGTGTCGCCCTTCCGGCCCTTGATCGTGACCGGCACGATCTCTTCCTTGAACTTGCCCGCCTTCTGCGCGGCCTCGGCCTTGTTCTGCGAGGCGCAGGCGAATTCGTCCTGCATCTGCTTGGTGATCTGCCACTTCTTGGCGACGTTCTCGGCGGTGACGCCCATGTGATACTTATGGAAGGCGTCGTTCAGGCCGTCATGAAGCAACGTGTCGACAAGCTTGAGGTCGCCCATTTTCACGCCGGTGCGCAGATAGGCGAAATGCGGCGAAAGCGTCATCGATTCCTGGCCGCCGGCGACCACCACGTCCGCGCTGCCTTCGATGAGCTGCTGGGCGCCGAGCGCGACCGTCCGCAGGCCCGAGCCGCAAAGCTGGTTGATGCCCCACGCTGGCGCCTCGACCGGGATGCCGGCATTGATCGAAGCCTGACGAGCCGGGTTCTGGCCCTGACCGGCGACGAGAATTTGCCCAATAATGACTTCCGAAACCTGCTTAGCGTCGACCTTGGCGCGCTCGAGAGCAGCCTTGATGGCGATCGAGCCGAGGTCATGGGCCGGGAGGGTGCTGAATGCGCCGTTGAAATTGCCGACCGCCGTACGCGCTGCACTAACGATGACGATGTCGTCTTTCATTCCGATAGCTCCTTCTTGGGTTTGATCGGCGGTCGAAGCGGTGTCCGCTGCGCCAAGCCGGCTTCTCTGCTTATTCGGCCCGCGAGAGTCGGGGCCCCGTGACTGCGTGGCTATTCCGGCGCCTTTGTCGAGCATCCCCGGCGACTGGTCAACGCCGTTCTCTCGTGACCGACTATCAGAGGGCCGCAGAGGTGTGTCGACCGCCTCCGGCTTGGCTAGGCGGGCGACGCTCTGCACGCCGAGGAAGCAGTTGCACAAAACGGTAGCCCGTTTCAAGAAAAGGGCTTATTTTTTTTTCGCGGGCCGCTCTGCGGGTATGAGCGTATGCTCGCATCCGATTTCTCGCCGGCTTGCCGGCCTATGGCGAACATCCTCATGGCCAAGTCTGAATCTCCGGTCATCATCAAGAAGTATGCTAACAGACGGCTCTACAACACTGGTACGAGCACCTATGTAACGCTCGAAGACCTCGCAGGCATGTTGAAGATGGGCGAGGACTTTGTAGTCTACGACGCGAAAACCGGTGAAGACATCACCCGCTCCGTTTTGACCCAGATCATCTTCGAGCAGGAGAACAAGCAGGGGCAGAACCTCTTGCCGATTACTTTTCTCCGTCAGCTGATCCGGTTCTACGGCGACAGCATGCAGATGCTGGTGCCGCGCTACCTCGAAAGCTCGCTCGACCTGTTTTCGCGCGAGCAGGAGAAGTTCCGCGAGCAGATGGCGCAGGCGTGGGGGGTCGGACGTCTCGGAACCATCGAGGAGCAGGTGAGGCGGAACATGGACATATTCCAGCGCGCCTTCACAATGTTCACGCCCTTTGCCCGGCAGGAAGGTCAGGGCGAGGAAGCCGGCGAGGGCGCAAAGTCCGATCGCCCGATCGACGAGATCAGCGCGCTGAAGCGGCAGCTTGAAGAGATGCAGAAGCGGCTTGACCGGCTGAGTGCGGCGGAGGCCGACAAGACGAAGGCCTGAGGAGCGCGTTCTGCAAGGGGCGCCGCTCTGTCCGGCGCATGCGCCTCGCCTTCGGCAAGGCGGAAAGGCTTGCGGTTTTGCCAAAAGCCTTTCCAGGACCCGGGCGCTACG